>JBDLQQ010000141.1:0-13062 GCA_039800465.1 Verrucomicrobiota bacterium
CGACTCCGGAGTTCGCGGGGAGGAGCCGGACGACGGCCTATGGGGATTTCGTGGCGCAGGTCGATGCCACCGTTGGGGATCTGCTGGGGGCGCTGGACCGGGAACGCATCGGCACCAACACCCTCGTGATCTTCACCACCGACAATGGATTCGCTCCCGTGGCGGATCTGCCGTCCTTGAGGCGGCTGGGACACGATCCCACGGGGGGATATCGCGGACACAAGGCCGACCTGTTCGAGGGGGGGCACCGGGTGCCGTTCATCGCCCGCTGGCCGGGACGGATCCCATCGGGAACCCGGTGCGGTCGGACGGTGGGGCAGGTGGACCTGATGGCCACGTTCGCGGATCTCCTCAAGGCCGATCTGCCCGAAACGGCTGGCGAGGACAGTGTCAGCCTGCTGCCCCAGTTGCTCGAGGGGGATCGTGGTGGACGGGGGCGGGAATCGCTGGTGCACCAGTCCAGCGACGGTTCCTTCGCAATCCGCCAGGGGCGTTGGAAGCTGCTCTTCACGCCGGACAGCGGCGGCTGGAGTGCCCCGAAACCCGGCAGTCCGGAGTCCAAGATGCTTCCTCCGTTGCAGCTGTATGATCTGGAGATGGACCCGACCGAGAGCGTGAACGTGTGGCAGGAGAATCCGAAGGTGGTCGAGCGCCTTGGGCGTCGCATGGCCGAGTTGGTGGTCAACGGCCGGACGACTCGAGGCGGGTCGCAGCCCATCGACTGGCCCGAGCAGTGGAAGGCATTGCGTCCGCTGGCCATCTGGGGTGCCTCGCTGGAGACGAAGCAGCGTGTCACCGAGGCAGCGCGGAGTGCGGCGGTGGCGCGCGGATGGCGGACTGCCGAGATGGGGGTCGACGTGCCGCGCCTCGAGAAGGGGCGATGGCATGTCGAGCTCCAACGACTTCCCCCGACGCCCGGCAGGCATGCGGTGGTCACCCTGTCCAGCGATGGGACGGTGATCCGGTTCCAAGGAGGCAAGTGATCCCATGAAGGCACGCGTTCGCAGGCCTGGTGGGTTCACTCTCATCGAGCTGCTCGTGGTGATCGCCATCATCGCGATCCTCGCGGGCATGCTGCTCCCGGCGTTGGGTCGTGCGAAGGAGAAGGCCAAGGGCATGCGCTGCCTCAGCAATGGACGTCAGATCGGCCTGGCCTTCATGATGTACGCCCAGGACAACGGCGACTGCATGGTCCCTCTAGAGATCCTGGGTTTCCCGCCCCCGGACGCGTTCGTCCCGGGCGGGGTAACGATCTGGTGGCCGGACCTGCTCCGCACCTATTTCCCGGCCAAGAACGGGGTCGACTGCCCCAGCGTGACCGGCACCAACCAGACCGGCGTCTTCCAGGGAGCGCCCCAGTCGAGGGGACAGGGCCGGTTTGGCATCGGCATGAACCACATCGAGTTCAGCTATTCGCCGTGGGCTTTGGACCGCATCGGCAGCCTGAAGCTTTCCTCCGTCAAGAACCCTGCGGAGTCCGTCGTCTTCGCCGACGCCGGGAAGGTGCGGAACCCGACGGAGAAGGACCCTGACCAATGGCGGGAGATCCAGGGGGCGCAGCTGCTGTACTTCCTGACCCCGAGCCATCCCCACTTCGCGTTCGACAACCCGTACCGGGTGGTGAACCGGCATTCCGGGGCTGCGATGATGACCTGGGCCGATGGCCACTCCTCCGCCACGCGGGTGAGTCGGCTTGGATTCCAGTTCTATCCCGGTCGCACCGAGGGAGGTGAGGTGGCGCGGGGCGACGCGATCGTGGGCACTGGCAACAACCGCTGGGACCCCCGGTGGTTGTGGGACCGGGAGTGATTGGTGGCGGTAATCAGCTGAACAGGCCAAGCACCGGGTCGGCCTGGACCAGTTCCCGGGGCTGGTTGAGGTGGTTCATCACGATCGTGTGCGGGTCGATCCCGAGGGCGTGGTAGATCGTCGCAACAATCTGGGTCGGGTGGACCGCATTCTCCGCGGGGCTGCTCCCGGTGGCATCGGACTTCCCATAGAGGGCGCCTCGGGAGACTCCAGCCCCAGCGATGAAGGCGGTGTAGCAGTACGGCCAGTGGTCGCGTCCGTCGGGCGAATTGGTGTTCCCGCTCGTGCTGACCCCGAGCCGGGGACTGCGTCCGAACTCGCCCAGAGCCACGACCAGCGTCTCCTTGAGAAGGCCGCGCTGATCCATGTCCTCGATGAGCATGCTCAGCCCGGAGTCGAGTTTCGGGCAATGGAGGTTGCGGAGGGGGCCGAAGTTCGCCGCATGGGTGTCCCAGGCATCGACCGTCGGGTCGCCGTTCGCGACTGCGGGCCAGTTCATCTGAACCACCCGGGTGCCGGCCTCGATGAGGCGTCGGGCCAGGAGGCAGCCCTGGCCGAAGGTGTGCCGACCATACCGGTCGCGCAGGGCGTCAGGCTCCTTGGCGAGGTCGAAAGCGTCCCGGGCGCGTCCGCTGCTCACGAGGTCGAACGCCTTCTGGTAGTAGCTGTCGAGCGCGTACTTTCCGACGGCCTTCTCCATGTCGGGCATCGCCTCGTTGATCTTCTTGAGCAGCGTCTCGCGGCGTCCGAGCCGTTCCGTGCTGACCTCCTTGCGGAGCGTGAGGTCGGCCAGGTTGATGTCCTTCGCGGGGTCCTGATAGAAATAGTAGGGGTCGTAGGCCGCACCGAGGAACCCGGCCGTGCCGCCCTTGCCGATGACGTTCGACTCCTGCAACGCGCGCGGGAGCATCACGAATGGCAGCATCGGGACCTCCGGCGGCTTGAGGCGGGCGATCTGGGAGCCGAGGTGCGGGAAGTCGTTGGGCGCGGGCGGCTCGAGCTGGCCGGAGGGCGAGACGCGGTCCGGCGTGTAGCCGGTCATGATCTGGTAGATCGCCGCCGTGTGGTTGAAGAGACCCACCGGCGTGTAGCTCATCGAGCGGATCAGGGTCGCCTTGTCGAGCTGCTGCGCCAGACGGGGCATGACCTCGCTGACCTGGATGCCGGGGACCTTGGTCCGGATGGGCTTGAAATCGCCGCGGATGTTGGACGGTGCGTCGGGCTTGGGATCCCAGATGTCGATGTGGCTCGGTCCACCCTGGAGGTAGAGGATGATGACCGATTTGGCCGCGCCCCAGCCATTCTTGGGCTGGCCTGAGGCGGGTCCGACGGCGGGGTTCTGACCGGCCTGAAGGCGAAGGATGTCGGCCAGGCTCAGACCGGCGAGGCCGGCGCCGCCGAGTCGGAGGAATTCGCGGCGGCTGAAGCCGTCGCACGTGGCGCCGTATTTTCCGGGGACGGAGATCATGGGAGGTCGGGGTTCAGCGGTTGAAGAGGAAGGCGGGGCTGTTGAGGAGGGCCCAAGCGAGGTCCTGGGCTCCCTCGAGACGCTGGTCACCCTCGCCGAGACGGAGGCCGGCGACCTCGCGCTCGGTCGGCAGGCGGTTGAGGCAGCTCAGGTAGATCTCCTCCACCACCTTGCGGTCGTCGGTCTCCGACTTCACCAGCTTCGCGAGCCGGTTCTCGGGGCTGCTGACGCATTCGCCGAGGGTGGGTCCGTTGATAAGGTTCAGCGCGTGCGAAAGCGTCACGTTGCTCGACCGCTCGCACTCGCAGGCGCTCTGGCGCTTGGGACGGCCGAAGAGGGCCAGGAAGTCGTTCCCGCCCACCATGCCGTCGGGAACCTCCACGGCACGCAGTCCCGAGGGCAGGTCCTTGAACTGCGGACGGTGTCCGGTGGCCACCGCGACGGCGTCGAGCATCTGCTCCGCACTGAGCCGGCGTGGCGCCGCGTGGGAGAAGTTGACGAGGTCGTCCTCATTCCAGCGGTTCGGGATGATGCTCAGCTGGTAGGTCCGGGACTGGCAGAGGGTCCGGATCAGCTTCTGCACGTCGTAGCCACTGGCGATGAAGTCGCGCGTCAGGGTGTCGAGGAGCTCGGGATTGCTGGGTGGATTCCCGGCCCGGATGTCGTCGACTGGATCAATGATCCCGCGTCCGAAGAGATAGCTCCAGAAGCGGTTGACCGTGGATTTGGCGAAGTACGGATTTTCCTTCGACGTGAGCCAATCGGCGAAGACCTCGCGACGGTCCTGACCCTGCTGGGCTTCCTTGGCCGTGCCGTAGGGGACCTGTGGAGGCATCACCCGTCCGTCCTTGGGATGCTTCGACTCCCCGCCGTTGTAGTTCTGGTAGACGATGTCCTCGGAGACCTGCTCGGAGGCGTAGGTCTCGTTGGGTCGGATCAGCACGTCGCGTCCGAGCGTCCCGCGCTTGAAGGCGACCTGGGAGAAGTAGGCGCCGAACTGGTAGTACTGGTTCTGGGTCCAGCGCTCGAACGGGTGGTCGTGGCACTTGTTGCAGTTGAACCGCACGCCCAGGAAGGTCTGCGACACGTCCTCGGTCATCTTGTCCGGATCCCGTAGGGCCCGGAGGTAGTTGCCAGCGGGGTTCTCGAAGGTGCTGCCCTTGGCGAGGATCAGGTCCCGGACGAACTGGTCGAACGGCCGGTTCTTGGCCAGCTGCTGCTCGATCCAGGTCCGGAACACCCAGACACCCTTCTTCCCGAGGTTCTCCGAGTTGCACTGGAGCAGGTCGGCGAACTTGTTGGCCCAGAACGCGGCGTAGGCGGGCGAACCCAGGAGTTCATCGATGAGCCGATCCCGCTTGGTGCGCTGGGCGGTCTTGTCCTCGAGGAAGGCCCGCACGCGGTCCGAAGTGGGTGGTTGTCCGGTGAGGTCGAGGAATACCCGGCGGATGAACTCGGCATCGGTGCAGAGGTCGCTGGGGTTGATCTTCATCCGCGACAGCTTGGCATTCACCAGACGGTCGACGGTGTTGTTCTCCGGCATGGGCTGGAACGCGAACCCCTGCCGGTCGCCCATGACCACGACCTCGCGTGCGGTGTAGAGACCCTCGTAGCGGACCAGCACCGCCATCTCACCCCGGCGGAGCGCGGTGAGGGTGTTGTCCTTTACCAAGGCGATCTCCTCGTTGTTGCTCGACAGCACCGCCTCGCGGGTGACGTCCCGTGTGGTGCCGTCGGGGTAGGTGGCGATGACGAGGAACTGCTGCTGGCGTCCGGGGAGGTCGATCTCGACGGCCGACGGCAGGACAGTCAGCTCCTTCGGGCGGGCTGGAGCGGGATCCTCATACCGGGCTCCCTCGGCGATCCACTGGCGCAACAGCGCATGATAGCGGGACCCCGGACGGATGGCCTGACCCCCTTCGTGGGGGACATCGGCGAGGGGTTTCTGGAGCATCAGGGACTCGTCGACGTTCACCCGGTTGAACCGGCGTCCGGCGAGGTCCTGGATCAGCGCCTGGTAGTCGTACTCGGGGTCGTAGCCGCGCAGCGACAGCTTGAAGCCGTTCTTTCCCTTCGCGGAGCCGTGGCAGGTTCCCTGGTTGCAGTTGGCGCGTCCGAGGACGGGTTCCAGATCGCGGACGAAGCCCACTGGGAGGGTCTGGATGGAAGTGACCTCGACCGGGAGGGAGGCCGAAAGGCCGCCGGCGGCGACGCGCACGGTGGTCTTGCCGACGGACTTGGCGGACAGGAACTGGTCGGAATCAACCGTGACGATCTCGCCCTCGGGCTTCAGGGAGGCCTCCGTGGTCAGATCCACGAGCCCACCGTCCTTGCGTTCGCCGAGAACCAGGATCTTCCGGGCGTCCCGGGAGTGGCCCAGCGTGAGGGAGGAGGGCTCCAGACGCAGGCCCTTGAGCGAGGGGAGGGTGGGTTTCGCGGGGATGGCCTTGTCGGAGGCCGCGGTCGGCGCACCCAGCGCCGGGGATCCGGTGATCCCGACCAGCAGGAAGGCGGCAGCAAGAGCTTTCAGGGCGTGGTTCATCGGGGAACTCCCAAAGGCTAGGCATCGAGGATCCCACCCTCAAGTGCCATTCCCAGCGGAGTCACAGCCGTGCTTTGATCGCCCGGATCCCATAACCGAGGACCGGCACATGCTCGAACAGGCCCGTCGTGCTGTCCCAGTAGTCCTGGTGGATCAGGATCCGTCCGCTGCGGTCGAATCGGACAAGGGTGATGCCCGGGGTGGTGATCGTCTCCCCCTTGGCGACCTTCTTCATCTTCACCTTCATGATCCAACGGAAGTAGTAGAACCCGTCCTGGCTCCGGGTGACGTCCTGGAATTCCGCCGTGAAGCTGTCGGCCGCTTCGAGGGTCTGACGGAAGTACTCCTGGATCTGCTGGGGTCCGTGGAGCGTCTTAAGCGTGTCGTTGAGGTAGGCGTTCGTGGCGTAGATCCGTGGGACCTCATTGTTGACGGCATCCAGGGTCATCCGTCCGAGGAACACCTTCACCCGTTCGATGGCCTGGGCCTCCTCCGGGGATCCCGGGGTGAGGTTGCCCTCGCTCTTGAACCGTTCCGTGGCCTCGAGGAAGCCGGCGGCCGGATTGGAGTTTCTCGGGACCGTGGAGCAGCCCCCGACCACGAGGACGACGACGGCGAGGAGGACAAGGGAGACGCGCAGGGCCATTGTGGAAGATGGGGGAGAAACGGGGTTCAGCAACGGGGCTGGCTCATGCGCATGCCGCGGGGCACGCAGGACAGGCCCATCCGTTCGACTCTGAAGACCGCTACGGATCTGGATTACTGTGGCGCCCAGGGTGGGTGGGGGGCACGGTTACATCATGTTGGAATACTCGCGATGTGGGCTGCTGGCCCTTCTTGTGGCGAGTGCGGGGATTGCTGCCGGCTGTTTTGACAGGACGGGTGTATCAGAACCGTCCGATGATGAGACGAAGGGCGCTCGGGAAAAGGTCTTGGCACAAGCCGATGAGGCCGAGAATGCCCTCGCAAAAAAGCTGGGGTTGAGTCGGCCTTTCACTGCTGGACTGACGGGCCAAATCGGGATGGTGACCGTCAGGTGGATTCCTGCGGGCCAGTTCATGATGGGGAGTTCAAGAGGCAGGGGAAGCGAGGGGAGTCTGGAAGAGGTCCGGCATCAGGTCGAATTGAGCAGCGGCCTGTTCCTGGCCGAGACGGAGTGTACGCAGGCACAGTGGGAGGCTGTGATGGGGAGCAATCCATCGCACTTCAATGGGTCTGACCGACCGGTGGAGCAGGTGAGTTGGACGGATGCTTTGGAGTTTTGCCAGAAGCTGACGATGGAGCAGCGGGCGGCAGGCCTGTTGCCCGAGGGGTGGGAGTGGCGGTTGCCGACGGAAGCGGAGTGGGAGTACGCGGCTCGTGCAGGGACCAGGGGTCCGCGTCATGGGGATCTGGATGCAATTGCGTGGCATGCAGCGAATTCAGGGAACCAGACCCATCCTGTTAAGCTGAAGGCCGCCAATGCTTGGGGATTGCACGATATGATTGGCAACGTCTGGGAGTGGTGTTCTGACTGCTATGGGAGTTATCCGGCAGTGACAGTGACGGACCCGATGGGTCCGGGTTGGGGATCCAATCGCGTATGCCGTGGCGGCAGCTGGTTCCACGAAGGCCCCAGCGCCCGCTCAGCCAATCGGAACAAGAGCGATCCCGGAAACCGCAGCAACATCCTGGGATTCCGGCCCGCCCTGAGCTCCACCCGTTGAGGTTTTGGCGCCCGGGTGAATACTGTGTGGCGGATCCCCATCGAGAACCCCAATGCCCGCGATCCCCCCTCCCTTCGCCTCCCGATCCGCCCTTGCCCTCGTCGTCCTCCTGCTGGGATTCCAGCTCTTCCCAGGCTATCGCGCCGACGCCTCGGTCCTATCGATTGAGGGCGTCCACGTGGTCCCCCATGTGCAATCGACCGAGATGCAGTACCGGAAGAAGCCGGACTTCAGCCTGGGTGCGCGGGTCGAGGTCTTCCTCCGCAATAGTTCCCCAGACACGCTGTCCCTGCCCGTGTCCACGGACATCCGCCTGCGGGGACGGACACCTGAGGAGTTGTTGGCTTCGGACGAGTGGGCGTGGCACGACCTGCCATCGGCGTGGGGCGGTGAACCGCTGAAGCTCCCGCCGGGGTCCATGACCGTCTGCAGCTGGAACGGCAAGCGGGCTCCCTGGGGCACCAACACCTCCGCCGATCTCTCAATCCAGTGGCCCGGATCCGGGTCCACCGAACGCCTCGAGGTTCCCATTGCGAGTCCCACGGCTTGGCTGTCGGCGGTGACCTTCCTGGGCTCGGCGACCAACCCGATCCCCGATTCCCTCGTCTTCCATGTGGTCAACGCAACCTCCGGCCCGCTGACGCTCAAGGCCTGTCGACTCTGGCTGCCGGAGTCCGGCACCTCGTGGCGGGTGTTGCGACCCCAGGCCTGGTGGGACCAAGGCCTCAAGACCTTCCCGGCCAACGGTGTCATCCCGGCCCACGATCGGGGCGGTGCCCGCGTGGCGACGGGCCCCCTGCCGCTCACCTACGGTGCGCTGGAGGTGCGTCTGGCCAATGCCGAGGGCCGGACGGTGACCGTCTGGTCCCACCAGCGCATCAAGCGCGAGGTGTTCGACATCAGCGGCGGCTGGGTGCACGACACCAGCGGTGGCGGTCACAAGCCGCTCGAATCCGTGCCCTTCCTCAAGACCCTCCGGCGGATCCACGTGAACACCGCGCACATCAAGGACACCCCCGGCTACACGGACCAGACGGGGCCTGATGGCCTCTACACGCGGTATCCCCTCAAGTACTTCAGCAAGCTGGAGCCGACCTCCCACTACGACTCGGACGCCCTGCTGCCTCGGATCCATGCCGTCGAGTTCCTGGGGGAACCCCAGTACGGCGGAGGGAAGCCGGTTTCACCCCAGGATTGCTGGAAGGCCCTGGCGACCTATGCGCCGACCCGGCTTCCGACCTCGGTGACCCACAGCGAGGAGCGGGTGTGGCGGTTCTACGCCGGCATCTCGGACTACCCTCACTATGACGCCTATCGGGTGACGGCGCCCTCGCCCGATGCCTGGGGCCAGTATGACCGCTGGGAGGGACAACGCATCCGCTGGGGGGCGCCGCTCGAGACCATCGGTGAAATGTGCCGTTCGCTCCGTGACCTGAACCGTCCCCGTCCGACTGCCTACTGGGCGCAGGGCCCTCATCATGATTGGAACGGCTACGGCGGCCGCAAGCGGGGCTCGCCAACGCCCGACGAGCTCCGACTGCAGGCCTACCATGCCCTCGCGAGCCGGATCACCTCGCTCTACTGGTTCAACCTCAGCCTGCGCTCGCTCGTGACCTTCCCGGACCTGATCGAGCCCATGACTCGGGTCGGACGCGAGATCCGGATGCTCGAGGACCACTATCTCGAGGGCGATGCGGTGGGTCACGAGCGGGTCCTGCGGGATGGGAAGCCGGACTGGGACCTCGATGTCGTGGCAGGCCCTCGGGGGGCGGTCCTTTTCGCGCTCGATCTCGCATACGAGGCCGACCGCGAAGAACGGGTATTCCGGTTTGGTCCCCCGCGTGCGGTTTCCTTCCGGTTCCCGCTTCCGTCCTACCTGAAGTCCCCGGTGGAGGTGTTCCGTGTGGATGCCGATGGGATCACCGTCGTCGAGCACTCGGTCCGGGAGGGGGTCCTGGTGATCCAGGACAAGGCCAGTCGCGTGGCGATCTACGTCGCGTCCTCCAAGGCCGGTGAGAGGGCCCGATTGGAGGCCCGTCGTTCCGGCTTGCTCTCCGTGGAGCGGTCGATCGACTTCAATCCAGCCCAGCGGGAGGAAGACCTGGCGGTGCTCCGGGCCCTGCTCCAGACGAAGTCCAAATGATCCCATGTCTCACATCAAACATCTCGTGTTGCTGCTGATCCTGGCGTGCGGGATCTGGAAGGGAGTTGCTCAATCCCCAGCCCAAGAAACTCCGTCATACGTCCCCAAGGGGTTTTCGTTGCAGTGGCAGCCCGACCTGTCGAGCGACGCGATCCTGGAACAATTGGAGTTCACCGATTCCAAGGCGTGGCGTCGGGCCACGAACGCCGGGCGTGTCGCCCTCGAGCTCGTCGGGAACAGCCGGTACGCCGCGAAGGTCCGCTCGCCGAGCAGCATCGCGTTGCTCACCACGCGGCGGTTCGGCGACTTCCTGCTCGAGGCCGAACTGCTCCAGACCGGGGCCGACTATGGGCACCGGGACCTCTGCCTCTTCTTTGGGTTCCAGGATCCAGGTCGCTACTACTACGCCCACTTCGCCAGCAAGACCGATCCCGAGGCGAACCAGATCTTCATCGTCGACGGCAAGCCCTTCACGAAGATCTCGACCCGGACCACGGAGGGGAGCCGCTGGGGGCAGAATGAATGGCACCGGGTGCGGGTGCAGCGTCTCGGGACCCGGATCACGGTCTGGTTCGACGACATGACCACCCCGGCGATGCTGGCCGATCACGCCTCGTTTGGTGCGGGCTATCTGGGATTCGGCTCCTTCAACGACAGCGGCCTCTTTGCGCGCATCCGGGTCTGGGCCCCCTCGGTGGAGTCCGTGGTGAGGAATCCGAACCTCTTCAGGACCGGGGCTGCGGGCGCGGCACCCTGACGAGAAGTTCACCGTTTTGTGCTTTGAAATCCGGCTCGTTCCCCGGTCATCGTCCCACCATCCCACTGCCATGAAGAAGCGTCCCTGGAAGATTGCCGGCATCAACTTCGACCATTTCCACATGGGTGACCTGCTGCGGTACGCCCATGAGCATCCCCGCGCCGAGATCGTGGGCGTGAGCGACGAGAAGCCGGAGCGGATGGAGGAGGCGATCCGCAAGGGGCTGGTCGACCGCCACAACGCCTTCACCGACTACCGCGAGTGCCTGGCCAAGACGCAGCCGGACGTCGTGATCCTGTGTCCCGCCGCCTCCAAGCATGGCGAGTGGGTGAAGAAGGTGGCGCCCTTCGGATGCCACATCATGGTGGAAAAGCCCTTCGCCGCGTCGCTCAAGGAGGCGGACGCCATGGCGGCCGCCGTCCGGAAGGAGCAGGTGCTCATGATCAACTGGCCCCTCCAGTGGGTCGGGTCGCATCGCAAGGCGCATGAGCTCGTCTCGAAGGGCGCGATCGGCGATGTCCTCAATGTGTGGCATTTCGGTGGCAACCGGGGACCGCTCTTCCATGGGGCGGACAAGGACGAGAAGACGGCGGCCCAGGTCGCCCGCGAGAAGCCCCATTCCTGGTTCTACAAGCGCGCCCACGGCGGGGGCTCACTCCTCGACTACCTCGGCTATGGCACGACCCTCGGCACCTGGTACCAGGGGGGGCGGCGCCCGATCGAGGTCACGGCGACGGTCGATGAGCCGGAGGGGCTGGAGGTTGACGAGCACAGCATCGTTGTCGCCCGCTACGCCCATGGTCTGTCGAAGTTCGAGACCCGCTGGGGGACTTTCACGGATCCGTGGGTGATCCAACCCCAGCCGCGGTGTGGCTTCATCATCCTCGGCACCGAGGGCACGGTCAGTAGCTACGACTACGACGATTATGTGACGGTGCAGACCCGCAAGAAGCCGGAGCCGCACCGTGTGGAGGCGCCGGCACCCAAGGCGCCGAACCAGAACCCCGTCCAGTACCTGCTCCACTGTCTCGAGCAGGGTGAACCGCTTGAGGGCCCCGTCAGCCTGCCGATCAGCCGGATCGGACAGGAGATCGTGGACGCCGCGGTGCGGAGTGCGCGCCTGAAGCGTACCGTGACGCTGAAGCCCTGATCCGGGGTGCTCTTAGAGAGTGGTCTGGCCCAGTTCGGCGATGCGGCGGAATGCGGCCTCCTCGATGGGCATCACGCTCAGGCGGGTGTGACGGATGAGCGGGATCTCGCGCGTCCCGGGATCGGTCTTGAGCTCGTCGAGGGTCACATGTCGGCGCAAGGCCTTGTGGGGAACGAGGTCCACGCAGGACCAGTCCCCCTCGGTCGCGGTCGGGTCGGGATAGGCCTCCCGCTCGACGGTGGCGCAGCCGACGATCTCCTTGCCGATGTTGCTGTGGTAGTAGAAGACGCGGTCGCCGGAGCGCATGGCCCGCAGGTTGTTCCGGGCCTGGAAGTTCCGGACCCCGGTCCAGGCGGTCCTTCCGTCGGCGACGAACGCCTCCCAGGAGTAGGCATCGGGTTCCTGCTTCACGAGCCAGTACTTTCGCGGCATGGCCGCACAGTGTCCCGGGATCCGTGGACCACCAAGCCGGAATCTACCTGCGCCTGGCTCCCGCTGATCAGCCCCGGAAAACGCTGTGGAGGATGGCTTCCTTGATCTTCCACAGGAGCGTCATGGTCAGCGCGACGGGCGGCAGGAGGACCATGATGAACAGCCAGGGGCGGGTGAATTCGAGGAAGGATCGGAGGCGTGCCACCGGCTCCGGCGCAGGATTCCAGTGCGGCAGGCCGAGCCAGAGGAGGACGAACAGGCCAATGACCATCAGGCCCCGGCTGTTGAGCCGGGTGAAGAAGAGTGTCTCGGATCGGAGCGCCTGGTCCGGCAGCATTGCGGCAAGTCTCAGGAGGACGTCGTTCACGGCGATGAGGAACGCGACGCCGGCGAGGCTGAGCAGCACCATTCCGTGACCGAAGAAGACCTCCTCCGGGGCGCGGTTCCACCAGACCGGGGTCGGGGAGAGCCCGACCAAGAGGAGTGCGAGGAACGAGGCGCGATGGCGGGCATTCACCCAGACCATCTCACGGCCCTGGAACCTCCGGAGATGGAAGAGGCCGACCACCAGGCTTGCCGATGCGACCGTGGTCGGGGCAAAGCCGAACTGCCTCCAGCCGAGATCGAGCGCGCAGGCCGTCGTGGCGAGGAGCATGGCCGGAACCCCCCAGAAGAGCAGGACCAGTCCCCGGACGACCCGTGCGAGCGAAGGGAGGACGGTCTTCTCGGACATGTGCGCGGGGGCTCCGGGGTGCTGGGTCGGGGCCCCATGCCGGTCGGTCAGTGGATCGACAGGTAGGTGTAGTCCTTGAGTCCGCGCTCGTATTCGTCGAGCAGCTTCATTCCCTCGGTCGGCTTGAGGCGGTCGCTCCGGATCGCGGCATCGACCTGCGCCTTCATCTGGCGCTTCAGTTCCCCCTCCTCGTACTGCACCGCACGGAGGGTCTCGACGATCTGGTTGCCCTCGATGACCTCCTCGACGTAGTAGCCCGTCGGCTCGTCGGGCTCGAGGAAGACGTGCATCTCGTTGACCCGGCCGAACAGATTGTGCAGGT
>JBDLQQ010000142.1:0-6789 GCA_039800465.1 Verrucomicrobiota bacterium
CCTATACCATCAGCGTCTTCCGTATCCGCTGGAAGCCCACCCTGGGCGAGGGGGTGTACCACTGCCACAACCTGCTGCATGAGGACGGAGGCATGATGGCCGTCTTGAATGTCATCCCCGAGAACCCCTTGCTTCTCAGCGCGGACGCATCGGGAGGAGGGGAGATCCGGATCTTCCTCCAATTTGCCGGCGACTCCGGCGCCATCCAAACCACCCCCCTACTGCGGATCCTACCCTTCGGGATCGGCTACACGGATGGAATCTCTTCGGTTGCCACGGGTGACGTCAATTTTGACGGCATCCCAGATGCGATCGTGGCAACCGCAGTCGGAGGCCGGATCCGGGTTCTCGACGGTTCCTCGCTATCCTCGAAGACCCTCTGGGAGTTCCAGCCATTCGGCCCGAACTACCCGTGGCCCCTGACGGTGGCGGCCGGGGACATCAACGGGGACAACCGGAGCGATATCATCGTGGGGGGGGGACGCGGTGCGGACGGAACGGTGCACGTGCTCAGCGGTCGCACCGGAAACCTGCTGGCGTCCTTCAATGCCTATGAACCGGGATTCGACGGGGGCCTGAGCCTCGCGGCCGGCAACGTCGACGGCTCGGGCCGGGTGCGGATCGTGACCGCACCGGCAGCCCGCCGTGCCCCGCTGGTGCGGATCTGGGGCTGGGATCTCTTCGTGCCGAACGACTCGGCCCCGCCGTCCTCGCCATTGATGGGACCACCCCAGCCGGTCGCCGAATTCCATGCCGGTGCCACCAATGACCTTCGTGGATTGGATGTGCTGACGAGCTTCTATGCGGCGAATGCGGGGGGATTCCTTCGGATCGTCACCGCCCCCGCCCGGAGTCCGGAGAGGGTCCAGATCTGGCGTCGCATGACCCAAACCACGCACCACGGAGGCGAAATGCACGATGCGGTGGAGTTCGAGAGCATCGGGGAAATCGTCCCCTTCACCGCGACGGAGGCCCCACAGGGATTCTCCATGACCTCCGTGAACGCGCCTCTGGGAAGCGTCCTCGGGTTCGTCCCAAGGGGGAGCTACACCAACTCGACCCGCCTCTTCCATGCTCCCAAGGGAACCTATCCAGCTCCTCAGGGATGGGTCCCGAACGGGAACAAGAATTCCCTCACGCTGGGAGGGAGCTGACGCCGGGAAGATCGGGCGAAGGGCAGATCCTGGGGGGGACCCGTGTCCATCCGGACTCCTGCTCAATCCTCTCCTCGTTCTTCCCACGCCCCCTCCGCATACCGCGAGGTGCTCCGGGAGAACTTCCCCGTTGAGCCGGGTTCCCCCGGATGCGACAAAGAGGTTCCCATCGCCATGAACCGTCGCCATTTCCTCACCGCCTCCACCTTGGCCACCGCCGCCCTGGCCACCAGCCGCCTTCCCCTCCAGGCCGCAGCCGCCCCGCTCCTGGACGCCAGCGGACAGCGAATCCGCCTCGGCATGGACAACTTCGCGGTGCGCGCCCTCGGCCTCAAGGGCCGGGACCTGGTCGACTACGCGGACCGGCTGAAGCTCGACACACTGTTCATCACCGATCTCCCCGCGCTCGGATCGCTCGAGATCCCCGCCGCCAAGGACCTCGCCCAGTACGCGGCATCGAAACAGGTCCAGCTCCTCCTCGGATCCTGGAGCATCTGCCCCAGCTCGAAGTCCTTCAGGAAGGACTGGGGAACCGCGGAGGAACACCTCGCACTGGGACTCAAACTCTCCAAGGCGGCAGGGTCGCCCGTGTTCCGCGTGGTGCTCGGCGCCCGCGAGGATCGCCGAACGCCCGGAGGCATCGAGGCGCGGATGGAGGACACCGTCCGGGTCCTCAAATCCTGTCGCAACCTCGCCCTCGACCTCGGCGTGAAGGTGGCCGTTGAGAACCATGCGGGGGACATGACGGCGACCGAGCTGTGCTGGCTGGTGGAAGCCGCCGGACGCGAGTTCGTGGGCGTCAACCTCGACTGCGGCAACGCGCTCTGGACGCTCGAGGATCCGATGGATTCCCTCGAGAAGCTCGGCCCCTACACCTTGACCACCAGCCTGCGCGACTCCGCCGTGTGGCCGACCGAGAAGGGCTGCAAGGTGCAGTGGACCGCCTTCGGCGAAGGCCGATGCATCGACTGGAAGCCCTTCTTCCAGCGTTTCGCCCAGCTCTGCCCCGGCGTCGCGGTGAACGTCGAGACCATCGGCGGCTTCGCCGTGGAACTCCCCTACAACGAACCCGATTTCTGGGCTGCCTTCCCGAAGAAGACCGCCGCGGAGTTCGTGCGGTTCCTGCAGCTCGTCCAGCGCGGCAAGGCCGTCGAGCAGTTCGACGGCGGCGACAAGGCCAAGCAGGAGGGCGAACTGGTCCGCAGCCTCCAGTACCTGCGCGAGACGATCGGCCTGGGTGTCCGTTCCTGAATCCATTCCCCACCCGATGACGCTCGACTTCATCAAGATGACCGGTGCCGGGAACGACTTCATCCTGGCCGACAACCGCAAAGGCGACATCCGCCTGAAGCCCCAGCAGGTCGCCCGGCTCTGCCATCGCCAGTTCGGCATCGGGGCCGACGGTCTCATGCTGCTCGTGCCTTCCCGCACACGGAAGGCGGACTGGGCCTGGCAGTTCTGGAACTCCGACGGTTCCGAGGCCGAGATGTGTGGCAATGGAGCCCGCTGCTTCGCCCGCTACGTCGCCTCCACCACCGGCTGGAAGGCCTCTACCCTGTCGTTCGAGACCGCTGCCGGAGTCATCCACGCCGAACTCGAGGACGACCGCGTCACGGTCAACCTCACCGCGCCCCATTCGCTCAGCCTCCGCGAGAAGGTCCCCACCACCGCGGGCGTACTCGAGGTCAGCTCCCTGAACACCGGTGTCCCCCATGCCGTGGTGTTCGTGCCCGACGCCGACCAGGCGATGGTCCAGAAACTGGGCGCCGAGCTCCGCTGGCACGACCACTTCAAACCGAAGGGCACCAACGTGAACTTCGCGCAGGTCCTGGGGCCCGGCCACATCCGCGTCCGCACCTACGAGCGGGGCGTGGAAGGGGAGACCCTGGCCTGCGGCACCGGGGTCTCCGCCAGCGCGATGATCTCCGCCGTCATCCATGGGTTCCAATCCCCGGTCCGGGTCACCGTCCAGAGCGGTGACGAGCTGGGAGTCCGATTCGACCGGAAGGGCGACACCTTCGAGAACGTGCGCCTCACCGGCCCGGCGACCGTCGTCTTCGAGGGGCGCATCACCCTCTGAGCCCTGATGCACCTGCGCGGCCTTGCCCTCGGTTGGATACTCCTGCTGGGCGTGTGGCAGGCTTGGGGGCACGGCTCGCTCCATGAACAGATCCAGCGTCTCACCCAGGAACTGGAGGCGCACCCCGACCAGCGGGAGCTGTTGATCGAACGCGGCATGCTGTACCGGGTGCACGAGCTGCACCCCGAGTCGCTTGCCGACTGGGAGAAGGCCGCCCGACTCGACCCGAAGGATGCCACCAACGACTTCCGGCTCGGCATCGCCGCCCTCGCCCTGCGTCAGACGAATGCCGCCGTCGAGCGGCTCGAACGCTTCGCGGCCCAGGTTCCCGGGTCGATCCCCGGGCAGCTGGAGGCCGCGAGGGCCTGTCGACTGGCGAGCCGCCATGGCGACGCCGTCCGGTACTGGACCACTGCGATCCGCAAGGCGGCCGAGCCACGACCAGAGTGGTTCCTCGACCGCGCCCGTTCAGCGGAAAAGGCAGGTGTACCGCCCCCGGAGATCCTTGCCGGACTGGACGAAGGAATCACCCGCCACGGCCCGATACCTCCACTGCAGTTGAAGGCAGTGGAGATCGAGGTGGGACGTGGAGCCATCGACTCGGCGCTGCATCGGCTGTCCGAGTCGGCGAGCCGGGCCGAGCGCAAGGAGCGCTGGCTGCTGCGTCGGGCCGAGGTGCTGGCAGGTGCCGGAAGGTTCGACGAGGCCCGGACGGAGTTCCTCGCCGCCCGCGCGGCCATCGACCAGCTGCCGGAACGGATCCGAAAGGGTTGGGCCGCCTCGGAGCTCACCCGGAAGATCGACGACGGGCTCGCAAAGCTACCCCCGAAACAAGACCCTTCTACCCCGACACCATGAACCGTCTCCCAGTGATCCTGTTAGTGGGTCTCGCGTGCTCCGCGGAAGCCCTGGGCGCGCCTCGGCTCACCCGAGGCCCCTACCTCCAGATGGCCACGCCCGACTCGATCGTGGTGCGCTGGCGGACCGATGCCCTCGCAGAGGGGGCAGTCCTTTACGGGACCACCCCGGAGAACGCGACGAACAAGGTGTCGCACGCCGGGAAACTGACCGAACACGTGGTGCGGATCGGTGGGCTCAAGCCGTCGACCCAGTACCTGTATTCCATCCAGGGCCTCACCCCGAAGCTGCGCCAGTTCAGCCCCGAGTGGTCGACCTTCACGACCCCGCCGCCCAAGGGCATACCGAAGCCGACCCGGGTGTGGGTGCTGGGGGATGCCGGGACGGCGAACCGCAACCAGGCCGCGGTGCGGGACGCCTTCGTGAAGTGGACCGGCCCACGGACCCCGGACCTCTGGCTGATGCTGGGGGACAACGCCTACGGGACCGGCACGGACGCCGAATACCAGAAGGCGGTGTTCGCCATGTATCCCGACACCCTTCGAACCTCCCCCCTCTGGCCCACCCTGGGCAACCACGACGCGGGCAGCGCCAATTCCGGGACCGAATCGGGTGTCTACTACGACGTCTTCACCCTGCCGACCCGCGGTCAGGCCGGGGGGCTTCCCAGCGGCACGGAGGCCTACTACGCGTTCGACTACGCCAACATCCATTTCATCTGCCTCGATTCCCACGACACCGACCGCTCCAAGGACGGCGCCATGGCCCAGTGGCTGAGGGCCGACCTGGAATCCACGACCCAGGAATGGATCGTCTGCTTCTTCCACCATCCGCCCTACACGAAGGGCACCCACGACTCCGATGACCCAAAGGACAGCAGCGGCCGGATGATCCAGATGCGCCAGAACCTCCTGCCCATCCTCGAGGAGGGGGGCGTCGACCTGGTGCTCACCGGCCATTCGCACAACTACGAGCGGAGCCATCTGCTGGACCGCTCCTACGGCTTCAGCACCAACACCCTCCCCTCCCAGTTCATCAACAAGGGGGATGGCCGCCCCGACGGCGATGGGCCCTATCGGAAGCCCCCGGGCACCGAGCCTCACAAGGGCGCGGTCTACGTGGTCGCGGGCAGCTCCGGACAGACCGAGTCGGGAAGCCTGAACCACCCGGTGATGTTCCTCTCACTGAAGAAGCTCGGTTCGCTCGTCCTCGACGTGGAGGGCCCGGAGCTGAAGGCGACGTTCCTGACCGACCGGTCCAAGGTGCTCGACTACTTCACGATCCGGAAACAGTAGGCAGGCCACTTCCTCAAGCCCGAAGCCGTCGTTCTGCAGTCCGACTGCGCCTCGATTCGTTCGTCATCACGACGGCAGGTTCTCGTGGCCGGGTCCAGTGCCCTCCAGAAAACACCTCCCCACTCGAGGGACCGCTGGAGGTATTGGATCTTCAGCCAGGTCCTCCCCGGTTGAACTCGCGCTCCCACTGCTGCAGTCGCGTCATGATGGCGTCGAACTCCGGCGGTTCGCCGAAGAACATCTGCTGCATCTTCGCGTAATCATCCCGCAACACCTTCACCCGCTCCGGCGGTGGCACGATCCGCAGGGTGCCCCTCCTGGCCTCGCCATACTTCGCCCAAGAGGACTTGAAGAACAGGTTCTTGTGCTCGGCGACGCGGGCCAGCAATTCCGGCTTCGCCGTCGCGGTCACGGCCACCCCCTTGCGGATCAATTCGTGGAAGTCGCAGTAGTGCCGCGAAAAGCGCTCGGGCATCGCCTTGTCCTTCGGACGATGGAACTCCGCGTGCAGGATCGTCGCCTTCTCCCAAAACGTCCGTTCCACCGCCAGGACTTTGACCGTGCAGCTCGGCTCCCGGAATCCCTGGGGAAACGCCTCCGCCACATACGGCGTGACGGGCTTGGTCTCGCACGGCCAGTGATCCGCCCGGGCTCCCAGTTCAATCTTCACCGCCCGTCGGATGTAACCCACGGCGTCCGGCGCAAAACTGGAGGGGTATTCGAACAGCAAGGTCTGCTGGTCAGGGTCTTCCTCATCCAGCCCCAGCAACCATCGGTCTTCCGACCGCACTTTGGCTCTGATGGCCGTTTCGAGCGACGGACGAAGCTCGGCCGCGATCTTGTGCTGGCAGGCGGTTCTCAGCGCCTCGATGCGCCGTTGCTTCTCCTTGTTGCTCGCGCCCGCTTCGGGCTCGTTCGCTCCGCCAAAACCAAGAAAGCCCCGGTCGATGGAGACGTCGATGTCCTCGGAGAACCGTTCGATGACTTTGAACACCTTCGACAGGGAAGTACCGCCCTTGAAGATGATCTGCTCGCCGATTTGTGGCAGGCGGAACAACTCCTTCAACGTCCAGCACACCCAGAAGTCTTTCTCGATGATGATCGCGTCCATGCCGGTGGCCTGCGTCGCACCTAGAAAAACCTCGGCGCGCTGACGGGGAGAAAGTTGAAGGAGGGCGTCCATGCTTATCCCTGCGTGATTTGCTGAGCGAACGGACGCATCCAGAGCGGCAGCTTGAGCGTGATGCCTTGCAGATCCTTCTTCGTGTCCGCATCCAGATCCTTTTTCAGCTTGGCCACATGCTTTGACATCACGGGGCTGCCCTTCAGATATCGGAGGGCTTGAACCACCAACCCGGCCCGCCGCCCGGCCGCCAGCATGTTCCGGGGGGCGGCTCGTCGA
>JBDLQQ010000143.1:0-9446 GCA_039800465.1 Verrucomicrobiota bacterium
CCCTCCGTGCGGTTGTTCCAGCGGCTCTGCGCATCGGTCGGTCGATCGGCCAAACCGGGGATATTGAACGTCATGGCTCCTTCGGGAACCTCGGTCCCGTCACGCCACAGACGAGCCGTGAGGCGGCCCGAGAGGCCCGCGGGAAGATGAAGCACCGCGGCGGGTGCCCTATTGGTACCCGTTGGAACACCTGGCGACAGCGTGGCAACATCAGAAGGTCTGTAATCGAGGGAGGGACCGGCGGTGGGATATCGAACATCCGATGGCTGTGGGGGTACCGCCGGATCTTCTGGATGCACCGTCTGCGCCAATCGATTCCACCGCTCCATCTCCCGATTCCGCTCCACCATCCTCAGAAAGAATCCGGAGAAGACCACGAGAAACAGGAGGGTAAGCCCGCCGTGGAACCACGCTTGGAACCTCGAGACGCCGCCGTCCGGCGTCAGGCTGCCCGGGCCCCGGAGGTGACGTGCCAGGAACCGAGGCAGGATCATTCCGGTCGCCACCACCGCCACTGGGGCGGCCGCAGCCGCGACGGTGAGGGTACGGGTGATCCCCAACCTCAGGCCCACGGCGAGCACCAGACCCACGGTGAGAACCCCCGCGATGAACTGGACGCAGAGGACGGGCCAGGCGCCCAGAGCGAACATCAACCGCCGTCGACCGGCTGCCGTGGCAGGACTCATGCGAAAGGCAGGGACTTCGAGTTCCGCGAGAAGGAGTCCGACAAGGCCACAGACGATCGCCGGGATCAGAGTCGCGGTACTCACCAGCCGTTCGGTCATCGATCCCATCGAGATGTAGCCCATCACCAACACCGAGGGCATCACCATAACGAGGCTGACCGCGACCAACCCGGCAGCCCAGTTCAGGCGGCTTGTCGAGAGAGCAGGCGCGGGTGCCGAGGGGAGCGGGGGTGGGGACGGAGGAGCCCCGGCTGCCACGGGCCGACGGGTCACATCCTCGACCTGGGTCTTCACCTCGCCGACGCTCTGCTGACGGAGTTCCCGCTCCTTGGCGAGGGCGCGCAGGACGATGTCGTCGATGCGGGCGTCCAGGGCTGATTTGGCCGAGGGCGCGGCGAAGCGTCCGAGAGGCAGCTCGCCGGTCAGCAACTCGTAGAACACCACGCCCAGCGAATAGACGTCGGCCCGATGATCCACCCGGGACGGGTCCTCGATCTGTTCCGGAGCCATGTAGTGGGGCGTACCCAGTCGGGCACCGTTCTCCGTGAGGGTGATGTCCCCGAGCGGATCCCCGACCAGCTTCGCGATGCCGAAGTCGGCGATCTTCACCCGGCCTGCCGTGTCGAGCAGGATGTTCTCCGGCTTGATGTCCCGATGCAGGACCCCGTGGTCGTGGGCGAACTGGAGCGCCTCGCAGATCGGAGGCACGAGTGCCAACGCCTGGGCGGGGGTCATCCGTTCGGTGCGGAGGGCCTGACGGAGGGTCACCCCATCGACGTATTCGAGGAGCAGATAGCAGAAGGGCCCGGCCTGACCGAAGTCATGGACGGCCACGATCCCCGGGTGGCTGAGCCGGGCGAGCAGACGGGCCTCGCGTTGGAAACGCTCGACGAACGACGGATCGCCGGCGAGGTGCCGAGGCAGGACCTTCAACGCCACCCAGCGGTCCAAAGTCCGTTGGCGGGCCTTGAACACCACGCCCATCCCACCCGCCCCCAACCGCTCCACCACCTCGAGCGCCGGAAAGGCGGCGCAGACCTCCTCGAGACTGGGTTCCGCGGCGGCCCCGCCCAATCCAGCGGGCTCCGAGGGCTGGGCGGCTCCCAGGAGGACGCAGCGGGGACAGAGCCCGCTGGGAGCGTCCGACGGGATCGAGCCGCCACACTGGGGGCAGGACGGACTGGGGGGTTGGGATTCGGTTTCCGGTTTCATGCACCGGCTTCCTGAGGCGGTTTCCCGCGGCGGTTACCGGAAATCTTCAACCGGGACATCCTATGGGGATCCCACGGCCTGCCGGACCGGTGCCCGACGCCATTCGTCCCGCACCGCCCACAGGTTCTCGGGCGAACTGGAGCGTCCGAACTTGAGGAACCGGGCACTGCCATCGGCGAAGGCGAAGTTCGAACCGCCCGCCTTGTTCGCACCACTGGCATGCCGCGCCTGGTCGATCTCCTCGACGTCGTTGCCCGCCTGTCCCTGCGAGAAGTCCATGTGGACGTGATACGATCCCTTCCGTTTCTCGCCGAAGACGATGGTCTCGGTCGGATTGGGAATCGACGCCGCCTTCATCCCCTGCGGCCATTGCCACGCCAGGAAGGCCTGGTAGTTCGAGGCCGACAGCTCCGACTGGAACCAGTCGTTGAACCCGTTGATCACGAAGCTCCGTCGCAACACCAGTTTCATCTCAGGGGCGATCATCGGCAGGAGCCACGAAAAGCTGTCGGACGGACACTCCAGCATCTTGGCATCCCGGTAGTAGGGCTGGAGACGGTAGGGCCAGGTGTTGGTGGACTGGCGCCGGGGCGGGTACTGCCCCTCGAAGTCGTCGGCATAGAGCATGAGCGACATGCCCAGCTGCCGGACGCGGCTGAGGCAGCTGATGCTGCTGGCCTTGGCCTTCGCGCTGGAGAGGGCCGGCATCATGAGGGCCGCGAGGATCCCGAGGATGGCGACCACCACGAGAAGCTCCACCAGGGTGAACGCACCCTGAGGGTGCTTCCCGGGCTTCCTCCACCCAGTCCCAGGCCGTCCACATGGCAGGTCCTCGTTCATCTGGGTCACTCTCAACGCTCAACTCTCAACTCTCAACTTTTCCCCCCAGCTCCATTCAACCACCGTCTTCCGCACATGGCCGCCCAGCGCATCCTCTCGCTCCTGCCCGCCGCCACCGAGATGGTCTTCCTCCTCGGTGCCGGAGAGCGCCTGGTGGGACGCAGCCACGAGTGCGACTTCCCGCAAGCCGCCCACGGGATCCCCATCGTCAGCCGGACCCGCATCGACCCCTCCCAGGGCTCCGCGCGGATCGATGCCGCGGTGAAGGAGTCCCTCTCCCAAAACCAGGCCCTGTTCAGCCTCGACACCGCCCGCATCCGGGAACTGAAGCCGGATCTCATCCTCACCCAGGGCCAGTGCGCCGTCTGCGCCATCGACGCCTCGGAGCTCGACCAGCTTCTCGACACCTGGACCGGACCGCGGCCGGAGGTGCTCTCGCTGTCGCCCGCCCGGATCAAGGACCTCTGGACCGACCTGCGTCAGGTCGCCCAGGCGCTCGGGGTGCCCGATGAAGGGCGCTCGGTGATCGGAGCGCTGAAGGGTCGGATGGTCGACGTGATCCAGCGGGTGGGAGCGTCGGAGGAACGTCCGACCGTCGCCTGCCTCGAGTGGCTGGATCCGTTGATGGGCGCGGGCAACTGGATCCCAGAACTGGTGGAACTCGCGGGTGGCACCCCCGTGCTGGGCAAGGCCGGGGTGCATTCGGAATGGATCACGTGGGAGGAGCTGGTCGCCGCCGACCCGGAGGTCGTGGTGGCCCTGCCCTGCGGATTCGACCTCCACCGCACCCTCCTCGAACTGGCACCGCTCCGGACCCGTCCCGAGTGGCCCCGACTCCGGGCGGTCCAACGCCACCGCGCCTTCGCCGCCGATGGGAATGCCTATTTCAATCGTCCCGGACCACGCCTCATCGACTCGCTCGAACTGCTGGCCGAACTGATCCATCCGCTTCCCGAGCCTCGACGCCGTTTCCAAGGCACCGGATGGCATGCGGTGGAATAGGCGGGCCTCTGAGCCTCCTTTTCCGTGTGGAACCCGGAGGGTCCGCCACATCCCGGGACAATCTGCAAATTCTCCTCAAAAATGCGTCACGGCATTGACTCGACCGTTCCACGATCGAATTCTCCCCGCGTGATTCCCCTGACAGAACCTGTCTCGGCCAACCGTTGCTTGGCCTTCTGGAAGCTCTTCTCCACGAAGGACCTACCGGAGCTGGGAGCGGGGCCGCGTCCCGACGCCATGGCGCTGGGACCCCTCGAGACTGCGCTTGATCGGTTCCGGAGGGACACCCAGCTCGAGCCCGACCAGTCGCTTCGCCTCCGCGCGGCCACCCTGCTCTACCACGACCATCACGACGCCGCGCACGACATCGTCCAGGATCTCCAAGATACCGAGGCGGCGATGATCCACGCGATCCTGCACCGTCGGGAACCGGACTACTGGAACGCCAAGTACTGGTTCCGGCGCTTCGACGCCCACCCGGTCTATCGCAGCCTGGGCCGACGCCTCCCGTCGCTGGTGGTGACTGCCTCCGAGGCTGAGATGGCACGCCGACTGACCCTTCCCGGCCCGTTCGACCCCTTCGCGTTCGTCGACCTCTGCGAAAGCCATGAGAAATGTCCCGCCAACGATGCCGGGGTGACGTGGCTGCGCCGGGTCCAACACGCCGAGTTCGAGGAACTCGCCGCCCACCTCCTCGCGTAGGGTGGCAACGCTGGGCGCCTCGCCCAGGTGGGGCGTGCGGCGCTCTGCAACACCCACAACAAGGCGAGAGAGGCCGCACACGATGCGGCCGTGACTCGGGGCACGGAGTCCCCCACCCGCCCGGAGCGAAAAACTAGGCGTCGCCCAACTCCCGCAGCGCCTGCTGGCAGTACCAGCGGACGGCACCCGAGAGGGGCGGATCGAGCCGGTCGAGTCCTGCGGCATCCACCCACCGGATGTCATGATGCTCCTCGGGGGCGAGCCGCAGGGCCCCCTCGCGGACCCGGGCCAGATAGATCATGCCGATGTGCTCGTGCTCAGGGTTGATCCGGTGGATATCCAGAAACCGGGGGGCGATCAGGGCCCGTGTTCCGGGTTCCGTCGTGGGCGGCCGTTCCCCGACCAGTTCCACATGCAATCCACTCTCCTCGAAGGTCTCACGGAGCGCTGCCGCCTCGGGATCCTCATCCAGCTCGATGTGTCCTCCGATCGGCAACCAGCGGCCGAGGCGACGGTGGTGCACCAACAGGACCTTCCCCTGGTCGACCACGAAGATGGCCACGGTGAAGTCGATCTTCTCATGGATGTGCGGCATGGCGGTGAGGGAAATCCCGCGATCGCCGGCTGGGAAGTCCCAACTACCGCCGGATGCCAGCCCAACTCCAGTCCAGGACTGGATTCGGATTGGACCCCACTCGGCGGGGCTGGAAGGATCCTCCGCCATGCCACTGGCCTATTCGTCCCAATACTACGAGGGGTTGAAGGAGGATTCCGCCGCCTCGGCACGGGAGGTGGTGCCGCTCCTCCTCGGACTGATCCCCGCCCGCCAGATGATCGATGTCGGCTGCGGGTCCGGGACCTGGACGAAGGTGTACCTCGAGGCCGGGTGCGAGGTGACGGGTGTCGATGGATCCTTCGTGCGCCCCGACCAACTGGTGTTTCCCGCGGAGCGATTCCAGTCCCACGACCTCGAGAAGCCCCTGAGCCTCGGACGGCGGTTCGACCTCGTGAACTGTCTCGAGGTGGCAGAACACCTTTTGGAGGGTCGGGCGGATGGGTTCGTGGCGGATCTCTGCCGGATGGCAGACGTGGTGGTCTTCTCCGCCGCCGTGCCGGGACAAGGTGGGACGCACCACATCAACGAACAGTGGCCCAGCTATTGGCAGCCGAAGTTCCGCGCCCAGGGATTCGTGCCGCTCGACTGCATCCGACCGGCGATCTGGAACAACCCGAAGGTGGCCTGGTGGTATGTGCAGAACCTCTTCGTGTACGTGCGGGAATCGGTCCAGGACCGTTACCCCGCCGCCGTGGCGGCCTCGAAGCCCTGGCCGGTCGACGTGGTCCATCCCCGGGCGTACATGCGGGCGACGGTGCCCAGCGAGATGTCCCCGCGCATGCTGAAGGAGGTCGCCCGGGCGCTGCCGTATTTCCCGGGGAAGATCCTCAAGGCTGTGCGCGGGTAGAGCCCAGTGCGGTCTCACGCTCAAGAAGCGTGGGATGCGAGTAGTGCCAGGCGCTGAACCACGGGTGGGGCGTCAGGTTGGACAGGTTCTTCTCGCTCAGCTTGCGGAGGGCGCCGATCAGGGAAGCCGGCCCCCCCATGGTCCGGGAGGCGTAGGCATCAGCCTCGTACTCGTGGACGCGGGACCATCGATTCGACAGCGGCCCGAACCAGAACGCGACCGTCCCGCCGAGGAATCCGAACAGCAGCAGGGCGGGCGCGAGACCGGAGCCGGAAGGAAACCCGAAGGCACCGACGAACTCGGGTCGTTCGGCGAGCCAGGCGATCGCGAAGAGGGATCCCAACAGGACCAGTCCCGACCACACGATCCGCTTGGGGATGTGATGGCATTTCGAGTGTCCCACCTCATGGGCCAACACCGCCTCGAGTTCCTCGCCGGTCAACTGGGAGATCAGGGTGTCGAAGAGCACGATCTTCCGGAACCGGCCGAACCCGGTGAAGAAGGCGTTGGAGTGCCGTGATCGCTTGCTGCCATCCATCACGAGGATGGTCCGCGCGCTGAACCCAGTCCGTTCCCCGAGCGCGAGCAGTCGAACCTTCAGGTCGCCTTCCGGCAACGGGGTCAGCTTGTTGAAGAGCGGCAGGATCAGGATCGGGGCCAGCACCAGCATCACCAGCTGGAAGCCCAGGATCACCGCCCACGCCCACAGCCACCATCCGGATCCCATCCAGCCCACCAGCTTGAGGATCAGCAGCAGCAGCGGCAGTCCCAGGGCGAGACCCAGGAGCAGCCCCTTGAGACGGTCCATCCACCACAGGCCCTGCGTGCTGGTATTGAACCCAAACCGCTCCTCCAGACGGAACTGCGCCCACCAGTCGAACGGAAGCGACGCCGTCGAGAACCCCAGTCCGACCAGCACGACCCACGCCGCGTCGACCCAGGCCGAGGTTCCCCAGGCACGATGGATCCCGGCGAACGACGCCGGCAGGAGACCCGAGACCAGAACCCCCAGCAGCACCGCGACCTCCCAGACCGCCTGGACCTGTCCGAACCGCGACTTCGCGAGGGTGTAGTCCGCCGACCGGGCATAGGTCGCGTCGTCCATCACCCCACGGAAGACGGACGGCATCGCCCCGGCGTGGACACGGACGGAGCGCCGATTGAGCCAACCCAGGAACGCCTCCATGGCCGTCTGGGCCAGGATCAACCCCACCACCACCGGAAATAGCATCGACCAGTCCACGCCCCGACGGTGTCAGGGACACCGACCCGGGTCACGCCCGGGCTTCGTCGGTCGGCCGGCCACCGTCAGAAAAATCGCAACTCCTTGAAATTAGGTGAAATAGCAAATTGAACGTATGCGTATGATCCATAGCATGACCGAACGCGTCGCATGAAGATCCTGATCGCACTCTTGTTGGCCGCAGTCCTGGGCGGGGGCGGATGGTACGCCTGGAAGCAGCGGCAGGCCGCCGCCGAGGCGGCAGCCGCCGTGACCGCACGCCCGTCCACGGCGCCGGTCGAGACCCGTGACATCCGGTTCGCGGTCAGCGCCGCCGGTGAGATCACGCCCTCCGAACAGGTCAGCGTGCGCCCCGAGGTCAACGGCAAGATCCTCACCCTGGCCGTCGACCTCGGCGACCAGATCAAGAAGGACGACCTGCTCTTCCAGCTCGACGACCGGGATCTCCAGATCGAGAAGCAGCAGCGTGAGACCCAGATCGCCCGCGCCCGACTGACCCTCGACCAGGCCCGGCGCGACTTCGAACGGGCCGAGGAGCTCATCAAGGAGAAGCTGCTGTCGGAGCAGGAGTTCGAGACCGCCCGGACCGCCTTCGAGCTGGCCAAGAACAGCATCCAGCAGGGCGAGAAGGAGCTCGAGCTCATGAACGACCGGCTCCGCAAGACCCGCGTCACCGCGCCCTTCGACTGCACCGTCCTCACCCGCCCCATCTCGGTCGGCCAGGCCGTCAGCGGCTCCGGCGGGTTCAACGCCGGCACCGAGGTCATGACGATCGCCAACCTCAACGACCTCGTCATCAACGCCCACATCAACCAGGCGGACGTCGGCCGGCTCAAGGTCGGACAGGAGGTCGACGTCACCGTCGAGGCCGTCCCGGGTCTCAAGGTCGTCGGCAAGGTCGAGCGCATCGCCCCGCAGGCCGTCATCAAGAACAACATCAAGGGATTCCCCGCCCGCATCCTGCTCAAGGACGTCGACCGCCGCGTCCGCCCGGGCATGACCGCCAACATCTCGATCCCCGTCGCCAGCGCCGCCGGCGTCGTCGCCGCCCCCCTCGCCTCCATCTTCACCGAGTTCAATCCCCAGACCCGCCAGGTCGAACGCTTCGCCTGGGTGCGGGACGGTGAGAGCTGGACGCGCCGTCCGATCCAGATCGGCGTGAGCGACTACTTCTTCGCGGAGGTCACCTCCGGACTCCAGGCGGGCGAGACCGTGTCGCTCGAGGACCGCTCCAAGGAGGCTGGCACCAAGTCCAAGGCTCCCGCCGCAGGCGCCACGGCCGGGACCGCCACCGGATCCGGCTCGGGCACCTCCGGCGGGACCCGTCCCGGCACCGCACCCGCCCGCTGAGAACCCCATCGCGCCCCCTCCCGTGGCCCTCCTCGAACTCCGCAACGTCAGCAAGATCTACCACCTCGGCGGGGAGGAGATCCGGGCGCTCGACGACGTCACGCTCGACATCGGCACCGGCGAGTTCGTCTCGATCATCGGCCCCTCCGGCAGCGGCAAGTCCACCCTGATGCACATCCTCGGGTGCCTCGACACCCCGTCGCACGGGACCGTGACGCTCGACGGGATCCAGGTCCAGAAGGCCACGGCCCGGGAGCTGGCGCACGTCCGCAACCGCAAGATCGGGTTCGTGTTCCAGTTCTTCAACCTGCTCCCGAAGCTGAACGTCGTGCAGAACGTGGAGCTGCCCATGATCTACGCCGGGATCGGCGGTCGGGAGCGTCGCAAGCGCGCCGAGCATGCCCTGCAGCTCGTGGAGATGGGACACCGCCTCAAGAACCGGCCGTCCCAGCTCTCCGGCGGCCAGCAGCAGCGCGTGGCCATCGCGCGGGCCTTGGTGAACGACCCGAAGATCATCTTCGCCGACGAGCCGACCGGGAACCTCGACACCCACACGGGCGAGATCATCCTGACCCTCTTCCGGAAGCTGAGCGAGGAGGGCCGCACGATCATCCTGGTCACGCACAACCCGGAGATCGCTGCCGTCACCCCACGTCGGATCGAGATCCGGAACGGCAAGATCGCCGAGCGGGTGGACGAACGGCTGGCCGGACTCGACCGCGCCGCGGCCAAGTCCCAGGCGCAGGCCTCCACCACGCCTTCCACCCCGTGAGCCCTGCATGTCCCTCTGGAATGCCATCGCGGTCGGCCTGAAGGAGATCTGGGCACACAAGTTCCGGAGCCTCCTCACCATGCTCGGGATCATCCTGGGCGTGTCCTCGCTCGTGGCGATGAACGCACTGGTCCAGGGCATGGAGAATGGCGCCCGGGAATCCCTCATCGCCGTCG
>JBDLQQ010000144.1:0-4579 GCA_039800465.1 Verrucomicrobiota bacterium
GGATGGCTTCGGGTTTCCAGAAGGCGAACGGGGGGTAGTTCGCGACGAAATAGTTCCCGGCCGTGGTCTCCTTCTGGATCGGCGGACCTGCGGGGATGGGCGGGGCGGGGATCGGGCTGGAACTCATGGGGAAGAGGGGGACTTGGCGCCGAGGCAGTAGAGGACTCCGTCATCGGCTCCGATGACGAGGCGTCCGCCCACGATGGCGGGTGAACTCTGCACGGGTTGGCCAATCTCGTAGGTCCAGCGCTCCTTGCCATCGGCCAGGCCGACCCCATAGAGGCGGCCATCATCGGACCCTACGACCACCTGGGATCCGACCACGACCGGGGAGCTGTCGACCTTGCCTCGGGTGGCGAAGGTCCAGACCGCGTTGCCGGTCTTGCGGTCGATGCAGTGGAGGCGTTTGTCACGGCCACCCACCACGATGCGATCCGAGGTCACTGCCGGGGAGGAGAAGTAGGGGAAGGCGCGATCCTTGTAGGTCCACAGCACCTTGGCGGCATTGAGATCCACGGCGACCAGGGCGTTCTCGTAATGGCCCACGTAGAGGATCCCGTCGACCAAGGCTCCCGAGGCGGCGATGTAGGCGCCCACCTCGATCTCCCGGGTCTGGACTCCCCGGACGGCGTCGACCACGTGGACGATGGCGTCACAGCCCCCGAACGCGGTGAGTCCATTTCCGACGGCGGGGGTGCCGTTGATGTAGTTGCTCGTCTCGACCGACCAGTTCGTCGCACCGGTCACTGGGTTGAAGCTGTGCAGACGGAAGTCATACCCACCGACGAGGATCTGTCGGGTTCCGTTGGTGCTCTCGACCCAGGTCGGGCTGGAGAGGATCTTGTCGTCGAGCCCGTGGCTCCAAAGAACCTTCCCGGAGTCTGCGGCGAGGGCGTAGACGTTCGTGTTGGCCGTCCCGAAGTAGACGCGGCCGTCGAGCACGAGGGGGGATCCCTCGATGGGACCGTCGGATTTGAAGGACCAGGCAGGTTTCCCGTCCCGGAGCGACAGGCAGTAGAGGTTGGAGTCGGTGGAGCCGATGAAGACCTTGTCGCCGACGATCGCGGCTGAGGACTTGATCGCAGCGCCGGTCTTGTAGGTCCAGAGCAGGGCGGGTTTCTCGGGAAAGGAGCCCTCGGCGAGGCCCGTCAGCTGTGGATTGCCGCGGAACATGGGCCAGTCTGCCCCGGGGATGGCCAACACCGACGCCAGCCATCCGAGGAGGAGGATCCAGGGACGGGCGATGCTCATCATGCCGATACGGTTCGTCGTCGGGGGGCCTGTGGCAATGGAATTGATACGAGTGCGTACCAAAGCGACGAGTCGTCTCCGAGGTGTTCCACGGTCCCTGCAGCGCGCGGGAGCGGATCACAAACTCATTGCGATCCGGGAAGGTGCTCTCTAGCTTCGCGCCGCTTCACGACCCGCGCGGGTAGCTCAATTGGATAGAGCGTCGGCCTCCGGAGCCGAAGGTTGTGGGTTCGACCCCCGCCCCGCGCACCAGTCCCCATTCGTTGCCGGAGTGCAACGGACGTGTTTCAAGCCCTCGCCAACTGGGGAATGTGGTCGAAGTGATGATCCCGAGACATCAGCACCAAGGCGTGCTGGACCGTCAGGGAGGCGATCCAAAGATCATTGGTCGGGATGGGCGTCCCCTGATCACGGAGTTGTTGAAACAGTCGGGCGTAGTGGTGTGTGGTCTGGTCGTCCGGAAACAGGACACGGACCCTCGAGGATCCCAGGAATCGGGTGAGGATACGCTCGTTTTGCCGGGATCGGGATCCACACAGGAATCCAGATCTCAATTCGGCGAGCGTGGCGAAGGCGATGCAGATCTGGTCGGCCCGCCTCATCGAGTCCACAACTTCGGGAATGCCGCGGCAGAAGTCGACATACCGGTTGGTGTCTACCATGAGCCTCACTTCCAGGCCCCCGGGTCGACCCTGTCCTGGGCTGCAATCGCGGCGTCAAAAGCCGGGTCCTCACACCAACTGCCGATCAGTGAGTCGAGGTCGGAGTAGACCGGGGTCTCATGGGTCAGCCCAACCCCCCGCCGAAGTGCTTCCAGGGTCGCCTCATTCAGGCTCAGGTGGGCTTCGGCGCAGTGATCTCTGAGGCGCTGATCCACCTCCCGTGGCACCTGCCGAACCGTATACTGGATGGGACTTTCCATGCTGCAGGCATTGTTCTCCTGGCGTGCAGGCATGTCAAAGGTTCCAGTTCTCAGGTCATGAGCGAGACCACTCTGGAAACGGGTGGTGCGGAATTCGGAGGGGTATTCCGCCTTGTCCCGACCTTGGGGTGTGACAGTTTTCGGCATGGCTCTCCGTTTGCTGGAATGCTGCTCTCTGGGTTCTGGCTGTCGCTTGGCGATGGGCCGGGCCCTGGTGGCGATCCTGGCGTTCTTTGTCTCTGCGCCCTTTCTGGATGCCAGCGTCGTCCCCGGTTCAGTCCCGAAAGACTGGCCGGCGAATCCCAAGCGTCATGTCATCACCCTGAAGCGGACGCCAGACGACGAGTCCGCCCTCAAGAAGATCGCCCTCGCCGAGACGGCGCCGTCGGGGACCAATTCCTGGTCGAGGGGTGCCCAGTTGGGGATCCCACTGCCGTACTCACTCACCCGGAAGGCCTTGGAACACTATGAAGGCCTGGTCCGTGGGTATCAGAAGCGGTCGTGGAAGACCTATGTCGAGCCGAGGAGCCAGATGGACTACACGGCGGAGCTGTCGCATCAGGCCACCTTCGAGCGGGATGGGCGTTCCTTCCGGGATGTCGACGTGGTGGAGATGAAGCTGCTGTTCCACGCGGAGTTCACCCAGGAGGGCACCCTGGGAGTCCATTTCGTGAAGACCCGGACGGTGGTTCTGGATCGCAAGGGCGTCGTGCTGGCGGTGTTCGGCGATGGGCCGACCGAGGCGCCGGTCTTGGCAATCTGATCCTGTCCAGCAGGCTTCGGCTCCGTTCAGTGCCCCTCGACGATGGACTGGGCACGGGCGAGGGATCCCAGGTTGAACACGCGCGTGTATCCCAGACCCTTGAGTTGATGGGTGGCAATGCCACTGCGTCCCCCGCTCAGGCAGTGCACGAGAAGGATCTGATCCTTGTTGGGCGCCTGCCTCGGGACCTCGACGGTCACGTCACCGAGCGGAATGTTGAGGGCTCCGGCCACGTGCCCTTGCTGGAATTCCTCCGGTGATCGGACGTCGATCACCAGCGCGCCCTCCGCGAGAAAGCGGCGGGCCTGGTCTGGTGAGATCTGGGTGAGGTGTCGCCAGAGAAGAAACCCGGCGATCAAAGCCACAACGACAAGGAAGGAGGTCCAGTTCATGGGGATCTCATCGGACGGCTTCGACCCTGTAGAAGCGGGGTTGGCCGTCGACGGTCGGGTCGAAGTACTCCGTGACGGCAGTGGACGCCCTGACCCGCTTGATCTCGATCCATGGGGCGTCCGGCAGGCGCTCTTTGCGGAGGATCCGGTACAGGGCGCCAACGACGCTGTTCCAGCGGATCGACGGGATCTGCCGGATTCCGGAGGCGAAGCCGTCGAGGGGATCCACCGGACTCGTCCCGGCCCGGTATTCGGTGAGGTTGTCTGAGCCGTCGTTGTCGGGATCGGATCCCGCAGCGGCCTTGGGATCGAGGGACGCCTGTGGCCCGAAGTACTTCAGGCGCCAGTCCCAGGCGATCTCGTCGTCGAAAGAGGGGACCAGGATGTAGTCGCGGCGGATCACATCACCCAGCGGCGCGTCACCCGCGAAAGCCTGCACGGTCAGCTGGGTGGTGTTCGTGACGGTGAGCGTGGACCCCAGGGGCGGGGAGTTGGTGGAAACCGGACTGCCGTCGACGGAATAACGGAGCACCACGTCGATGTCGGTCTGCGACTGGACCTCCAGTCTGTTCCGGAAGGTCATGGAAGGCGTATGGACCACGAACCGGTCGGTGGTGCGTCGGACCAACTGGATGCCGTTCAGGCAGGGTATGTACTGCGCCCCGCGATCGGCATGGATCACCAGAGGATCCTGACGGGAGACGAAGAGGTTGGTGAAGCGGACGAACTGCTGTCCCTCGACCCAGGTTGGATTCAGCCAGGTCGAGTTCGTGGTCGTGGACCGTGTTCCGTGGGCGAGCGGACCCGAACTGACGGTGAAGGCGGTGTTGTAGGCGTCGCCGGGTCCTCCGTGGCCGTAGAGGTAGGCGTCATAGAATCCAGTCGGTAGATTGGTGGCTGTCAGGGTGATGCGAGGAACACCTCCGAGCGGGTAGAGATACAGGGCCATCAACGGGTGGCTGGCGCCGCTGTCCCAGGCGCCCGGGGCGTTCTGAACCACCAGACCTGCCAGGGTGGAAGCACCCGTGGAATCCAGCAGCGGGACGATGGAACCCAGGGTCTTGTAGCCGCCCTGGCCGTCGTCACGCGAATACGGGTTCCAGAAGTCGTTCGTGGATTCGCCGTAGGCGGCGGGGCCCCGGATGGGTGCTGCGGCGGAGGTCCCGAAGCGCACGTTGAAGAGTCCCAGCTGGGATTCCGGTGGCTGGAAGCGGCTCAATGGCGTGATCGCCAACTCGTCCACCTGCAACT
>JBDLQQ010000145.1:0-5739 GCA_039800465.1 Verrucomicrobiota bacterium
GACCCACCGTCCTCCGCCTTTTCACCCTCGCAACGCCCACCGGCTGGCAGGTCCTCCCCGGTGGCCTGGCCTATGCCTTTGGCGAGCAAGGACCGACGGATTCCACCCGGGCCTCGATGCCGCCGATCAAGACTGTCTGGATCGATCCGGGACCCGATCCCGATCGAGCCCCGATCCCCGCATGCAGAACCCGGGCCCACCGGCCCGAACCCGACCCGATCCTGTCGCTCGGGATGGCGCACCGGCTGGTCCGCCTCGGCAGGACCTGGTCCCGATGCGATCATGGATGCCGGTGCATCCGGGCGATCCTCGAGCGGTCCGGGGATGGGATCGCCAAGGCGCGGGATCCGGTGGTGCGGATCCTTTCGACGCATCTGCTGAGGCACCTCGGGATCGACGGTGGGGATCCCCTCGGGGAACGGGGTTCAGGGGCCGGCCTCCGGGAGACACGCTCCTCGACGGGAGTGCCCGAGGGCTGGTTCCACGAGCTGTGCGACCCGTTCCTCGACCAGATGGGTCCGTGCCACGCGCACCTCCCGGTCGGCCTCCGAGGACTGGTCGAACGCCTCCGCGACCAGCTCCAGGAAGTCCTGGCCACGGCCGGTCGGGACGGGCTCGAGGACCTGCCGATCCTCCTCGAGGCGCTGCGGGGATCGTTGCTCACCGGATTCGACGAGGATGCCGCGGGACGTTTCCTGTCCCTCGGATGGCACTGGGATCAGGGACTCCATGCCGGGACACTCCTGCTGGACCTTCTGGGGCGGCATCCACATCCCCTCCCCGGGCTTGGGCAGGCCGTGGACGCCATCCTCGGCATCGGCGGTTCCCGGATCCATCGACCCCTGCTCATCGGCAGGGCCTCTGGTGGAGTGCCGGACCGGATCTGGCATCCGACCGACCCTGGTTCGCTGTTGCAGCGCCTGTTCCGGATCCGAGATGGGCTCGACCGGGTCCAGGGCCATAGTCCCGGGCTGTTCCTCACCCGCTCCCGACAGACGATCACCGAAGCGGTGATCGAGGCTGAACGGGTCGGTACGGCTCCGAATGGCTTCCTCGCCCACGCCGAGGAGACGATCCGCCGGATTGTCATCCGGGTCCGACGGGCCCACGAGGATTTCTCGGAAGAGTTCACCGACCTCCTGCGCTGACCCATGCCACCCGTGATCCGATACACGCGGCACCACCTCGCGCTCCAGCACCCGGGATTCCGGCGCGGGAACGCGGTCGAGATCCGCCTGACGCCCCGGAACCTCCGGGACCAGACACGCCTGGGGTTCCGACTAAGGGTCGATCCGTTGCCCTCGCGGATCCAAGGTGGCGTCGACTTCGCCGGTAACCGGGTCTGTCGCCTGCAGTTCAACGAACATGTCGACCGCATCGAGTGCCATGCGGAGGCGTGGATCCAGCCGGGCGGGGAATCCACCTTGCTGCCCGTCCTCTCCCCGCCCTGGGAATCGGTCGCCGAACTCTTCTCCGGGGTCGTCGCCCCCCGATGGACCGAGGTGCAGCAGTACCTCTTCGCCTCCCCATGGGTCCGCCCCTCGACCCGATGGGCCGACTATGCCCGGACGAGTTTCATCCCGGGGATCCCTGCTCTGCTCGGGGCCCTCGACCTGGTCCGGCGTCTGGCCAGGGACTTCGTCCACCAGCCCGGTCTCGACGGGTTGCCATCGCCGCTCGAAGGGGTCTGGCGGGATCGGACCGGAGGCCGGGAGGACCTCACCCACGCCACGCTGGCCTGTCTCCGCTCCGTGGGACTCCCCGCCCGCATGGTCTCGGGCTACTGGACCACGGAGGACTCCGGGAACGCCTTCGGCACCTGGGCCTCGGTGTTCTGTCCGGGGACCGGATGGTTCGCGCTGGATCCCCGGACGGGCACTGCCATGGACGAGCGACCGGTGGTCCTGAACCAGGGACGCGACCTCACGGAGGCGGGACTCGCGGACTGGCCTGCGCATCTCGTGGCCTGTGATGCGGCCGTTGTCGAGGAGGTCGATACGATGCCACCCCTGGCCCCCCATGGCGGCTCAAACCCCACGATCCACTGGAACACCGAGCCGGCCTATCCGTGGCAGTGGGAGCGCTCCCTCGAACTCCAGCTCCCGGCGGGATGAGGTCGGAGCGGCCGGTGCGGCATCGGAATGATCCCGGACGCGCTTCCTCGGGGAATCCGATCTGCCGATCCCAGAAACACACCAGCTCGATTCACCTCCGGGTCCGATCCCGCTCCTCCCGCTTCCAGACCCCTCCTGGACGTGGATACCCCTTCGCGGCGTCGTCCAGGACGAGGACCCAGTCGAGCATCTCACCCGGCGACGGTGGTGCGAACTCGCGCTCGCCGGTGTTGGGAAACAAGTTCCGGCCAATCCCCTGGGCGGATCCATCGCGGGGATTGAACCACCAGGCCCGGACCTTCGGGCCCCGGATCACGTCCATCCGGACGCGGAACGACCGGCCGACCGGCGCATAGACCATCGCGTACGTGCCCTCCACGTCCCGGGTGCCGACGAACCGGTATCGTCCCGCCCCAGGCACGCTGGTGGGCACCCGGTCCTGCACCACGATCCCGTCGTCCGGGATCCGGCTCAGAGAGGGTCGCGACTCGATCAAGGCACGACCATGCCGCATCTGGGCCGCCCCGGGCTGGAGGATCGCCTCGGTCCAGGGCATGAGGGGATTGTTCACCGGATCGCGCCCCGGCGCCCACATCTGCCAGACCGAGTGGTGCCCGTAGGTGTGGCCGAATGCCCCGCCGAACAGGTCCCAGTACAGCGGCCGTCGGACGTCGCCGGCGATGCTGTGCCCGAACTTCTTCGCGTCGAACCCGACCGGATGGTCCTCGTAGAGGGGCTCCCCATCGATCACAGGCTTCGCCGGCGAGCGGCCATAGTCGACCCGTGTCTTGTCGTAGCGCCCCGTGTACTCGGCGTTGTGGCCATTCTGTCGCATGTGGAAGTCGATCCCGGGCTCATCACCGAGCACCTCGGCCGAACCGGCTCCACCCGTGGGATGGAAGGTCACGAGATGCTTCCCTCCGTCGCCGTTTCGGAGCCCACGGAGCATCGCCCGGAGGATCGCACGCTGTCCGTCCGCACGCGCCGCATCGATCGGACGATCCCCGCCCAGGATCCAGACCACGCCGGCGTCCCGGTAGCGTCGTCCCAGCCACTCCCCATAGGCCTCGGCGTTTGCCGGGGTGAAGATCTCCGGACCCACACCCCACGCCTTGTTCCATTTGTCCCCCCAGGTCGGCAGGAAACCGACGTACATCCCGAGCGCATTCGCCCGCCTCACGATCCAGTCGACATGGCGGAAGTACTCCTCGTTGGGTCGCGTGGGATCGAGGTCGTCCAGCGGACGGTGGCCATAGGGGTTGGGGGTGTTGAGACCGTCCAGTTCGGCGAGGGCCACGGCCTGGATGACGTTGAACCCGAGGGCTGCCCGGTTGGAGAGGTAGACCTCCGCCTCCTCGCGGTTGAGTCGGTGGAACAGCTCCCAGGCCGTGTCACCCATCCAGAAGAACGGCTTCCCCTGCTCCGTCACGAGGAACCGTCCGTTGCCACTCACCTGCAGGCGCGGCAGTGGCTCGGAGGCCTGACCTGCAGGTTCCAGGAACAGCAGCAGGAGGAGTGTCGCAAGGAGGGATGGGCACCCTGAGGACAACAACAGGACCGGGAATCGTAGGACTGGAGACAGCCGGGACCCGGTCGGCGATGGGATCATGCGCCTTGAGTCACCCGAGTCGCGGAGGAAGTCCAGTCCGATGACCACGGTCACCAACCCGCTGTGTGTTGCCCTGGATTACCGCGGTGGACACAGGGCCGGTCGGAAACCCAGCACGTCGACCGTCACCAGGGGTTCCCCGGAGTTCCGGCTCGCGAAGCGGCACTTGCGTGGCCCCTGGCTCCAGGAGCCGCCGCGTCCGACCCGGCTGGAACCCGATTCCGGGCCTTTGGGATCGAGCTGCGGGCCGGAGATGTAGTCCGCCTGCCAGTCGAGGCACCATTCGAAGACGTTGCCGAGGGTGTCATGCAAACCCCACTCGTTCGGCGCCCGCCCCCCGACCGGATGGGTCTGCTTCCCGGAATTCCCCTCGTGCCACGCGATCGCATCGAGGTTTCCATGTCGCGGTCCGACGTTCCCCGCCCTTGCCGCGTATTCCCACTCGGCCTCGGTCGGCAACCGCCACTCCCATCCGGTTGCGAGGCGTCCCTCCCGACGATGGAGCTCCGTCAGGCGCCTGCAGAACTCCACCGCATCATTCCAGCTCACCTGTTCCACCGGGAGATCGGGGCCCTGGAATCCGGAGGGGTTGCTGCCCATCAGCGACTGCCACTGCCGCTGGGTGCATTCCGTCTCGGCCATGAAGAATCCTCGGCTCAGGACCACCTCGTGGGGCGTCTCGCCCGGGAAACGCCCCTCCTCCGTGTTCGGGCTGCCCATCGTGAAGCGTCCTGCCGGAATCCACCGTGCCGACAGGGCACCCACGCGGACCGCCGCCCCCGGGACGAAGGGATGGGTGACGCCCAGGATGCCCGCGAGCTCACGCTCCATCTCGGCCACCCGTCCCCTGGCGGTCTCGACGGCTGCGGACGCTTCCTGGCGGCTGCGATCGATCCACGATGCCAGTGCGGGATCGGGACCCTGGCGCTCCGGCTGTGGGATCCGTTGCTGGAGCCGATCGAGGAGGTCGAATCGTCCCGCGACGACGGAGTCCCCCGACACCAACAGCCTCCCGGTCGTGCCTGCCAGTGGGAACAGCCACAGGACCGACGCACCGGGTCCCTCCTTGCCGCTCCGCCATCGGGCCACCAGCCAGTCGGATTCCAAGGCCTCGATGGCGAAGAGTCCGTCGGCATCGGTTCGGGTCCGCGCCGGCGGCAGGGCCGTGAGGAGATCCTCCTCCAGCGCACCGGACTGCAGGGCGGCTTCCAGCGCGGTCCGACGCCGGACGGCCTCGCCCCCGATGCGCTCGATGTCGCGGATGGCCAATCCATGGGACGCCATCGTCCGCAGTTCCTTGTCGAATCCCAAGAGGAGCTCACGTCCGGCGAGATCGGCGCCCAGCGGCTTGAGCAACTGTCGGGCGACCCTCGCCAATTCCTCTCCGGGGACCACGTGGATCCCGACCAGCGCCAGCTTCAATCCCGATCCATCCGGTGTGACGAGGAACACCTGCCCGGTCCGCTCACGACGATCCGAGCACCCGGCCACGGCGAGCAGCAGTAGGAACCCGCACAGGAGAGGTCGGCGGAGTCGCGATAGCATCCCCAACGATCGGCAAGAGCCCCGGCTCCCTCAACCCTCAACTCGGGCTGGACTCGGCGTGGGACTGTGACTTGACGTCTGAACCGATTCCATCGAGACGTTGGCCATGAAACTGACTTGGAAGGACTCGGACGAGGTCGCATGGGCACTGGCGGACAAGTTCCCGGACCAGGATCCCCTGCGGCTGAGCTTCCCGAAGCTGCACAAGATGGTGCTCGAGCTGGAGGACTTCAGCGACGCCCCGGAAGGGTCGAACGAGAAGATCCTCGAGGCCATCCAGATGGCCTGGTACGAGGAGAAGCAATAACACCATGTCCAAGATCCCCGTCAGTCCGTCGACGCTGCCTCCCGCACTCGGTCCCTACACCCACGGGATCAGGCTCGGGGACCTCCTGTTCTGCTCGGGCCAGGTTCCGATCGACCCGGCGCATCCCGGCGGACCGGTCCCGGCGGACATCCGGGATCAGACCC
>JBDLQQ010000146.1:0-7879 GCA_039800465.1 Verrucomicrobiota bacterium
GGCTACGAGGTCCTCGTGTCGCGTCCCGAGGTGCTCTGGAAGAAGGACGCCGAGGGCAACCCGCTCGAGCCCATCGAGAAGCTCTTCGTCGAGGTCCCCACCGAGAACCTCGGTGCCGTCATGGAGAACCTCTCGTTCCGGAAGGCGCAGATCACGAACATGAACCACGTCGGGAACCAGGTCTCCGTCGAGGCCCTCATCCCCATGCGTGGCCTCATCGGATTCGAGACCGACCTCGTCAACATGACCCGCGGCATGGGTGTCATGAGCCACCTCTTCCACGAGTACGGCACCGACCGCGGCGAGATCGCCGCCCGCAAGAACGGATCCCTGGTCTCCATGGATGCCGGCGAGGCGACCTCCTACGCCCTCAACATGGTCCAGGAGCGCGGCCGCCTCATGGTGGAGCCGGGCGACCAGATCTACGTGGGCATGATCGTCGGCGAGAACGCCCGCGAGAACGACATCCCGGTCAACCCGGTGAAGGAGAAGAAGCTCACCAACATGCGCTCCCAGGGCGACGGCAAGGGCATCCAGCTCAACGCCCCGATGAAGCTCAGCCTCGAGCGCGCGCTCGAGTACATCGACGTCGACGAATACGTCGAGGCCACCCCGAAGAACCTCCGCCTCCGGAAGAAGATCCTCGACGAGAACCAGCGCAAGCGCGCCGAGAAGTCCCGCGTGCTGAAGTTCGTCACCGAGGGTGCCGAGGCCTGAGGTCCGGATGGGGACGGCTCGGTGCGTCCCCGGTGCGTGACGATCCCTGCGGGGTGTCCCGGAGCGATCGCCGGATCCGTCGAAAACGGGTCGACTTCGGGTTTGATTCACCCGTGGGAGGTTGCCTAGATTGTCGGGGTTCCCCCGCTCGATCCCATGGGCTCTCACTCCTCGCACCCCAAGACCTCACCCCACACCGGGTTTCCACTGCGTCTCTCGCGCGCCCTTGCCCTTGGACTGCTGATCGGGGTCCTCCCTTCCGGATGCGGTGAGAGCGGTCCTGCGGCCAAGAAGATTGACGTCTCCGCCCAGGTCGCAGCTCTGAAGGGGGACAATGACTCCAAGGCGGCAGCCCTCTCGGAACTGGCTGCCGGGGGACCGAACGCCGCTGCCGCGGTGAAGGACATCATTCCCCTGCTCAAGAGTGAGGATCCCGTCCTGCGCCGTCTCGCCGCCTACGCCCTCGGCCAGATCGGCGCCCCCGCCAAGGACGCCCTGCCGGGGCTGACCCAGATGCTCCAGGATCCCGACAGCAATGCCGTGACCGCGGCGATCAATGCGATCCGGGAGATCGACCCCTCCAAGGCCCCGGCCGAGAACATCCCCAACGTCACCCAGTAGTCGTCTCCAACCCATCCCCAGAGCCCATGAACTCCCCCTCACCGCTGTCCCAACGGCTCCTCAGGGCCTTCACCCTGATCGAGCTGCTCGTCGTCATCGCCATCATCGCCATCCTCGCCGGCATGCTCCTCCCCGCCCTCGGCAAGGCCAAGAGCAAGGCCCAGGGCATCCTGTGCATGAGCAACGGCAAGCAGCTGGGCTTCGCCTACAACCTGTTCTGCGGCGACAACAACGACGTCCTCCCCGGCAATCTCGACGGCGGCACGGGCGCAGCCCAGACCAATCAGACCTGGTGCGTCGGCTGGCTCAACAACCAGAGCTACACGCCCGACAACACCAACGTCCTCTTCCTGCTCAACTCCCAGCTCGGCAAGTTCGCCGGCGCGGCGGGCGTCTACAAGTGCCCGGCCGACATGTCCCTGAGCAAGGGCAAGACCGGCGTGCCGCGGGTGCGCTCGATCTCCATGAACGGCTACCTCGGGGAGCGCGGCGGCCCCTTCACCGCCGGATACTGGCAGTTCAAGAAGCTCGGTGACATCCAACGTCCCTCCATGACCTGGGCCTTCGTCGACGAACGCGAGGACAGCATCAATGACGGCTGGTTCGCCGTGAACATGGACGGCTACGATCCCATGAAATCGGCCTCGTACACCATCGTCGACTACCCCGCCAGCTACCACAACCGGGCCTGCGGCTTCGCGTTCGTCGATGGCCACTCCGAGATCAAGAAGTGGGCCGATCGCCGCACGACCCCGGGACTGAAGAAGGGAACCCCTCTGGCCCTCGGTCAGCCGTCCCCGAACAACCCGGACGTCGCCTGGATGCAGGAGCGGACCTCGGTCAAGGTCGCCAACCCGACGCGGTAGCATGGCAAGGCAGGTGCGCTGAGCAGGTGACGCATCGTCCCCAGGTTCCCCCCAGTACTCAGACACCAACGCGCCAAGACAGGGCGATGTCCGCGAAGGACATCGCCCTTTCGTTTTGTTAGCTTTCCATCGTCATGCCGTCGCCCGCATCCGCCCCCGGCGCCCCCCCCCAGGTCCCGCGACGCCTCCGGATCCTCGCCGGGGTGTTCCTCGTGGTCGCCGCCGCTGCTGTGGTCCAGTGGATCCGGCGTCCTCCCCTCCTGCCCATCCCAGTGCCGCAGAATGCCGCAGCCCTCGACCCCCAGGTCCGTGACCACTTGGAGGCCGTGATCGACGGCGTCCGGCAGTCCCCCCGGAGCGCCACCCGAAGAGCGACCCTAGGCATCGCCTATGCCGCGAACGGACTCTGGAACGAGGCCCGACAGGCCTTCCTCGACACGGCCCGGCTCGATCCCGAGGAACCCCTGGCCCGCATGTACGCCGCGGTCGCCCTCGAGGAACTGGCCGATCTCCCCGGAGCCCTCCGCGAGTTCCAGGCCCTGACCACACAGGACCCCGGCTTTGCGGCCGGATGGTACCGCGTCGGCGAATGCGCGCTCCGGACCGGGGATCTCGGGCTCGCCGAGACCGCCTTCACCCGGCTCTCCACCCTCGCCCCCGACGAGTGGCGAGGACCTGCCGGACTGGGTGAAGTCCGCATCCGCCAGGGTCGTGCTCCAGAGGCGGTGCCCCTTCTGGAGAAGAGCCTCGAACTCGATGCCTCCGCCAAGCCCGCCCGGTTCCTCCTCGGCCAGGCCTACCGTTCGGTTGGACGCACCAACGAGGCCCGGATCGCACTCGCCGCGGGATCAGCCTCGGTCCGACACCCGATGTCGGACGACTGGTCGGAACTCGCCCCGCACCACATGAAGTCGATCCCCGACCAGCTCGTGCAGGCGGAGGAACTCTGCAGCGCGGGTCGACCCGACGTCGCCGTCGCCCTCCTCGCGGAGGCCCTGAAATTCCATCCCGACCACCCCGGCCTGAGTCATCAGCAGGCGATGGCCCTGAACCAGGCCGGCCAGGCGGACAAGGCCCTGCCGGTGCTCGATCGGCTGATCGCCAAGGATCCCAAGTCCATCGCCCCCTGGATCACTCGGTCCTACACCCAGGTCCTGCTGGGACGCCATGAGCAGGGACTCGCCGACGCGCGGTCGGCCCTCGCACTCGCCACGAACTCCTCCCACGCCCACATCGCCGCCGCCAACGCCTTGCTGGCCGTGGACCGGGATGCCGACGCCATCGCCGCGGTCCGGGCGGCGATGCGGTGCGACCCGAGGAACCCCGAGATCCCGCTCGAGCTGGGCAACATCCTCTGGCGGAACCTCAACGACACCAATGGCGCCATCGCCCAGTTCGAGCACGCCCTTGAGATCGACCCCAGCCAGCCGCGGGCGATGGCGATGATCGGGTTCCTGTCCCTCGAATCCGGCAACACCAACCGGGCCCGCGCCGCCGTCGAACAGCTCGGTCGCCTCGCACCCCAGAGCGCGGAGTATCGGGAGCTCCGGGCCGCCCTCCCACAGCGATGAGGCCCATCCTCACGCTCCCACTCCTTGCACTGATCCTCGCCCAGGGGTGCGGACCCGGACCCGCCACCTCTCCGGGATCCACCTCCAACGCTCCTTCATCGGCAGCCTCGACTCTCCCGACCGCTGCCGCCACCCCCGCAGCACCGTGGTTCAAACGGGTGGGACCGGACAGTGGACTCGACTTCCGACACCACATCGGACCCGCGGGGCGCTTCTACCTCCCCGAGATGGAAAGCGGCGGGGTCGGCCTGATCGACTACAACCGCGACGGACGCCTCGATGTCCTGTGCATCGACGGAGGATCCCTCGATCCCGCCCAACCGCAGCCGCCGCAACATCGCCTCTACCGCAACGACGGGGGCTGGCGGTTCACCGACGTCACCGAAGCCGCAGGCCTCCACGTGCCGTCCGGCTTCGGCATGGGATGCACCATCGGGGACTACGACCGTGATGGCTGGCCCGACCTCTACATCACCCAGTACGGGGGCAACCATCTGTTCCACAATCGGGGTGACGGCACCTTCGAGGAGGCCACCCAGCGGGCGGGCGTGGGCGTGGATTCGCTCAGCACCAGTGCGGCGTTCCTCGACTACGACACCGACGGCCATCTCGACCTGATCGTGGTGAACTACGTCCGATGGACCCCCCAGTCCGAGCGGGAGTGCTTCTCGAGCGGTGGGCGGCGGGATTATTGCTCGCCATTGAACTACCAGGCCCCTGCCCCGCCCGTGCTCTTCCACAACCGCGGGGATGGGACGTTCGAGGACGTGACCCGCGAGGCTGGACTGCTCGGGGCCTTCGGCAACGGACTGGGCGTGGCCACCGGGGACTTCGACAAGGATGGGCGGGTCGACCTCTTCATCGCCAACGACGCCATGGCCAACCAGCTCTGGCTGAACCAGGGCGGGGGTCGATTCCGGGATGACGCCCCGCTCCGGGGCTGTGCCCTCAACGCCGTGGGGGTTCCCCGCGCCGGCATGGGGGTCGTGGCCGTGGACCTCCTCCAGCGGGGTTCGCTCGACCTCTTCGTCACCCACCTCGTCGGTGAGGGCAACGGACTCTTCCTCAACGAGAAGGGCATCTTCACCGACTGGCTGGCACCCGACGGTCCCATGGCCGGCAGCCAGCCCTTCACGGGGTTCGGGGTGGAGTTCGCGGACTTCGACAACAATGGCCAGCTCGACCTGCAGGTCGCCAACGGCAGGGTGAAGCTGGGCCTCCGAGAGACCGATCCGAAGCAGCCCTATGCCGAACCCAATACCCTCAAACGCGGTCTCGGCCAGGGTCGGTTCCAGGACGTGCCCTTCGCAGGACTGGACCGCGACGATCTGGGAGTGGGACGCGGACTGGCGGTTGGGGATCTCGACAATGATGGGGCCCTGGACGTCCTCGTGGTCCGCCGAGATGCCCCACTCCAGGTCCTCCAGAACCGGGCGGCAGGATCCCGCCACTGGATTATGCTGCAGCTCGAGGACGGGCAGGGACGTGAGACCCGGAATGCGGTGATCCGGGTGGAGGCGGCGGGACAGGTCCTCTGGCGTCAACACCAGCCCAACCAGGGTTACGCCTCGAGCCAGGATCCCCGGGTGCACTTCGGACTGGGGGCCGCCCAGCGGGTGGACCATGTCTGGATCCGCGGGCCGGATGGGCGTTCCGAGGACTTCGGTCCCCTGCCTGCCGACCGGATCCACACCGTCCGTCAGGGGGGTGGCCAGCCGGCTCCCGGAGCCTTTCCGTGGTGATCGCGTTCCCGTGCCCAGAGTCGCTGGGCACTGTGGATCCCTCCCTTTGCGCCTTGCTCTCCGCTACTTCTTCCCGGGTTTGCGGTTTGGAATCACCCGGATGGTCACGGTGAAGGTCTTCGCGGGGGGATTCGACGGAACAAAGGACTTCAGCTCGAATCGGAGCGTCGTCCCGCCGGCTGCCACGGCCTGGAAAGGCACCACCCGGGTGACTGGACGTCCCGCCTCCAAACCCGGTCCCACCTCATCCCTTGGGGCTCCGTTGGGAACCACAGACGTTCCGTTCCTGGCATCGAGCACCCAGGCATAAGGAATCCCGCCCCTCGCCTTCAGCCGCACCTCGATCAAGTCCCCCGGGTTGGCGGGTACGACCTGGCCGTCCATGGATTCATCGATGAGCACCCGTGGGGCGACAGGCGGAAGGACAACACCGTGGTTTTTTGCGGGGAGTCCACCAAGAATCGGATAGTAGTTCGGAAGGCTGGGGTAGGGGTACAGGGGGCCTGAAAACAGGCCATCAACACCCCCCCTACCCCCCGATTTGGGTGCAGGACCCGTGAGGTAAAAAGGGGCCCAACCCACCTCCCCGGCCCCGGCAGATGTCATCCCGCTGAGCACCGCCACGACGATCAATCCGATCGTGTTGGACGAGACAGAGCGGGCGAGTCCACGGAGCAATCGGGTGCAGTAACGGGAGTTCATTGCTTTGCACCTACCAGAGGCCGACACCAATTCAAGGACAGCATTACTTCTCAACCCCGGCACCGGCAGCGGACGTCCTCGTCGGCCCCATCTCGATCCCCACACGGCTCGACTCCCCACCGTGCTCAAGGATCCTCTCACACCTAGGAGGATCCCGGCTGCCCGGCACGCCTGCTCAACCCCCGCGCCTCATATGGGGACCCGGCGGAGTGATTCCCTCGAGGGGCGCTCCTGAGCCCGGTTCGCAGGGCATCTCAACACACAACAGTCGACTCTCAACTTCTTCAGGCCTCCCTCACCTGGCCGGGGAGCGCACCGGGTTCGCCACCGGCTTCCGGGGACGCGGCGGTTTGTAGAGGATGCCGAAGTTCGCGAGATTGCTCGAGGTGGTGGCTAGATTGGTCAGCGCCGACCCCAGCTGGAGCCGCAGGGCATCATCGCTCAGGAGCCCCCCCGCCACGCCCCGGCCCGCCCGCAGGTCGGACGTGATCCCCCGCAGGTCCTCCGTGACCGCACTGGCGTTGGCGATCGCATTGCTCACCGCAGGCCTCTGCTCCGTCAGGAACTGGTCGACATTCGTCGCCAACGAATCCAGCCGCAGCGTCAGGCGCCCCAGGTTGCTCAGGGTCTGCCCCACCACCGGAGTGTTGTTGCTCACGATCTGGCGGACATCCCCGAGCGCAGCCGCCGCCTCCGCGGAGGCCAGGCGGACATTGACGGCCGTCTGGGCCAGGTTTGTCAGCGTGGACTCGCTCAGGAGCTTCTCGTCCACCCGTCCAACCGCCTGGTTGATGCGGTCGATCGCCGTGTCGAGCTTGCCCAGGAGCTGGGTCGCCGCACGGGCCGCCTCCTGGAGGTTGAACGGCGTCTCGGCCCGGACCATCGCCCCGTCCTCGAGCACCGGCTTCTCGTTCTTCCTCGGGACGATCGAGACGAACTCATCGCCCAGGAACCCAGACTGTTCGATGCCGAACTTGGCATCCCCATGCACCGGATAGCGCCGCTCGATGCGGAGCCGGATCTCCACCTCCTTGCGGTCCTCCGAGAGGTCGATGCCCGTGACGTGCCCCACCGGGACGCCGGACAACGCCACCGGAGCGCCCACCTTCAGCCCCCCCACCCGCTCCGCCAGCACCCGCACCGTGATCGCGGGGGTGAAGTAGCTGCTGCCCTTGCTGAAGTTGAGGATCATCCCGGCGATGACCGCCAGGGTGAACGCGACGAAGACACCGACTTTCTTGGAGGAGGACATGGTGGGTCGAGGACTCAGGGAGCGGAGACCGGGGCGCCGGCCAGATCCGGGGCGATGCCGTTGACGAACTCGTGGATGAGCGGGTCCGTCGAATCCAGAATGTCCCGGGTCGGGCCATCGGCATGGATGACGCCGTTGTGGAGCATGAGCATGCGGTTGCTGATGCGGCGGGCGCTGGCCATGTCGTGGGTCACCGCCACGCTTGTCACGCCCAGCTGCTGCCAGATGCGGCGGATGACCGCGTCGATCCGGGCCCCGGCGATCGGGTCGAGCCCGGTCGTGGGCTCGTCGTACAGCAGGATCGAGGGCTTGTAGACGATGGCCCGGGCCAAGCCGACCCGCTTGCGCATGCCGCCGGAGAGTTCGGAGGGTTTCTTGTCCTCGATACCCGGCAGCTCGACCCGCTCG
>JBDLQQ010000147.1:0-8514 GCA_039800465.1 Verrucomicrobiota bacterium
CCAGGGCAGAGACGAACAGCGGGTCCTTGAGGTCCAGGTAGAACTTCGGCAGCTGCGGGGCGTTGAAGAGGCCCTTGTAGACGATGGTCCGGCCACTGAACGACGGGCAGTAGAAGCCATCGACCTTCTCGGCCATGGCGGCCCGCTCGGCGTGGTTGCGGGCCAGGAAGAGCTTCCGCTCAAACTCGTCGGGGCTCCAGCTCAGGTCCCGTCCGAGAAGACACTGCATGATCTCGGGCATCGTGGTCCGGGCCTTGTCGCCGAGGCACTTGGGATTGGTCGGGACCGGACGCCAGGCGAGGAAATGGATGCCGTACTTGGCGCAGGCCTCCTCGACGAACTGGCGGCACTTGGCAATCAGGTACTTGTTGCCGGCCGGGGCGAAGACGAAGCCGACGGCGAGGTCTTCCTCCTCGACGGCCTTGACCCCCAGCTTGTCGGCCTCCTGCTTGAAGAAGGCCTTGGGCAGCTGGACCAGGATGCCGGCGCCGTCGCCGGTCTTCGCGTCGGCATCGAGCGCCCCGCGGTGCGCGAGGCTGTTCAGCGCCTCGATGGCGAACTGGACGATGCGCTGCTCCTTCTTCCCGGAGATGTTGGCGATGAACCCGACGCCACAGGCATCGTGCTCGAACTCGGGTCGATAGAGCGAATTGGGGACCGACGGATACGATTTCATGGATGAGCCCTCGGAGGGCAGACCGCGTTGGGACGCGTTCAGCCTGAGAAGCCTATCGGTCGATGAACCGACGAGGCAAAGGGTTTTTGGACACCGAACAGGGACACCGTGGCGGGGACCGGAGACCTTCCGCCCACGCCGCTCAAAACCGCACAGCGCCGTGGCTGAAAACGTCCCGGAAACCCCGTCCCGGCATCACCAGGAAATAGGGAGCAATTCGTATGCTGAAGACCAGATGGTGAGGTCGGTTGATCCACCTCATGAGCTTCCCGGTCGGTTCCAGCCCGACGGTCACTTCACGTGGGGCAGGTAGTAGGTGTTGGTGTACTCCTGGACCATGCGCCAGGTGCTGTACTGGGGGGCCAGGGTGGTGAGGGCGCGGCGGATCCGGGCGATCCACTGGCGGGGGATTCCCTGGGCATCCCGGTTGAAGAAGGTCGGGACGACCTCCTCGGTGAGGACCTTGAACAGGTTGGCGCTGTCGACGCGGTCCTGTTCCACGACGTCGGCCGGATGGGAGTCCGGGCCGATGGCGAACCCGTTGGTGCCGTCGTAGCCCTCGCGCCACCAGCCATCGAGGATCGACATGTTGAGGCAGCCGTGGGCGGTGGCCTTCATGCCGCTCGTGCCGGAGGCCTCGAGGGGGCGGCGCGGGTTGTTCAGCCAGATGTCGCAGCCGGAGACCATCTGACGGCAGACGTGGATGTCGTAGTTCTCGAGGAACACGAGGTGTCCCTTCAGCTCGCTGTAGTTCGACAGGTGGATGATCTTCTGGATGAACCGCTTGCCCTCGTCGTCCCGCGGGTGGGCCTTGCCGGCGAAGATGAACTGGACCGGACGGCTGGTGTCGCGCACCAGCTTCACGATGTTCTCGAACTGGTCGAAGATGAGGGGGGCCCGCTTGTAGGTGGCGAACCGCCGGGCGAAGCCGATGGTGAGGGCATCCGGGTTCAGCAGGGCGTCGAACGCGATGTAGTCGGACTGGCTGAACGACCGGTGGTTGATGAGGAGGCGACGGCGGGCGAACTCGATCAGTTCCCGGCGCAGCTTGTAGCGCATGGCCCAGAGCTCCTCGTCGCTCGTGAGGCTCGGATCGGCCATCCGGGCCCAGAACTCCGGGGTGTTCGCCTCCTCGACGAACCGTTCCGGAGCCCCGCCGTTCTTCAGGTAGCGCTGTCTCCAGAACCGGCGCATCGGGCCCTTGATCCAGCCGACCAGGTGGATGCCGTTGGTGATGGATCCGATGGGGACCTCATCGGCATTGTGCTTGTGGTAGAAGCTCTTCCACATGTCGCGGCTCACCTCGCCGTGCAGGGCGCTGACCCCGTTGGCGGCCCGGGAGAACCGGAGGGCCAGGGCGGTCATGCAGAACGGTCCGCCTTCGCGTCCCGGGTGCTCGTTGCCGAGCTCCATGAGCTGGTGGTGGTTCAGATGGAGACTGTGGTGGAACTTGTCCGCCGCCAGCCGCATGAGGTCGCTGCTGAACCGGTCATGGCCCGCCTCCACTGGCGTGTGGGTGGTGAAGAGGCATTCCTGACGGGTGAGACTGGAGGCCTCCTCGAAGGTCTTGCCGGCGGCCATCTTCTCGCGCAGCAGCTCGAGGGTGAGGAAGGCCGCATGGCCCTCGTTCATGTGGAAGGTGGACGGTTGGACCCCCAGAGCCCGGAGCAGGCGCACCCCGCCGACGCCGAGCAGGATCTCCTGCATGATCCGGGTGGTGGTGTCGCCGCCATACACCCGGTTGGTCAGGTCCCGGTACTGCCCCTCGTTCTCCGGACGGTTGGTGTCGAGGAGGTAGACGGGGACGCGTCCGATGTTCACCCGCCAGGCATGGAACCGGATGGGCTGTCCAAACATGCGCACGTTGCAGACAATTGGCTCACCGCGTGCATCCACGACAGGGTCGAGCGGGAGGTTGCGGGGGTTGAGCGGGACGTAGTGTTCCTGCTGCCAGTTGTCGGAGCTGATGGACTGCTGGAAGTAGCCCTCACGGTAGAAGAGGCTGATGCCGACGAAGCCGAGTCCGAGGTCGCTGGCGGACTTGGTGTGGTCGCCGGCGAGCGCGCCGAGTCCGCCGGCGGCGATCGGGAGGCACTCGTGGAAGGCGAATTCCGCGGAGAAGTAGGCGACCGGGTGCTTGGCCAGCTGCGGGGCGTGCTGCGAGGCCCAGGTCTGCTTCTGGTGCAGGTAGCCATCGAACTCGGCGAGGACCTGCCGCACCCGGGCCGCGAAATCGGGCTCTTGGAGGCGTGTGCGCAGCTCGTAGTCGGACACCTCATGCAGCACCGCCACGGGGTTGTGGTAGAGATTCTGCCAGCCGCGTGGGGAGAGGTTCTGGAAGATGTCCTGCGCCTCCTGATTCCAGCTCCACCAGAGGTTCCGCGCCAGGCGGTTCAGGCCATCGGTCAATTCCTTCAGCTCGGGTCCGGTCAACGGTTTGGAGGTCATGGTCTGGGGGTCTGTCTGTGTTGCAGGGGTGGTGCGTTGGCAGTCCTCCTGCGGGCCAACGACTAGCGTCTGTGTGCCCATCAGGGAATGGAATTCTGCAGTGGCAAAGAAGGGGCCGGGCGGAGGAAACACCCGGCCCCCTCACAACTGCAGGGCCAGCCAAAAAGCCAGCGAGGGAGGGGAAGCACACGTCGGGCCAACGCGGGGCGGTCGACAGGGAAACTCGCGAAAGCGCCCGTGTGATGGGGCTCCGTGGAACCGGAAGACGGAATCCCGCGGGGGTGCGGAAATGCGCAGCGGGAAGGGAACCGGTGGGACGCACCCGACAGCGTCCCCAACTTCCCACGAGGATTGGGAGGATCAGAGGTGCCTATCGGGTTCCTCCCCCGGGTCGGCATCATTGCCGAGGCCCCTGGAGGGGGATGTGTGACCAAGCCTCCAGCGAGGGCCGCCGCGGACGTCGGCCCTCGCTGGCGGGGTTGTCCCGAGGGTCAGAACGCGACCGAGAAACTGGCGATCACGGAGACGTCGGCAAAGGCGGCATCGCCGTGGCGATAGATCCCGGTGTCCTGGGTCCACCGCTGGTCGGCGACGCTCTGGGTCCGGTCGCGGTACACGGCGACCGGTGTGGCCAGCGAGAAATTGTAGCGCCCCTTCATCCACTGGAGCATGGGCTGGAGGGCAATGGAGTAGCCTGGACGCCGGAACCCGTTGCTGTCCCCGAGGGCATCCTCCGCCGGGACACCATCGATCCGGGCTCCCATGCCGAGCGAGAGGCCCCACTTCGGGACGATCGTGTACATCACTCCTCCTTGGCCGAAGTACTGGTCGGGGATCGACATCACCTGCTCATAGGGATTGCGTCTCCGGAACCCACCGGGGCCATTCTGGGTGGGCGTTCCGTTCACATCCTGGGGGTTGAACAGGTACGTGCCGTTCACGAAGACCGTCGTGTATTTGAAGATCTCCCGATAGGCCGTGATGGTCGTGGTGAAACCCCATCCGCCGGTGCCGGGCTGGATCGACTGGTCGACCGGGCCGACGACGGGACCGTTGGTCGTATAGAAGGTCGACTGCGCATTGTAGTCGCCGCTGGGCGCCGACAGGCCGAGGCCGAGCTGGATGTTGCCCTTCACCCGCTTGGCAGGATCCCAGAGCCAGACGTAGGGCGTGAGCTGGATGTCCCCGATGCCGCCGGCCGAGGTGGTATGGCGTCCCGTGCCCGGGTGCTCATAGAGGGAGGAGCGGGTCGAATAGACGAACGGCAGGTCCAAGGCGAGGCTCCAGCGGGGTGTGAACGCGTATTGGATCCCGAGGTTCCAGATGTAGGTGTCGTTGATGACCTCCGTGCCATCGGCGAAGCGCTGGGTCTCCTCATGGGTTCCCCGGAAATGGCGATCGGAGTTGAACCAGCGGAATCCGAGGGTGGCCAGCCATTCACCGCCGGTCAGGTCCGCATCCGCGGGCTGGGCGAACTGCTCCATGTGGCACATGCCCGTGCCGCGGAGTGCGACACAGCCCTGGGCGACGGAGGTGGAGGTCCCGGCCCAGAAGGCGAGTCCCAGGGCAGGGAGGGACGCCCAGGCCCGGAGACCGAGTGACAGAGAGGGTTGGATGTCGGACGTATTCATGGGTGACGGTTCTGTTTTGCCGTCATCCGCACGGATTCGCCGTCGGAATGGGGTGATCTGCCCAGCGTTCGGGGCGGAGTGCTGGGATTGCGTGGTGGATCGCGACCTTGAGGTCCCCGGTGCTTTACCGGAGCCGGGCCCCCTTGTGGGTGGAGGGCTTCCCTTACAGCACCTGCGCCGTGCCGGCTTCGACCTCGAGCGACAGCCGCCCGGACTTGGATCGGAGCCGCACGGGCGATCCGAACATCCGGCTCAGGCTCTCCGAGCGGAGTGCGGTCTTCCGAGGTCCGCTGGCCACGACCCGTCCCCCGCTCAGCAGGAGGGCGTGGGTGAACAGCGGAGTGATCTCCTCGACGTGATGGGTGACCAGGATCAGCGAGGGGGCAGCCGGTTGACGGCTCAGGCGTTCCAGGAACTGGAGGAAGTGTTCCCGCGCCACCGGGTCCAGCCCTGCACAGGGCTCATCCAGGATCAGGAGACGGGGGCGGGCCATGAGGGAACGGGCGATGAGGACCCGTTGGCGTTCGCCCTGGCTCAGGACCGCCCAGGGGCGGTCCTTCAGGTGGGCAGCCTCAACCCGCTCCAGCAGGCGCAGGGCCTCCCGTTGGTCGGACCGCGTCGGCTCTCCCCAGAAGTCGATCATCGCATACCGACCCCCCACGACCGACAGCAGCGCCGGCTCCGTGTCGGCCATCATCTGGCGGAGCGAGGAGCTGACGAGTCCGATCCGGCACCGGAGCTCCCGCCAATCGCTGTCACCAAACCTCAAGCCGAGCAGCTCCATCTCGCCCTCCGTCGGCATGAGGTAGCCGGTCAGGGCGGACAGCAGGGAGGTCTTGCCGGAGCCATTGGCGCCGATGAGGACCCAGTGCTCACCGGGTTCGACCCGCCAGGAGACGCGATCGAGGATCCGGGTCTCGTCCCGGACAATGGTCAACCCGGAGACGTCAAGGATGGGAGCGGTGGACCGGCTCACCGCTTGGCGAAGATACGGTTGGCCTCCTCGAGGGTCTCCTTGGACCCGATGTCGTACCAGATGCCGGGCACCGACCAAGTGTGGACCGGCTCCCGCGGGTACAGCCATTGGACGAGGCGTCCGGGCTGGTCGGGGTTGTTCCCCTCGGCGAGGTACTGCCGGATCTTCGGCAGCGTCGCACGGGGGTAGAAGTAGAGGGCGATGCCAATCTGGGTGCTCGCAGGATTGGCGGGTTTCTCGACGAAGCTCAGGAGCTTGTTCGATGGGTCGACCTCGACCACGCCGTACTTCTTGGCCTGGTCGAGCGAGCCGACGTCATAGACACCCAGGACAGGTTGGTTGACCTTGCGGCAGAAGGTCCCGAAGTCGGCTAGGGACTCGCTGAAGAGGTTGTCCCCGGCGACCACGATGAGATCGTCGTCGACCTTCTCGCGATCCAGCACGAGGTTGAGGTCCCCGATGGCGCCCAGCTTGTTGGAGTCGTCGGTGGAGCCGTCGTTGACGATGGTGAAGTCGAGTTTGGCCTTCGTCGCCCGGTACTGGTCGGCCCAGGCCTGGAAGTGTCCCGCGAACTTGGCGTTGGTCACGATGTAGACGCGGTCGATCCCGGGAATGGGCGCCAGGTTGTCGAGGACGTAGTCGATCATCGGCTTGCCGGCGACCGGCAGCAGGGGCTTGGGCTGGGTCAGCGTGAGCGGATACAGGCGCGTGGCGTATCCGGCGGCGAGGATGAGGACTTTCATGTTGGCGTCGGATGAGAGTTTCGGTCTGAAACCCGATGATCAAGCGCGTTTCCGGAGGGGACTCACGCTGAGACGCGGAGACGCGGAGAAAAGAAAGGGGGACATGGAAGGATCCCTAAGGGGTGTTGAGGTGCGGTGCTGTTCCATCGATCGCAGGGGCCGAGAACCCGGTTGGAAACGGATCGTGCAAGGCGGAAGCCCAGGCGCCTCCCAGTCTGTCGATCCCCGACAACCTCTTCCCGACAATGGATTTCCTGTGTTGGCCTTCCTCCGTGTCTCCGCGTCTCCGTGTGGGACTCTCTTCCTCCGCGTGTCCTCAACCCGGACGGGTCCGAGGCACCCACTTCGCGGGCTTGGCAGTGTCCGCGGTGCGGGGGGAGATCTTCCGGCCGGACTCCGCGCGCGCCATGAACTCCGTCTGAGCGCGTCGGGGCCGTACCTTGGGCCCGAGCCGAGGGATCACGTAGGTGCCGTCCGACTGCAGCTGGCGGGCCTTGGTGTTGTCGGCCAGCTCGGTTTCGAGGATCCCAGACGTGATCCGTTCCCGGAGCCGGCCGTCTTCGATCGGGAATACGACCTCGATCCGACGGTGGAGATTCCGCGGCATCCAGTCGGCGCTGCCAACGAACACCTCGGGCTGTTGGGCGTTCTCGAAGTACCAGATCCGGGCGTGCTCAAGATAGCGGTCGACGATGCTCCGGACCCGGATCCGCTCGCTCAGTCCTGGGACGCCCGGCCGAAGGCAGCAGATACCCCGGACGATGAGATCGATCTCCACCCCGGCCTCGGCGGCGCGGTAGAGGGCTTCGATGACTTCGGTGTCTACCAGGGCGTTCATCTTGGCGATGATCCGGGCGGGCAATCCACTTCGCGCATGGGCCGCCTCGCGATCGATCAGCTCCAGGAGACGCTTCAGCATCGCGTGGGGCGCCACCAGGAGGCGTCGCATCGGCTGCGGGTGGCAGATCCCAGTGAGGAGGTTGAAGAGATCCGTCCCGTCCGAGCCCAGCTCTGGGCGGCACGACAATAGGCTGAGGTCGGTATAGAGGCGTGCCGTGTTGGGATTGTAGTTGCCGGTCCCAAGATGGACGTACCGGCGGATGCCGTCGTCATCGGCCCGCACCACGAGGGTCACCTTGGAGTGCACCTTGTAGCCGAAGATGCCGTAGATGACGTGGACACCGGCCTCCTCGAGGGCCCGCGCCCAGCGGATATTGTTGGCCTCGTCGAACCGCGCCTTGAGCTCCACCACGGCGGTGACCTGCTTGCCGTTCTTCACGGCGTTCATCAAGGCGCCCACGATCCGAGGATCACCACCCGTGCGGTAGAGCGTCTGCTTGATGGCCAGCACCTTCGGATCGGATGCCGACTGCTCCAGGAACTCCACCACGGTACCGAAGTGGTCGTAGGGGTGGTGCAGGAGGATGTCGCGCTTGCGGATGGTGGCGAAGAGGTCGGTCCCGGAGCGCAGCTCCGGGGCGATGGAGCCGACGAAGGCGGGGTCCCGCAGTTCCGGGGAGTGATCCCCCTCGAGCACGGCCATGAGGCGCGTCGGGTTGAGGGGACCATCGACCACGTAGAGGTCCTCCGGCCCGAGCCCGACATGTTCGAGCAGCGAGCGGCGAATGTCTTCGGGGCAGTCGGTGGAGACCTCGAGGCGGACCGCCGCGCCGCGCTTGCGCTTGTCCAGCTCGTGCTCCACGGCTCGGAGCAGGTTCGGCACCTCCTCCTCGTCGATGTACAACTCGCTGTTCCGGGTCACCCGGAAGCTCCAGCAGCCCTCAAGGGTCATCCCGGGGAAGAGATCTGCGAGATGCTGGCCGATGAGGTGGCTGAGGAAGACGTATTCCTTGCCCTGGGTTCTGTTCGGCAGCTCCACCAGCCGTGGTAGTCCCCGGGGGACCTGGACCACGGCCAGCCAGCGTCGGAGCTGTCCATGGAACATGCCGTGGAGCCGGACGATCAGGTTCAGCGACTTGTTGAGGAGCTGGGGGAAGGGATGCGAGGGATCGATCGCCAGGGGCGTGAGCACCGGTGAGA
>JBDLQQ010000148.1:0-17795 GCA_039800465.1 Verrucomicrobiota bacterium
CGATCCGGGCGTTCATGAAGTGGGGCGATGAGTGGCCGAAGAAGCACGACCTCAGCTCGCTGCGACTCCTTGGCTCGGTCGGCGAGCCGATCAATCCCGAGGCCTGGATGTGGTATCACACCGTGATCGGTGGGGGGCGCTGTCCGATCGTGGACACCTGGTGGCAGACCGAGACGGGGTCGATCCTCATCACGCCGATGCCGGGCGCGACGCCCCTCAAGCCGGGCACGGCGACCCTACCGTTCTTCGGGATCCTGCCCGAGGTCGTGGACGACCAGGGCAAGGCGGTCCCGGCCAACACCGGCGGCAAGCTGGTGATCCGCAAGCCGTGGCCCTCGATGCTCCGTGGGATCTGGGGGGATCCGGAACGGTTCAAGGCCACCTACTGGAGCGAGGTGAAGGGTTCGTATTTCACCGGTGACGGCTGTCGCCAGGACAAGGACGGCTATTTCTGGATCGTGGGCCGCATCGACGACGTCCTCAACGTGGCCGGCCACCGGATCGGCACGGCGGAGATCGAGAGTGCCCTCGTCAGCCATCCGAGCGTCGCCGAGGCAGCCGTGGTGGGACGTCCGGACGAGCTGAAGGGGCAAGCCCTGGTCTGCTTCGTGACGTTGAAGTCGGGTCAGAAGGCGACCCCGGAACTCAAGGCCGAGCTGCGGAACCATGTCGGCAAGGAGATTGGTCCCGTGGCCAAGCCGGATGACGTGCGCTTCGCTGATGCCCTGCCCAAGACCCGGTCTGGGAAGATCATGCGTCGTCTCCTCAAGCAGGTGGCCAGCGGTGTGGAGATCAAGGGCGACACCACGACCCTCGAAGATCTCAGCGTCCTCGCGAAGCTCGCGACGAGCGAGGATTGACGGGGTGGTGAGGTGAGAGCTCAGAGGTGAGTGTTGAAGCCTGGCTTTGAACCGGTGGGTGATGCAGTGCCCTGCATCACTGGGCGCGGGAGCGCCCGCCCCCGGGTAGGGGAGAGGTCCCCCTCGTCCCCATCTCGACCGCGAGGTTTGAGTGGGCGTGTTGCGTCGTCGGGTTCCCTGACGCGTCGGTGGACCGACTACGTGAAGGGTGACTTGGAGCGCTGCGGAGGAATCGGGATGGGGCCGCGGAGCGGGAGACACCCGGAGACGCCGAGACGCAGAGGAAGAGGGAATGGATCGCGAGGTGTCGCCGGGGACTGTGTTTCCCATCGCCTTCCCCCTCTTTTCCTCCGCGTCTCGGCGTCTCCGCGTGCCCATTCCCTCCGTATTTTGTGTCGGAAGAATCGAGGTGGTGCCGAGAGGGACCTCAGCCCTCAGATCTCAACTTCCCCTCGGATACAGCAGATGCTCCCTCCGGCGGGACTCGAACTGGGTGACCGGGGCATTCCAGAGCACCCTGATATCCCCCAGTGAACACCCCGCCTTGATCGCCTCCAGAACCAACGGGCTCATCAGGAGCCGTTGCATGCGGTCGACCTGCAATTGATCCGGGTACTTGCGCTGTAGGGTCGTGGCGAGCAGCACCCCGAGATCGGCAGCCCGGAACTGGGTCCGGTCTGTGAGGAGGATCTGCACCCCGCCGCATTCCTTGCCGGCGAAGACGCTGGCCGTGGGGGTGAATCGGATGGGCAGGAAGCGCACGCCCGGGAGTCCGGATCGATTGAGTTCCGCAGCCAGGGCGAGATCGTCGATGTAGGGGGCTCCGAGGACTTCGAAGGGTGTTCCAGTACCGCGGCCGACGGATACCGCGCAGAACTCGAGCAGCCCCACCCCGGGATAGAGCGTCGCCTCGGTGAGGCTCCGCATGTTGGGCGAGGGGTTGATCCACGGCAGTCCGGTCTGGTCCATCCACTGGCCGGGATTCCAGCCCTCGACACGGATGACCTCGAGGGAGGCGTTCAGCTTCCGCTCGGCGTTGAAGAGCCGGGCCAGTTCTCCAACGGTCATGCCGTGGCGGAGGGGGATCTCATGCCACGCCACGAAGCTGCGTTCCCCGGAGGAGACCGGGCCCTCGACCCGACCGGTGATCGGATTGATGCGGTCGAGAACGATGAGACGCTTCCCGGCGCGCGCGGTGGCCTCGAGGCAGTTCCCGAGGGTGGAGATGTAGGTGTAGAACCGGCAGCCGATGTCCTGGATGTCGAACACCAGGGCGTCCAGCGATGCGAGCTGTTCGGGGCTCGGGGCCCGTCGTTCGCCGTAGAGACTGTAGACGGGCAAGCCGGAGATGGGATCGACCGTGTCGCCGATCTTCTCCTGATCGAGTGAGCCCCGGATGCCGTGCTCGGGACTGAACAGGGCGATGAGCTGGAGGTTGGTGGCGGCCCGGAGGAGATCGATCGTGGGGCGACGTCGGCGATCCCGGCCCGTCTGGTTGGTGACCAATCCCAGGCGCAGTCCCTGGAGGGGCCTGAAGTTGTCCCGAACCAGGACATCGATGCCGTTGAGGACCTCGGTCTGGGGCTGGGGAGTCGGCGAGGCGATCCCGTTGGTCTGCGCCGGTGCCGGGGGTAGGGCTCCGGGGACGTCGACGAAGTTGAAGGTGTCCACTGCCTCGGCCGCCAGTGTCCCGAGCTCGCGTCGCAGGGGCAGGATGTTGCCGTCCTCGGACGGGTGGTTCCGGTTGGACAGGAAGATCAGGAAGGTCTGGGAGAAGGGATCGATCCAGAGCGAGGTGCCGGTCCAGCCGGTATGGCCGTAGCTGCCCAACGGGAACAGGTTGCCCCGGGGGCCGGCATAGGGGGAGTCGATGTCCCAACCCAGGCCGCGTCGGGGCAGTCCCGGTGGGGTCTGCACGGAGGTCATCTGTCGGATCGTCTCCGGCTTGAGGAGGGTCTGTCCGTCGAGTGTTCCCCCGTTGAGCACCATGCGACTGAACCGGGCCAGATCCGCGGCGGTGGTGAACAGACCAGCATGCCCCGCCACGCCGCCGAGCCGTCGCGTGGTGGGGTCGTGGACGATCCCGCGGAGGACCACCGGTCCGGCCAGTTCCTCGGTCGGGGCGATCATTGCGATGCCCTGCGTCGGCAGGTTCCTCGGGAGGTCGTTGGTCTCCGTCGGCGAGAACGGCAGGAACCCGGAGTGGTTCATCCGCAGCGGGGCGAACAGGGTGTTCGTCGCGAACTCGTCGATGGGTCGTCCAGAGGCCTTCTCGATGATCAGGCCGAGCAGGATGAAGTTGATGTCGCTGTACCGGAACCGGGTGCCGGGTGGTTCCATGAGGGGCTGACTCCTTGCGAGGGCGAGGGCGTTGCTGGCACCGCGCCAGGCGGGGGAGCGCGGAAGCCCAGGGGGGAGACCCGAGACGTGGGTCAACAGCTGCCGGACCGTGATCGTCTCACGACCGTCTCCGGTGAAACCCTCGAGATACCGGCCCACCGGGGCATCGAGGTCCACTCGGCCCTGCTCCACCAACCGCAGGATGCAGGGGGTGGTCACGACGGCCTTCGTGAGGGATGCGGCGTCGAACACGGTGTCGACGGTCATCGGTTCCCGGTTGGGTCGGACCGATCGTTGTCCGTAGGCCTGGATGTGGGAGTCACCACGCCGCTCGAGCCAGAGCACGCCTCCGGGGAGACGTCCCGACGCGATGGCGTTCGTCACTGCGGCATCCATTGCCGCGAGCTTGGCGGGGCGGAACTCCGTCGAGGCCCTCACCGCGGGGAACGTGAGGATCCATCCAAGGAGGAGGACGATGCCGAGCCTTGGAAGGGGCCATCCCATGCGGAGCTGTTCAGAATGGAACCGAGTAGAGCTTGAGGTCGGGCTCGTTCCGGATGCCGTCGCGGATGAAGGTCCGGGGCAGGGTCGCTCCCGGCTTCAGGTTCGGATCCTTGTTGAAGGTGGGCTTGGGACGAGGTCCGTAGGACTGCGGGGCGCGGGGATTGAACAGTTCGACGAAGTTGCGTCGATCCGGCTGGCGGATCAGGAAACCGCCGCTGCCGTACTTCTCGATCCACTCCGACGGGGGCGGGGTCTCGAGTCGCCGCTTCGTGTCCTCACCCGGCGTGGTCGCCTTCGAGGTCGTGGTGCTCAGCACGAGCGGGACCTCGCCGTTCTTCGCCTCCGATTGGGCGGGGGCCTCGGTGATCGAGGGGGCCGTGATCGGAGACAGCGTCTTGGTTCTGGGGACGGCGTTGGTGGACTTGGCCGGGGCGGGATCCGCGCCAACCGCGTTCAGGGCCATCCAGACCGTCGCGAGGACGGACATCAGAACCAGGCGCTGGGCGTTCATGGGAACCAGGGGTTGTGGGCCTTCTCCTCGCCGACGGTGGTGATCGGGCCGTGGCCGGAGCAGATCAGGGTGGGGGCAGGCAGGGACAGGATGACGTCCTGGACGCGGGCCCGGGCGAGCTTCAACTGGTCGCGGGCCCCGCCCATGGATCCGGCGAAGATGGCATCGCCCACGATGGCCACGGGCGGTGCCCCATCGGCCCAGCCGGTGATCACGAAGGTGACCCCGTCCTCGGCGTGTCCCGGGGTGGGCTGATGGCGGATGTGGAGGGAACCGACCTCGAAGGTGCTGCCGGACTTGAGCTGCTGGTCCGCGGGAGCCTGTCGGGAGCCGGAATGCACCCGGGCGTTCGGGAAGGCCTTCCGGAGATCCCCCAGCGCGGCCACGTGGTCGGCATGGGAATGGGTGATCAGGATGTGCTCCAGATGCAGCGCATGGTCCTGGATCAGCGACAGGATCGGTCCCGCCTCGAACCCGGTGTCGAACAGCACGGCCTTCTTGGTATCGGGATCCCACGCGAGGTAGGCGTTGACGGTCATGCCATCGCCGGCGGTGGTGATCATCTCGAGGGCCTGCCACGCCGTGAGATCCACCGGGGCGGGAAGCCAGCCGTGGCTCTGGGCCTCGACGCGCGCCCCGCCGATCGTGAGCAGGTCCCCCAGCGGACCGAAGCGGGTCCCTGCCGGCGCCTTGCCGGTGGATTCCATCGCCTCGTAGTCCGCCTCGGAGAGTCCAGCAGCCTTGGCGGCGGCGGCGGTCGACGTTGCGGTGGAAATGCGGGCCTTGCGGAGGATGTCGCCGATGCTGTCTTCCAGACTCATGCGTCGAGCGTAGGACGGGGGCCCGGGGCAGGCAATCGTCCGTCGCATCCAAGTTCGGCTCAGCCCGCGCCGAGGGCCTTTGCGGTGGCCTCGAGGCTCGCGACGTCGGCGACGTTCAGCACGGTGGCGGCCTTGTCGATCCGCTTGAGGAATCCGGTCAGGGCGGTGCCGGGTCCGAGTTCGATGAACCGCGTGAAACCCTGGGCGAGCAGGCAGCGGATCGATTCCTCCCAACGCACCGGGTGGGTGACCTGGTCGACCAGCAGTCGGGCAATCTCGGCTGGGCTGCCGTGGGGTTGGGCGGAGACGTTGGCGATCACCGGGACCCGGGGCGCCTGCAGGGGGATGGACTGCAGTTCCGCGGCAAGCCGCGGCTGGGCGGACTGCATCAGGGGCGAGTGGTAGGCGCCGGCAACGGTCAGCGGGATGGCCCGTTTGGCTCCCTTCGCCTTGGCGGCCTCGACGGCAGCCGGGATGCGGTCGAGCTCACCCGAGATGACGATCTGGCCGGGGCAGTTGAGGTTGGCGAGGGTGACTCCGGTGGCCTCGCAGACCTCGCGGGTCGGGGCCTCCTCGAGTCCGATGATGGCGGCCATGCCGCCGCGCGTGGCCTCACAGGCTTCGTGCATGAAGCGTCCCCGGGCCCGGACGACCCGGAGTCCCTCCTCGAACGTCATGACCCCGGCTGCCGCGAGCGCGGTGAATTCCCCGAGGGAGAGTCCCGCCGTGGCGTCGGCCTTCAGTCCCGGCACCCGCTGCTGCAGGAGTTCCATGGCGATCCAGCTGACCAGATAGATGGCCGGCTGGGCGTTCTCGGTGCGGGTCAACTGATCCTCGGGTCCCTCGAAGGCGATCTGGCTGAGCGGGTATCCGAGGATCTGGTCGGCCTGGCTGAATCGGGCCTGGGCCTCTGGAAACGCGGCGGCGAGGTCCTTGCCCATGCCGATCACCTGGGATCCCTGTCCTGCGAAGAGAAACGCGGTCTTCATGTCGCGGGCGAGGGTATCGCAGGCATCCACGACGGGAAGACCGAAGCCAAGGGCGAGCGTCTGGACGCGTACCGGTTCAAAACGCTTGCGTGGTCGGGGTGTCTCGGTACTTTCCGCTGCCTCTTGGCGGAGCGCGGGTTGGTAGCTCAGTGGTAGAGCAGCGGCCTTTTAAGCCGTTGGTCGTGGGTTCGAGTCCCACCCGACCCACCAGCGCCATCGCCAGAGACAGAAGACGACCCCATCGTCTAGTGGTTAGGACACCGCCCTTTCACGGCAGTAACCGGGGTTCAAGTCCCCGTGGGGTCGCCAATCTCTCCTGAGGAGTTTGGGGAAGAAGGTGGAAAATCAGGCAGGAGCCGGGTTTTCGGGTCTTCAGTTCGGGTGTGCCTCCGTCGGTCGGACACGTGGTGCAGGAGATTGGATCCGCTCACGGAAGCGGAGGGAAAAAGGGGGCTCACTGGAAGGGGTGTCCTTTCCTGCATCCGCATCTTTCAACCCAGATGGGTGCTGTCGCGCTCTACAACACCGGGTGCAGCGAGTGGTCGATCCCTTTTCCTCTGATTGGGGTGTCCTCGCCCACCATCGGAATGGGCCTCCCTGGGCCGGTAGCTACCGGGGATCACTCTCGCCTGTCCTCTTCCTGGGACTGGGCCGCAGGTTTTCACCACGCAGTCATGGAATAAACTGTTTCTGGACATCGATCCGTCCTCTGGTAGGAGCACAGCATGCGTTTTTTCGTTACCACTCTCCTGCTCTGTCTTGGAACGACTTTGGCCCGGGGCCAGGGGAGTGCCGGTAAACATTCACCACCACAGGTACAGCCTGCGTTGACCCCACCGAAGCACAATTTGAATTCGGTATCGACGACACGCAAAACCAGCGTCAAGTCCACCACGTCCGCCAATGCAGCCCCCGCCAAGGAAGGCGACGATTTCTACGGGTCGGGGCTCGGAAACAAGGGGCCGTTCAAATGGATCTCACCGGGTACGTTTGACATGGGGAGCACCTCAGCGACGGACCCAGACCGGGGTGATGATGAAACCCCGCACAAGGTGACTTTGACCAAGGGTTTTTGGCTATTAGACCACGAGGTGACCCAATCCGAGTACAAGGTCATTATGGGAAAAGATTCCCCCTCACGTCACAAAGGAGTGGATCGACCGGTGGAGCAAATAAGTTGGATCGAGGCCAATGAATTCTGCAAGGCACTGACCCTGTATGATCGTGTTCGGGGAATGATCACTGATCAACAAGAGTACCGATTGCCGACAGAAGCTGAGTGGGAGTACGCATGCCGTGCTACAACCAAGACAGCCGTCTACATCAACCTGTCAAATCGCCGTGATGAATTGAATAGAATCGCCCACTGGAAATACTATCCCGGAAAAAAGAAAGCGACCCGAGAGCTGAAGAAACTAGACCCCAATCTCTGGGGGTTGTATGACATGATTGGGAACGTGGCAGAGTGGTGTTCCGACTGGTATGGCTCTTACCCGAGCGATCCACAGACCGTCTCGGCCGACCCGACCGGTCCAAGCTCGGGCACCGTTCGTGTAGTCCGCGGCGGCGGTTGGGGTGATGACGAACCACCGTTGCGCTCGGCCAGTCGGCAGGGCCTCGAACCTTGGGAACGGACCGACGGTCTAGGCTTACGCCCTGCTCTCAGTTCCGTTCGGCAAGCTCAGTGACTGGAGGCCCAGGAGTGGAGCGGCCGCGAAGCCGGAGTCTGAGGCAGTGGACGAGCGGAAGGCGCGGGCGGGGTGGCCGCGCCCCGGAAGAAGGTTGGAAACCGACTCAACAGCGAGGCTGAAGGGAACCTGTCGCGCCGCCGGGTGACCGGATGCGGCGGTGGTCCCGACCCCCTTCATGGGGGGATCAGAACGCAGCAGAGTCATCAAGAGGGGGCAGCAAGGGACTGCAGCCGGGGATCCATCTCTCAACACTCGACCTCTTTCACCCATCGGTTCGCTCCCCGCAAAAGTCTTCTCATCGGCAGTGGCCCTGACCATGTTCAGGGACAATGACCCCGAGGCCAACGAACGTGTTGCCGAACCGGTGTGTGGGACCGGTCTCGCGACGGAGTTTTCTCGAGGTGGGTGCCCTCAGCGCGCTGGGACTGGGACTCTCGGATTTCCTCCAGTGGAAATCGGTCGCGGAGGATTCCGGCAGGCCGCTCCGGGACAAGGCGGTCATCTTCATCTGGCTGCCGGGAGGTCCCGCGCATGTCGACACCTACGACATGAAGCCGGACCAGCCGGTCGAGATCCGGGGCGACTTCCGGCCGATCCGGACCAATGTCTCTGGCATCCAGCTCTGTGAGCTGTTCCCCCGTCAGGCGAAGATCGCGGACAAGTTCAACATCATCCGCTCCGTCTGCCACGACTTCGCGGACCATGGCGGTGCGCACAAGAGGTTCATGACAGGGCGCATCCCGGCCACGCCCACGGAGTTCGTGAACGATGCCCCAGCGGTCACCTCGATCGTCAGCCGGATGATCGAAGGCAGGCATCGGGGCCCACTGCCCCCGGTCATCGCGGGTGTCGACGACGGCCGGAGCCAGATCGACGTGTTCAGTCTGGGGCCTGCCTGGGTGGGTTCCGCCAACACGCCGTTCATGGTGGTCGGGGATCCCAGCAGTCCGAAGTTCAAGGTCCAGAATCTTGGCCTGACGCCGGACATGGAGGGTCGTCTCGACGACCGGCTCCACCTGCTCTCGGGTCTGGACCGCCTGCGTCGGGACATGGACACCAGCGGCATGATGTCGGCAATGGACCGGTTCAGCCAGCGGGCCGCGGGCATGCTGACGAGTCCCGAGGTGCGGACGGCGTTCGATCTGTCGGCCGAGCCGGCGGCGGTCCGGGAACGCTATGGCTGGAGCGCTTACGGACAGCGGGGATTGCTGGCGCGGCGACTGGTCGAGGCGGGGTGTCCATTCGTGACGATGGTCTGGGAGAATCCCTTCCCGGGAGGTCCGATGCCCAAGGACTGCTGCTACAACTGGGATTCCCACGCGGTGAACTGCCACATCTTCGAGGATTCGCGGTGGCGGTTCCCGGTCTACGACCAGGCGGTCAGCGCGCTGATCGAGGACCTCCACGACCGGGGGCTCGACAAGAAGGTGCTGCTCGTGGTGACCGGGGAGTTCGGTCGCACGCCCCGGTTGGAGCAGAAGGTGGGTACCCAGACGGCAGTGACCCAACCGGGTCGGGATCACTGGCCTCAGGCGATGAGCCTGATCGTCTCAGGGGGCGGCATGCGGACCGGGCAGATCATTGGTGCCACCAATGCGAGGGGGGAACACCCCGTTGAACGCATCCTCTCCCCGAACGACCTCTGGGCGACGGTCTACCACCACTTGGACATCGACTATAACGCCAACCTGAACGACTTCTCCGGTCGTCCCCAGCCGATCCTGCCGTTTGGCCAGCCGATCGCGGAACTGCTCCCGCCGGCCTGATTTGGTGGGTCGGGCCTGCGGGCTTGTGGCCTCGTTCCGCTCGTCTCGTTGATTCCCCCCGAGGCCATGTCCAGGCCGTTGCCGCCTTACCTGTTCGCGGTGGGAAACCAGGACCGCTTCTTCTTCGTCTGGGCTTTTCACCGTCACCCAATCTCCGCTTCCCCGGTGGATCACGTGGCGACAGGCTCTCGTGGCACGTCTGGATCCATGAAGCGGGGCGCTTTCACATTGATCGAGCTGCTGGTGGTGATCGCCATCATCGCCATCCTGGCGGGGCTGCTGCTTCCTGCCCTCGGAAAAGCCCGGTCGCGGGCCCTGCAGACCGCCTGCCTATCCAATCTCCAGCAGATCGGAGTTGCCGCGCTGCTGTACCAGGGAGAGTCGGAGGATCGCCTGCCGTTCATCCCTGACGAGGCACTGCAGCTCACGCCGCCTGTCGATGCCAAGGGGAAGCGCTACGCCTCCATGGGTTCCTTCATCCCCTTGCTGGATCGTTATCAGCCGAATCCCCGCCTCTGGTGGAGTCCTCCGGTCCCCTGGGCGGCGACCAATGATTGGCGAGACCACTTCGCGGGTCCCTGGAGTTGGATGGGGAGCAATGATCCGGCGCGGGGGCTGGCCAACTACATCTCGGACAAGCTGGCGGAGCCGGATCCCGCCGCGGCGCGGTACGCGCGCGGTCGGACGCCCGAGAGCATCGCCCGGCTTCGAGGCAGCAGTGTTTCGGACGAGGAGTGGCTCATGAGTCCCTTCTTCGAGCGCTCCTGGTGGTCGGGATATGCCGAGGCGTGGTCCCGCGGGTCCAGCCGCCCCCCTGAGGGCGGGTGGTCAGCGCACCGTGGGGGAAGAAACCAGCTCTATCTCGACGGTCACGCAGCGTGGATGCGGCGGGATATTGCCCGGTGACGGGTTTGGTCCATCCCACGGGCCTGCATCCCGCTACTGCTCCAGATCCGCCGCCTCGAACACCCGGAGGATGCGGTTGAAAGAGTCTCGGAGTTCCGAGTTGGACCGGACGTCGACGGTGAAGCGCTGGTCCCGGTTGACCCGCCCGGAGACATGCCCGTCGATGAACAACACGTTGCACGTCGCCCGACGGTGGTGGGTCTTGGGACGCAGGTTGAAGACGGCGACGTCCTCTGAGCACAGGAACTGGGTGTCGATCGCCAGGGCCCTGATGGGCACGCCATTCCGGTTGTTCCCGGGATCCTCGAGCTTGAGGCTCGGGGGCATGGTGGGCGGTGTGAAGAACATCTCGGTCACGCCCCCGTGCCGATAGTAGTAGCTGCCCCGGGCCTGGTTGGTGCCGACCTTGACCAGTTCGGCCTGGGCATCGGTGGTCTGATCTGATCCCGGGCAGAACAGGACCCGTGGGGTCTGGGCCAGGGTGGAGGCGAGCAGGAGCCCCAGTCCGGCGGGACGTCCGTCACGGAGGGACAGCAGGCTGGTGGGAGACCCCGTGGAGGGATACAGCTCCGAGGGATGGGAGAACGGGGGTGCCTGGGGCCCGTAGGGCATCCAGCCGCTGTGGTCCTGGGCGTAGGCGTGGATCGCGATCCCGATCTGGCGCAGGTTGCCGGTGCAGGCGGCGCGACGCCCCGAGTCCTTCGCCTTGGCCAAGGCGGGCAGCAGGAGTCCGGCGAGGATCGCGATGATGGCGATCACCACCAGCAGCTCGATCAACGTGAAACCCTGTCCTGGAGGTTTGCCGCGGCGCATCGGGGTCCACGAGGCGGTTGTAACGGCTTCGAGGACACCTCTAACTACCTCAAAGCCTCGATCCGGACAAAGCCCCGATTGCTGTCCAGGTTCGGGAGTTGCCAGGAGAGGTCGCCCCCCGTGCCGGGCAGGCCGTCGGACGCGGGGGTCCAGTGGGTCATGTCGGCCGACCTGAGCACGCGGTAGGTATACCCGGATTGCGATCCCCATCGGAGGGTCAGTGCCGCGGGGGTGCCTTCCCAGGTCGCCCGGACCTCGACCCTTAGCTCCAGCACGACCTCCCGGGTGAGCCGGACGTTGTCGATGTCCCAGTAACCGCCCCGTTGGGCATCGGAGACGGTCGAGAGGATCCGGACCCCGATCAGCTTGTGTGCCCAGGGGTCGGTCGGGGTCACAGGGTCGGTCGAGACCGAGAAGTCCACGAAGTGGTTCCGGTCGGTGAAGATCTCGGGCGAGTGCTCCACGCGCCGGGTGGCGACGGGCAGGATCCCGCCGTCGGCACCGCGGTGGTAGAGGGAGATCTCGAGGGGTACGCCGGCCAGCATGTTCCCGCTGCCGCCCATGAGACCGACGGTGAGGGTGTAGCGGCTGCCGGGCTCGAAGGGGACGGAGAAGGCGTGACTGGGTTCGGGGTCGTCCCAGTCCCGTGTGGTGTCGTCCTGGACGATGCCCGCCCCGGGGATGGCGAACAGGTAGAGCGCCTGCTGGCCGTCGAGGTTGGTCAGGTGATCACTCGCACCCGGGGGCGTGTTGTGGAAGACGCCCGACAACTGGTCCCAGGAGAACCCGCCGCCCGAGGGGTAATCGGGGGTCTGATCCGTCTCCTGCCAGGAGGTGATCCGGGTGTTGACGTAGTCGGTCTTCGGAAGCTCGAAGGATCCGTTGGGAATCAGGATGTCGACCGCGAGAACCTGCAGGCCGGCAAGGGTGCCCAGGACGACGCCGCGGACTGGCGAGTGGCGGAGGGTTCGCGGCGCTGCCATGGGAGCACCGACGCCTTACTTCCGTCGACGATTCACCGTCGCTGCGCCGAGGGCGAGAAGCCCGGTGGCGCCGAGGGCCCAGACCGAGGGTTCGGGCACCGCAGTGAGCCGGACGGAGTCGGCTTCCCAATAGGCGATGCCCTGGGCTCCGTTCGGGGAGAGGGCGCTCAATTCGATCCCGATCTGGCGTCCGGACCATGCGTCGGTCTTCGAGACGGCCCCGAGGGCGACCGAGATGGTGCGGAGGGTGTCGGTGTTGGTCAGTTCATCGGTGGCGCTGACCACGGTGGAGGCGACGGCCGTCCGGGAGGTGCCATCGGTGTAGAACAGCCCGACGTAGAACTGGGTTCCAGGCGTCAGGGCACCGCCGCCGCGCAGGCCGACATCGAGGGTGTAGCCGAGTCCGGCGGTGAAGGTGTTGGCGGTGAGCTGGGTCAGGGCCACACCGGGGACGGCGAAGACGAATGCCACCTGGGTGCCGTCGGCATTGACGATGTGCCTCGGCTGGCCGGCGGCGGGGTTCGGGAAGATGCCCGCCATCTGGTCCCACTGGTCGGGCGTGATGCCCCATTCGGGAGGGGGCGGCGGGTTCTTCTGCCATCCATCGACAACGGTCGAGGCCGGGAATCCTGGCGGGACCTGCGGGGATTCGAAGGACGGGTTGGCGACCGGAAGGGATTGGGCGGCGGCGACGAGGGCGGCGCAGGAAGAGAGGGCGAGGGCGAGGTTGGCCGATCGAAGGGTCGGGAAGCTCATGATGATTTCGTTGAACGGAAAAGGCTACCGAACGCGTCCCCTCGGGCAAAGGGTGGACATTCGGAAATTCAACAGGCTCCGTCAGTTGCACGCGCCCGGCATCACCACCAGAAGGTGGGATCGCCATCGGTCCGGACCCGCATCTTGTCGAACCGTCGCCACTCACCGTGACCATCGGCCATCAGCAGGTTGCCGCCGCTGGGGAACCGACCGTTCAGATGCGGGGCCTGATGCCCCTTCCAGCCGCCGTCCACCTTGGTGTACCGGTTCTTGGATCGGTCGGTCTCGTTCATGCCCTGCGACAACGTGGCGTCAGCCACGATGACCCGGTCCGAGATGCCGGGATTGTAATCCGTCCCGTCCTTCATCCGCCAGGCCTTCGGGTTGATCGACTCGGTGATGTTGGTCGCCCGGACGCGTGGGGCGTAGAGCCAGGCGAACTGGTAGCCAACCACCCGGAAGCCGGTGTTCTTGAGGGTCGTCTCGTTGACGGAGTCGGTGGTGAACTTCCAGAGCTCGTCGTTGTCCTGCTTCTCGAAGCCCGGGCAGTAGAGGATGTGGCGCTTCGCCCCGTTCTGGGTCATCTGGTTCGCGACGTAGGCGGGGAGATCCCAGGGCCAGTTGCCCCCCGTCTTGGAGACAGGATCGATCATCTCGGGGAACCGGTCCTTGTTGTCACCCGCATAGAGGACCGCCGTGACGCCCAGCTGCTTCAGGTTGCTGAGGCACTTGATCTGGATGGCCTTGGTCTTCGCCTTGCCGAGGGCCGGCAGGAGCATCCCGGCGAGGATGGCGATGATCGCAATGACGACCAGCAGTTCGATGAGGGTGAAGCCACGGACGCTGGGACGGGTTGCAGGAGGTCGGTTCATGGTTCGGCCGGTGTCCCAAGGAGGCCTTGGAATTCCGGCAGGATTCCGGGCGCTCGGGGAGTTCGAGAGGATCCATGCCCACCGGGTGAAGTCCACCCCGGAGACGAGAGTTGGCCCGAAGGCTTCCACATCGTGACCTCGGCTTCCTCTAGGGACTCGAAACGCTCATCAAGGTGAGACATCCCACCCCGCTCTCGGGCCGATGTAACCGGCGCCTGTGAATAACCTGTGAAGAGTTGTGGATAACTCGGCTGAAGGATCTATGGTCGGAGAGGGTGCGTTTCAGGCATCCTCCCGACCTGGTATGATTCGATCCCTGACCACCGCATGTCTGTTTCTTGCCTTGGCGGGGTGGTTGTGGGGCAGTCCGGTCCGGGATTCCTTGGCGATGTTCGAGAGTGGGGCCACCGGGCCGGAGGCCTCGGAGGCGGATCGGGTTCGAGGTGGAGCAGGGGAGATCAGCCGGTTCCAGATCCTACCCGAGGTCTGGCGGGCGTACACGAAGTCCAAGGACTACACCAATCCCCAGGTGGCATGGACTGTGGCACAGCGCATCCTTGACGACCGGATCTCTGACTTCCAGAAGGCCACCGGTCGCCCCCCGAGGCCGATCGAGCTCTATCTGCTTTGGAACAAGCCCGGTCATTTCGCCTCGAAGGGCTACAGCGTGAAGAAGGTCGCGTCCCACTACCGTCTCAAGGCCCAGCGGTTCGAGAATCTGTTCCGGCATTTCGAGGCCCAGGCGGGTACCGAGGTTGCGGAACGGTGAAGAGGTCCGCGTGAGAGGGGCGTTGGTGACCCTCGCCCTCTAGCCACCCCCCTTGAGAAGGCGCTCCTTGATGTCGGGGGGCAGGGGACTCCTCTCGATCGCTGCACGCGCTGCCGTCTCATCCACCCGGAGCCACTGGCGACCCGCATTCTCAAGGGCATCGTGTTGCCGGTGGGGGTCGGAGAGCGTTCCGGCCCAGTCCCAAGCGGTGGACGGCTCCTGGTTGGCGAGAGTCCTGGAGAAGGCGGCCACGGCATCTTCCCGTCCGCGTCCGGCTGAGAGGGTGTTCAACCAGTCGGCGGTCGCGGCGGGGTCATGGCCTGCCCATTGGCTGGCGAGGGTGGTGATCGCCTCGTCTCGCAGGCTGCCCTCGGGGAACTGTTTGATCCAGGAGGCGGTGTAGGAAGGGTCGGCGGTCGCCATCGAGGACAGCACGGCCCGGGTGCCGCTCTCCTGTTCCAATCCCGAAGGGAGATTCCGGAGATACTGAGCGGCTTCCATGGGCGATTCGGAGGCCCAGGCACTGAGGACGTTCCCCAGGGCTGCAGTCCGGGCGGCACCCGTGGACAACCCTTCGACCCAGCCCAGAGCGCCTTTGGGGTCCGCATTGGCCCAACTTCCGGCCACGCGGCCGATGACGTCGTCACGGCCGGGTCCCTCCGGGAGTTTCGCGGCGAAGGCGGCTGCTTCGTTCGGGCTCCGGCTGGCCCAACTGGAGGCGATGTTCACCAACATCTCCTGTCGGGTCGTGTCGGCGGGCAAACCCATCGCAAACGCGGCTGCCTCCTGCGGATCCCGCTGGGCCCAGCTGGATGCGGCATTGACCAGGATCTGCTGGCGGGTCTGGCCTGCGGGCAGGCTGGCGGCGAATGTGGCCGCGCCTTTGGTGTCGGACTCGATCCAGTTCCAGCTCATGCGCTCGAGTGCCGCGTTCCGGTCGCGTCCCTCTGGCAGCGTCTTCATCCAGGCGACGGCCCCTTCGAGATCTCCATCGACCCATTGGCTGGCCATGGTCCCTAGGAGGTTCTGTCGGGTCTGGCCTGCGGGCAGCAGATCGAGGAACCGGGCCGCCGTGGCGGGGTCCTCGTGGCCGAGACTGCCCATGAGGCTTTGGATGGCATCCCGTCGTGTGGCGGGGTTGGGGACCTCCTTCAACCATGCGATGGCGGCTTCTGGGTCCTTCGAGACCCATTGTTGGGCGAGTTCTGCGATGGCCTGGTTCTTCCCGGTGCCGTTGGGGAGTCCCAGCGCGTACTGGGCAGCGCCTTGGGGATCGGCCTTGGCCCAGCTGGAGAGAACGCCGGACAGGGCCTGATCCCGTGCCGGGCCCTCGGGGAGTCCCCGGGCCCAGGCGGCGGCGGCGTTGGGATCCCGGTCGGCCCATTCGGTTCCGACCGATCGGAACGCCCCGACCCGGTTTGGATCGGACGGGGTGCTCTTCAGCAGCGCGGCCGCCGCGGTGGGGTTTGACTCCGCCAGACTCTCAGCAAGGGCGAGCTGGCCCAATTGGCGATCTCCGTCCTTGGTCTGTTGGGCGATCCATTGCTGGAGCGCCTCGGGATCCTGTCGTCCCAAGTTGCTGAGGGTCTGTGCGAGGGAATCGTCGCGGCGTCGGCCTCCAGGCAATTGATCGAGGAGTTGGACCGCCGCCTTGGGGTTCTGCCAGGAGAGGTTGGCGATGCTGTCGGTGACGGATTTCTTGCGGAGCACCGATTCCGGCTGGGATTTCAGCCAACCCAGGGCGGCCTCGGGGTCCCGGTCCATCCATTTGGTCAGGGCAGGACCGAGGGCGGCATCCCAGCTTCCCCAGCGGCGCGACTTGTCGTGTTTGAGCGCCATCTCCGCGGCGGCCTGGGGGTCCCGCTCGGCGAGGGACTCCAGGATCGCGTGGCGGACACCGACCTGCTGGTGCTTGGGGAGCTTCTCCATCAGGGCCATGGCCCGTTCGATATCGGCTTCACCCATCCCGGCAATGAGCGCGGGCAACCACAGCTCCCTCTTGGTCCCCGAGGTGACCTTGTCCATCCAGGCCATGGCCGCGTCGGGATCCTTCCGCGCCAGTTCGGTCAGGGCCATATGGATGGCCCCATTCCGTTCATCGGGCCGTGTCAGGTTCTGGGCCCACGCGAGCACGGTGGCGGGTTCCGACTCCGCCCAGCGTTCCACCAACATCCAACGGAAATTGTAGTACTGATCGCGGGGGAGCACCTGCCGTGCGATATCGAGGTGGGTGGGGGTCTGCCGGACATCCAGCCCCAAGGCGATGCGGTTCAGGGGGCGCCAGCGTCGCTGGGTGGGGAGTTTGAGCACGGCCCGCAGTTGCTCCGCGAGGTCGTTCCCAGGCGATTCCGACGCGATACCTCTGGGGGTGGGTGTCTGCGGGCCTCGGGCTGTGGTCGACGCACTTGAGTCCCCCGAGGGCCCGGTCGGGGCCTGGGCGTGGTCACCGCGGCCCGCCCGCCATCCGGCGATGAATCCAAGGGACACGGCGAGGAGCGAGACGATCAGGAGAGGGCGTGTCATGGGGGCGGTGTTGTCCAACCATCGGACCGGGGAATCCCAATGGGGTCACGGAGAAACCCCGGAAGAATGGGGGGGCTTCGGCCGAACTGGTGTGAACCGGGGCGCCGGCGTCGCGGTTCGCTTGAGATTTCGATCATCGGATTCGTCGCTGCGGCGTAGAGTCCCGGGAACCGAATGACGCTCGCCGCCCGAGCCAGCCTGATGCTGGTGTTCACCTGTGCCTGCTGGTCCTTCAGCTTTCCGCTCATGAAGGCCCTAGAGCAGGTGGGAAGGGCGACGGTCCCCGGAGAGTCGAGCGTGTTCTTCGCCGCCCTGTGCACGGCACTCCGATTCACGGCTGCGGCGCTCCTGTTTGGGGCCTTCTGCGCGCGGACCCTCCGGGGGGTGACCCGTTCAGAGCTCTGGCAGGGTGCTGGCTTGGGGGTGTTCGGGGGGATCGGACTGGTGCTCCAGATGGATGGGATGGCGTACACGCTGGCCTCGACCTCGGCGTTCCTGACCCAAGGGTACTGTGTGTTGATCCCGCTGTGGTTCTGTGTGACGCGGCTCCGGTGGCCGACCGTGTCGGTGGTGGGTGCCTCGTTCTGTGCAATGGGCGGCGCGGCGGTGCTGGCGCGGTTTGGCACGGAGGGTTTCGAAATCGGCCGGGGCGAGTGGGAGACCCTGGCGGGTAGTGTCCTGTTCACGGGAC
>JBDLQQ010000149.1:0-4747 GCA_039800465.1 Verrucomicrobiota bacterium
TCCTCGCGATCACGGCCGACCGGGTCAAGACGGCGGTCGACCAGCGTCTCGACGTCCGGGGTCCGTGGGCGTCCCGCATCTACATCCAGATGCTGCCCACCCGGCTCGGGGCGCAGAACACCCCTCAGCAGGTCTCGATCCGCGCCGAGCCCATCCAGGGCGGGTGGCAGTTCCAGGTGCCCGTTCCCGGGTCGATGGACTGGCAGGCCCTGGTGCGGGCCCTCGTCGAGGTCGTGCTCCTCGAACACGCCAACCGGTCCAACCGGGGTCCTGAGGTCCTCGTCCCACCCCTGTGGCTGTCCGAGGGCCTGACCCAGCTGCTCTTTGCCCAGGAGGGACGCGACCTCGTGGTCGAGGAGGCCACCGTCATCAACCGGGTCCGCCGGTATCCCGATCCCCTCGCGGCCGTCCGGGTCTACCTGCAGGGACGTCCGCCGCTGCCGTTCTCCGACCTCGACGTCCTCTCGCTGGAGCGGATCTCCGAGCCGGCGAAGTTCGAGGAGTTCCAGATGTCGGCGACCCTGTTCACCGAGGCCTGGGTCCGGACCCCGGTCGGACGCCGCTTCCTGCAGGAATTCCTCGTGTCGCTTCCCGGGCATCTCAACTGGCAGACGGCGTTCCTGAAGGCCTCCCGGGGGACGTTCCTCTCGCTCCGGGATGTCGAGAAATGGTGGGCGGTCACCTCGGCGGAGACCCTCTCCACGGATCCGTCGCAACGTTGGACCCGGGAGCGGCTGCTGGAGTCGTTGGATCGACTGCGGCGTGAGACGGTGTCACGACGCCAGGACACGAACAGCGCCGCGGAGCCGGGGTCCGTGCTGCTTGCGGAGCTTGTGAAGACGTGGGAGCCGGATGCCCAGCAGGAGGTCCTGTCCCGCAAGCTCGTCCAATGGCAGGTCCTCGCCTTCCACGCGCCGCAGGAGCTGCGCCCGCTCTGCCTGGAGTATTCCAAGGTGGTGCAGAACTACGTGGGCGCACGGTTCGGTTCCGAGCGCCAGCGGATGCCCCGCGGCCAACTGGAGCCACGGGGACCGATCCTCGCCGGAGCCACCGCCCGTCGCCTGGCGGAGCTCGATCGGCTCCTGGAGGCTGAGCTTGCGAAGACGTCTCCGAAGAGTTGAGGGAACAGCGCTTGCATGGGAGCGGGGAACTGCCAGCCCATCGCCCCCTCACTCCGGGGTCTTCTTCGGGATCCGCCACACGTTCACGTCCCCGAAGCACATCGTGTGCGGGGCCAGGATCCATTCCCCGGAATCCTCGGAATACCCGAGGCTCCGGCTCCAGTCCTCGTTCAGGACCTCGACCGACCTCGACCGGGTGTCGCCGAGCGGGAGTCCCTTCAGCCGCAGGGTGACGTCGCTGAAGGTCCCCGTGTTGTTCGCGACCACGAGGTAGTAGTGGTCGTCATCCTCCAGGGCCAGGGTGGTGATGTCCGGGACGGAGTCGGTCAGGAAACCCCGCGTGATCCCCTCGTGGTTGTGGCGGACGGTGAACGGAGGCCTCTCATAGCTCCGCTCGAATGCCGGGAGGAGGGTCCGCAGCTCCCGGTACAGTCGGCTGACATTCGCGGTGATATGGGGCGATTCGGGACGGCCGAAGCGGCGGATCCAATGGAACACCCCCCAGGCGCCGACCGTGAACGACGAATAGGCCATGTATCGGGTCTCGTCGTAGAGCGGGTTGCGCCAGACCCCCAGCATGCCGGACTCGGTGTGCTCGGATCCAACTCCCTGCATGCAGGGGGCGGGGTTCAGCAGGTGGGGGTGGCGTTTCAGGGCGTCGGACCCGTGGGCCATCGACCATGCCATCATCAGCGGCCCCCAGTCGCCCCGATGCCCGAAGTACGCCTGGTCCTTGTCGAGCGGGTAGCGGTCCACCTGGAACGAGTCGACCGCCGGCAGGTACTCGGTCCAGGTCGACAGCGGCACGAGGTTGAACACCACCGAGACCATGCGGTGGGGCTTGGGATCCCACGACTTCAGGGAGTCCCGGGTCCTGCCGAGGGCTGAAGAGAACTCCCGGAGCCGTTTCCGCGCCTCGACGCCGAGGCTGTAGCCCGCCGCGTACTCCGGTTCGTCGTACAGCTGGTAGCCGAAGAGCGCGGGATGGTTGCGGACGGCCTCCACCCAGCGGCGCTGCCGCGCGATCTCCGCCGCATCGTTCCGGGAATGGGCCCCATACCAGCCGCCCACCTGGACCAGCACCTTCATCCCCCGCGACCGGGCGTGGTCGAGGTAGCGGATCATCTGGGTGATGTTGCCGGTCGTCTGCTCGTCGCTGTCGACATCGCCCGGGGCATTCACGAACAGCACGAGGTTCGCCCCCTGGGCCGCCAGTTCGTCGAGATCCGCCTCGTCGCTCTGGTAGCTGAACCAGGCCAGCGGGAAGAACGGCCGCCCCGTCTCCGCGTCCCGCCAGGGGCGCCGGGGAAAGTCGAGTCCCACCCCCGTGGAGGCGTCCGACGCGACGGCGGGTGCCGGGACGGTCTGGCCCTCCGGGGCGGCGGCGACACGGAAGCCGATGTCCGAGGTGTCGGAGATGGAGGAGAACACCGGGTTCGGGGTCACGACGTGGAGCCCCGCGTCGTCGCTGTCGCACGCCCCGCCCCGGAGGGTCCTCAGGAACGGCGGGGTCAGGCCATCGGTCCATTCCGCGATGTTCCCGGCCTGGTCGAGGGTTCCCCACGGGCCGAGGGCGGACGCGAACGAGCCGACCTCGCTGTAGAAGTGGACCGGGTCCAGGAAGCCGTCCGAGAACCAGTTCGCCGCGTTCGGGCTTGCCGGGTCGCGTCCGGGCTTGGCGTCGCTGCGGGTGGGATAGCGCCAGTATCCGGGACCTCCGGGCTTGTTCGGATCGAAGTACGCGGCCTTGTACAACTCGTCCTCGGTCGGCACGAAGAACCGGGCCTCGGGATTGCGCCGGATGCGGCGTCCATCCGTGCCGGAATAGCCCTTCAGCGTGTAGGCACCGGTCTCGGTGTCACCGTCCCCCTGGCCGTTGTGGAGCCAATTGCAGAAGCGGCAGGCATCGAGGAAGCTGACATGTGACACAGGCCGGTTGGCGAACTCCGGGGCGACCGAGTGGACGAACCGTCCGGGATCGCCGGACCGGCGGATCTCGCAGCGCATCCCTTCGCCGGAGCGCGATCGGTCCATGTCGTTGTTCCAGAGTCCCCCATCCGGATCCGCCTTCGCCTTGGCATTCAGGAACTCCACATACTGGGCGGTCGTGACCTCGTGTCGACCCATCCGGTAGGGATACGCGACAGCCCCGAAGCCGTTGGTGTCGGCCCGGTTTCCCGGACTGCCGACCGTGACCAGCTCCAGGCTCCGCAGCCCGTCGGGCATCCGGAAGACGTCGCCTCCTTGGATGACGGCACCGGGAATCCCCAGCAGCAGCGGGAGCAGGTGGAGCAGGCGGGGGCGGAGGGTCATGGGTTTCCGGGGTGACGGATCCCGCCATTCAGAACACGAAGTCGATCGCGGGGGCGGCCTCCGGGCTGGCCCTCTGGAAATCCTCCCCGAGGAGAGCCGCGACCGTTGCGGCGGTCTGGGCCTGCTTCACCTGTGGGACGTTGCGCCGCTCGCCCAGGGGAGGCGTGTCCGGGCCCAGGATCGCCGTCCACATGCCGGCGGAGTCGGGGATCTCCCGGCCGTGGTTCTTCCAGGCGATCGGTGCCGGACCCCGACCGTGGTCCACCGTGATCACGAAACTCGTCGTGCCACGGTACTGCGGCATCGACTGCACCAGGGTCCAAAGCTCGCCGATGAACCGGTCGAACTCCCGCGCGGCGCGCAGGTACCGCTCATAGTGTCCCTCATGCGCCCAGTCGTCGGTCTCGCCGAATGCGATGTACATCGCCCGGGGCTTCATCTTCCGGACCGTATGCGTCGCCGCGTAGCCCACGAAGGTGTCGAGGAGCACCCCGGACCACAGGGTCTTCCCGTGGTCGACCATCGTGGTCAACGCCTCGGGAACCTCGAGCCGCGGGGTGCCTTGGGGAACCTCGAACCCGCTCCAGACCGGGATTCCCGATCGGGGGCAGTTGAGGATCCAGGGGATGACATCCCAGTTCACGGCCGCGGCGACCCGACCCTTGAACCCCGGCTTATGCTGGAGCCATTCGAAGACGTTGGTGTTGCGGTTCAGGTTCTTGTCGTTGCTGGTGATCCGGGGATCGGCGATGCCCGTCAGGAACTCGTTGTAGCCCGGATAGGAGAAGTTCCGCCCGTTGGAGACCCGGACCTCGGATCCGAGCTTCGCATTGCCGAGCAGCTGGCCCTGGGTCGCCACGGTGCCCCAGAGGAATGGGAACAGCTTCCGGCGCCGTTCCGCGAGGTCCTCGCTGTAGAACTCCTTCCGGACGGCGTTCGTGTTGCCGGTGTTGCCGTACTCCTTGGAGATCAGGATCGGATCAGCCCCCTCGAAGACCTCCTCGCGACGGAGTCCGTCGGCCGTGATCAGGAACACGTTCCTGGTCCTGCGCGTCGCGGCTTCCGACGGGAGGATGACACCCAGCAGGGTGAGGATCGTGAGGAGGAGGGGACGCATTCGGGAAGCGAGGGGAGTCATGGACGGTCATGGAGGCTAGGGAGCACGCCCATGGCAGACAACCTTGGAGGCTCCCGATGTCGCGACTCTTTGAAAATGTCCTCTCGGGGACTCGATAAAAATGTCCCCTGCTGGCGAGGCCGCGAAGCGGCCGCACGCCATGAAAGGACATTTGCTGATGAGCCCGAAGGAGCGA
>JBDLQQ010000150.1:0-8866 GCA_039800465.1 Verrucomicrobiota bacterium
GGGGACGTGGGCTGGACTGGACCGCGGTTGTCCGACCCATAGGGGCATTCTGTGAGCCGGTTGGGTGCTTCCACGAGTTTCCGGTTTCCTCCGGGGTGACGAGGCATAGACTGACCCTCCCGTTGGAATCCTGTCATGCCCGAGGCCAGCAACATCGTGGATCTCCGCAAGCTCCTGGCCGAGCGCTTTGGGCAGGCGGTCCGGCCTCGAAAGACGATCATGCCGGAGGCGGTCCCGACCGGCATTCCAACGCTCGATTCCCTGCTCGAGGGCGGGTGGCCAAAGGGAGGGCTCTCTGAACTGGTCGGGCCGGGGGTCGGTTCAGGCGTCGTCCAGGTCCTGCATACCTGGATCCGTCAAACCGCCAGCGAGGGCCAGTTCCTGGTCCTCGTGGATGCCGGGGATAGTCTCGATGTGGATGCCTTGGAACCCCGGGTCCTGGCCCGGATTCTCTGGGTGCGGGGGCGCAGCGCGGACGAGGCCCTCCGGTCGGCGGATCTCCTCCTGCGCGATCGTAATTTCCCCCGGGTGGTGATCGACCTGAAGCCCTGTTCGACCCAGGCCCTGGGGCGGATTTCGTCCAGCATATGGCACCGGTTCCGGCGGCTGACGGAACAGCATGGGACCACGGTCGTCGTGATGACGCCGCAACCGCTGGTCTCGGGGGCCTCGTGTCGGGTGCAGGTCTCCGCGGGGTCGGGGCTGGATTCGATCCACGCGGGGCCCGATGCCGCTCTGGAGACGCTGCGATTCGAACTGGTCCGATCGGGGATCCTGCAGGGAACACAGGCCCGTCAGATGGCCGGATGAAGGAGCACACGACCATGTCCCCTCTGTTCGCGGTCCTCTACATCCCAGAATTCTCCCTGCAGTCGGCGCTGCGTCATCAGCCTGAGCTGTGGGATCGCCCTGTGGCCCTGGTGGATCCTGCGCAACGGGTGGCCCGGGTGATCGGTGCCACGCCTGCGGCACGTGCGGTTGGGGTGGTCGAGGGGGTGGTGACTCCCCAGGCCTTGGCGCGCTGTGGGGATCTCCTCGTCCGGCCACGATCTCCGGGTGGGGAATCGTCCACGATGGACGCCCTCCTGCAGGTGGCCTTTGGTTTTTCACCGGCCATCGAGGATACGGCCCCGGGCTTGTTGACGCTGGATTTGAGGGGGGTTCCCGGAATGCTGGAGCACTCCCAACGCCTCGCCTGGGCGGGGCGGCTGAAGACGGCCACGGACGCGTTGGGACTCCGCTCCAGAGCGGGAGTGGGTCCCACGCCCAACATGGCCCGTCTGGCCGCACTCTGGTCCGAGGAGGTGTTCGTAGTGGGGGATGCCACCGGATTCATCTCGGCCCTGCCCATTGCCGCGTTGGAACCGACCGCCCATGTGGCTGGGATCCTGGCGCAATGGGGGGTGCGCACGGTGGGGCAGTTCCTGGCGTTGGGGCGGGCGGATCTGGCTGACCGGCTGGGGTTGGAGGCCTTGGCGCTGTTTGCGTCGGCCTCGACCACATCGGTTCGCCCATTGCGACAGGTTCGCCCCCCCGAACGCTTTGAAGAGTCGTGGGAGTTCGACCCGGCCGTGGAGACCTTGGAACCTCTGTTGTTCCTGTGCCGTCGCTTCACGGATTCCTTCGCCCAGCGACTGGAGGCCTTGGGGATGGCTGGGGAGGAACTCATCCTGCGGCTGCGTCTGGAGTCGGGACCCGACCACCGGAAACGGTTGCGACTCCCGGAGCCGGCCCGTCAGTCCGAGGCCCTGTTCCGATGTCTCCAGACCCATCTCGAGACCCTTCGGACAGAGGCGTCGGTGGTGGGGTTGAGCCTCTGTCTGGAACCCACCCGTCCCCGTCAGCGGCAGTTCAGCCTGTTCGAAGCGGTGATCCGGGATCCCCACCAGTTCCAGGAGACCCTGGGCCGGTTGAGCGCGCTGGTGGGGGCGGACCGGGTGGGGAGTCCTGTCCGGGAAGATTCCCACCGATCCGACGCCTTCCGGTTGGTTGCCCCGGATTTCGAGAATGCCCCAACGATGGAGTCCCGGCCCGGACGATGGCTTCAGGCTCCCACCCCGATGCGACGGCTTCGTCCGCCGGCCCCAGCGCGGGTCGAAATTGGGGTCCGCAGGGTGTCTTCCCAGAACACCCTGACAGCAACCGAGGTCGTGTCATTTCTCAGCCCGGATAACGTGGCGACTCTGTTGTCTCCCCATTTCGGTCAGGGATTCCAAGAGTTGGCCCCCACGGCGGAACGTCCTGCCACGAAGGCTTCGGAACCCCGGGCCGCATCGGAATCCCAACGGCAACCCCTCTTCGTATCCAGTGCTGTTGCTTCGGGACGGATCCGGAGGCTGGAGGGGCCTGTCCGGCGTTCGGGACACTGGTGGGAAGGGGTGGGTTGGGCCGAGGAGGAATGGCAGGTTGAAACGGAGCGGGGCGAGGTGTTGAGGCTGGTCTGCCGCGATGGACACTGGACTGTGGACGCGGTGGCCGACTGACAACGTGAAACGATCATGATGCGCCCAACGACAGGGTTTCTCGGGGTTTCTCGCAGGGTGGAGGACAGTGGCCTGTGCTGACTGGAGCCGTATGAGCTACGTCGAACTCCATGCCCGCAGCGCGTTCAGCTTCCTCCGGGGTGGATCTCTCCCCAACGCGTTGGTGGAGGCGTCGGCACGGTTGGAGTTACCGGCGTTGGCGGTCACAGACCGCATGGGAGTCTATGGTGCACCCCGAGTGCATCGCCTGGGCAGTGATGCGGGTGTGCGTGGAATCGTCGGGGCCGAGTTGGCGATGGAGGATGGCAGTGTCCTGCCGGTGCTGGTCGAGAATCGGAACGGCTATCGGAACCTGTGACGATGCCTCACCCAGGCCCATCTGCGTTCCGCGAAGGGGACAGGCACCGTGCGGTGGGACGAACTACCGGAATTCGCCTCCGGTCTGGTGGCTCTGACAGGGGATGAGGAGGGTCCGCTCCGGAGGACCCTCTTGAAGGCCCAGGATGCAGGTGCCGCCGCGGAGCAGGCCACCCGGATCCTCGCGAGGCTGACCGACGCCTTCGGTCCGGCGGGCGTCTGCGTCGAACTCCAGCGACACCATCTGCCAGGAGAGTCCCGGTGGAACAACGTCCTCGTCCAGTTGGCCCGGAGTCATCGTCTCCCGCTGCTTGCCACCCAGGGCGTGACCCATGCGACACCTGGGGACCGGCCTGTGGTCGATGTGTTCACCTGCCTGCGCCATCATGTGACTCTCGATGCCGCAGGGGTTCGGTTGAGTCCCAATGCCGAGCGACATCTCAAGGGAGCCGCCGCCATGAAGGCTCTCTTTGCCGATCTCCCGGAGGCGCTGGAACACACGGTGGAACTCGCTGGGCGCTTGCAGTTCCAGTTGACCGACCTCGGCTACGAGTTTCCGCGGTTTCCGGTCGGGCCGGGTGAGACCATGGAGGGTGTGCTCGAGGATTGGGCCCATCGAGGGGCCCGTCAGCGGTATGGCGGTCGGATTCCGGACAAGGTGGAACGTCTTCTCGCCAAGGAATTGGCCCTGATCCATCGGTTGGGATTCGACGGTTACTTTCTGATCGTTGCCGATCTGGTGCGGTACTGCCGGGAGCATGGAATCCTGGCCCAGGGACGTGGCAGTGCCGCCAACAGTGCGGTCTGCTTCTGCCTGGGCATCACCGCTGTGGACCCGGTCCGGTTCGAGGTGTTGTTCGAGCGTTTCCTGAGCGAATCCCGCAAGGGTTGGCCGGACATCGACATCGACCTTCCCAGCGGGGAGCAGCGGGAGCAGGTCATCCAGGAGGTCTATCGGCGCTACGGCCCCCATGGGGCGGCCATGACTGGTACGATCATCACCTATCGCGGCCGCAACACGGCCCGGGAACTCGCGAAGGTCCTGGGCTTGCCCTCGGATGTCGTGGATCGGTTCAACGCCCTGTTCTCGGGAGGTGATTTCCCGCACACCCTGGAGTTCGAGGAACAGCTCGAGAAGGCGGGTCTGCCACCATCCCATCCCCGGGCGCCGGCCTTTGCCGCATTGTACCAACGGGTCAGCGGTCTGCCTCGGCACCTCGGGCAGCATTCCGGAGGCATGATCATTGCCCGTGACCCGCTCAACCAGTTCGTCCCGCTGGAAAACGCCTCGATGCCGGGGCGCGTCGTCGCGCAGTGGGACAAGGACGACTGCGAGGACCTGGGGATCATCAAGATCGACCTCCTGGGGCTGGGGATGATGGCGGCGCTGCAGGAGACGGTGACGCTGTGTACCCAACGGGGGCGACCCGTCGACCTGGCCCAGCTTCCCGAGAACGATCCTGCGACGTTCGAGCTGATGCAGCGGGCGGACACCATCGGTGTCTTCCAGATCGAGAGTCGGGCGCAGATGGCCACCTTGCCCCGGATGCGACCGGAGCGGTTCTATGACCTGGTCATCGAGATCGCGATCATCCGGCCCGGCCCGATCGAGGGGGGGCTGGCCCATCCGTATCTGGCCCGACGCAACGGTGAGGAACCGGTCACCTACTTTGGCGACGACGATCGCCTGAAGCCGATCCTGGGTCGGACCCTGGGAGTGCCCCTCTTCCAGGAGCAGATGCTGGCGATGGCGATGGTGATGGCGGACTTCAGCGGCTCGGAGGCCGAGGAGCTGCGTCGTGCCCTCAGCTTCCATCGCTCGAACGAGAAGATGTGCCGAGCGACTGCCAAGCTCCGGGCGGCCATGGATCGCTCCGGGGTCGATCCGGTGGTGGCAGAGCAGATCGTGGACGCCGTTGGATCCTTTGCCCTGTATGGATTCCCCGAGTCCCATGCGATCAGCTTCGCCCATCTCGCCTACGCCAGTGCCTATCTCAAGACCCATCGGCCCTCGGAATTCTACTGTGCCCTGCTGAACAACCAGCCAATGGGGTTCTACTCGCCAGCCACCCTTGTCCGGGATGCCAAGCGGCATGGGGTGGCGGTCCGCCCCGTCAGCGTGAGGGAATCGGCCTGGGCCTGTCGGGTCGAGGAGGACGGCGGTTTGCGCTTGGGATTCCAGCAGGTGCAGGGGCTCCGCCGGCAGAGCGTGGAGCGGATGTTGGACGAGCGGGCCCGGGAACCCTTCCGCTCGATTGAGGATCTCCGACGGCGGACCCGGTTCCAGGCCGAAGAACTTCGGCAGTTGGCCGCGATCGGTGCCTTCCAGGACCTGGCCCCCCATCGGCGGGCAGCGCTGTGGGAGGTGGAACGGCGGCGCTCGGAGGATCTTCTCGATGCGATCCCAGCCTCCCCCAATCCCAATCCAGTGGCCCCGTTGGAGCCGATGACCCCGTTCGAAAGGGTCTCGGCGGATTATGTGGGTCTCCGGATGACGACCGGTCCGCATCCGATGGCTCTGGTGCGGGATCGATTCCCGGATCTGTGGCGGTCCGTTGACCTGGCGTCGGCCCGGGATCGGGAACGGGTCTGGGTTGGGGGCCAGGTCATCTGTCGTCAGCGCCCTGGTACGGCCAAGGGGGTCTGTTTTGTCAGCCTGGAAGACGAGACGGGGATCACCAACGTGATCGTCTCACCGGAACAGTTCGAGGCCGAGCGACTGATGATCACGCAGGAGCCGTTCCTCGCTGTGTTGGGGGAGGTCCAGCGGCGCGGGAACACCGTGCATGTGAAGGCGCATCGGATGGAGCGTCTCGACCCGGGCTCCCTGGCGGTCTCGGCATCCCACGATTTCGGGTGACCTCTGAGTCAGGAGTTATCGGGGTGACCCCATGAGCCGGGCCAACATGGGCTCGATGGCCTGGGCCCAGGCTTCAGCACCCGCTTGGTTCGGATGCAGCAGATCGGGCATGAGGTCCGTATTGATCGTCCCATCTGGACGCAGGAACACCGGGTTCAGATCCATCCAGAACACGTTCCGATGATCGGCCAATTGGCGGGTCAGAAGTCCAGCCTCCCGGGCTGTCCGCACGCAGGCGTCGCTCCCATGGAAGACATGCCACCGGTAACCCTTCGCGCCCTCCTGCCGGTCGTCTCCACGAGGCAGGATCCGGAGGATGAGAATCTTCGTCTTCGGGTGACGTTTCCGGATGAGCTCCACGATCGCCCGGGTGCCTTCGAGGATCTGCCCGGGTGAGTGAACGGTCTTGTAGTGTCGGTCGTCGGTGTTGTTGGTGCCGATGAGGAGGACGGCCACCTTTGGGGATCTCCGGAAGTCCAGTTCCCCGTTCTCGAGGTTCCACAGGATGTTCTCGGTCCGGAATCCACTGTAGCCCAGGTTTATGGCCTTCCGTGGTGCAAAGTGCCGGTCCCAGACCTCCCTCAGGGATCCATAGGGCTCTCCGGGCATATCCCCTACCGTGTGGACGATGGAGTCCCCGATCATCGTCAGGTCGAAGTCACCCGATCGGACCAGTGCGACCTTTTCACTATGACGATCACTCCGTGCCTCGGCGGGGAAGTCGGCATCACCCGGTTGGGGGATCCGGGCCGGCTCCTGGGGTGTCACGGCGCAGGAAGCCAAGATCAAAGGGAGGATCAGGTGGAGGTACGGGGAGGTTCGCACAACCGGGGTCTTTAGCGGGCTGCATCTGCGGTGTCGATCCTGGTGCCGGATTGACGATGTTGGATCCCTCTGGGAGCCGGTTGGGCTGATGCAGACCTCCAAGCGGGTTTGCCTCCGATCCAATCAATGGTTGCTTCACTCCGAAAACCGGCTCGTGCAGCGTTTTCCACCAGCGTCCCTGGCGAGGCGTCTCTGGCGAGGCGTCTCTGGCGAGGCGTCTCTGGCGGCCTCGGGAATAAGTCCGAAGTGGCCTGACCACCGCGGATTCAGGGACCCCTCATTCGATGAATTCCAAACCGACGTTTTCCTCGCCGCTCCAGACTTATCTGGAGGGACTGCACGCCCAGCATCTGCCGCTCCGGGATGGGGCGGTGGCGACCTATATCCCGGAGCTCGCGAAGGCGGACCCCGACTGGTTCGGGATCTGTCTCGTGACCACGGGGGGGCATGTGTACGAGGTGGGATCGACCCGACAGTCCTTCACCATCCAATCGATCTCCAAACCGTTCGTCTATGGTCTGGCCCTCGAGGACAACACCCGGGCTGAGGTGCTCAAGAAGGTGGGGGTCGAACCGACGGGGGATGCCTTCAACGCGATCAGCCTCGAGACCGGGACGGGCCGCCCCAAGAATCCGATGATCAATGCCGGGGCCATCGCCTCCGCCGGACTGGTGGCGGGCAGGACCCACGAGGTTCGTTGGCAGCGGGTACTTGGGATGCTCTCGACCTTCGCCGGCGAGACGTTGACGGTCGATGAGGCTGTCTACCGATCCGAGAGCGAGACCGGACATCGCAACCGGGGGATCGGGCACATGCTCCGGAACTTCGACATCCTCACGGAGCCACCCGATCCCGTTGTGGACCAGTATTTCAAGCAGTGCTCTGTGTCGGTGACCTGCCGTCATCTGGGCATCATGGCGGCCACCTTGGCAAATCGCGGTATCAACCCCATCACGGGGAAGAGTGCCATCCGGGGGGAGTACATCGAGAGCGTGCTCAGCGTGATGGGCTCCTGCGGCATGTACGACTACGCGGGGGAGTGGTTGTACCGGGTCGGCATGCCCGCCAAGAGTGGTGTGGCCGGGGGCATCATCGCTGTGCTGCCAGGTCAGTTCGGTGTCGGTGTCTTTTCACCGCGACTCGACAGCCGAGGCAACAGCGTCCGGGGACTCGCGGTCTGTGAAGACCTGTCCCGGGACTTCGACTTCCACCTTTTCAACAATCCCAACGAGGTCCGATCCGTCATCCGCCTCAAATTCACCGGTCGCGATGTGGCCTCCAGTCGGGTTCGCGGCGCGGAGGAACTCCGTGTCATCGAGGAGCACGGAGATCGGGTGCTCGTGTACCAACTCCAGGGGCAGCTGGTCCTCTCCTCGGCGGAGGTGGTGGTCCATGACGTCATCGCATCAGAACCCGCCTCGGAGGTTGTGGTGCTCGACCTGAAACATGTCGTGGGTATCAACGAACCAGCATGCCGACTGCTCCATGACCTGATCGACCTGTTGCACTCGAGGGGCAAGCCGGTCGTCTTCGCACAAGCCCACCGGTTCCCGCACCTGCGACGTTTTATGAAGGCACGGATGCTGCAGGGTTTCGAGGAACGCTTCCTTGCCTTCGAGGATTCGGATCATGCCCTGGAATGGTGCGAGGAACGCTTCTTGGTCCGACACATCCCCTCCCGGACCGATGTCCATGGAGAGCCGATGCTGGAGTGCCCTCTGTTTGCCGGTGTCGATGCCGGGGACAGGGCTGCCATCCGGGCTCTCCTGCATCGGCGCTCGTTCCGGGCGGGCGAGGTCCTTGTCGACATCGGTGCGCCCGCCGGCGAGGTGTTCTTCATCGCCCGGGGTGCGGTCAGCGTGTTTGTCCCGGTTGCCGGCGGGGGGCGTCGGCGTCTGGGGGCCTTCTCCGCCGGGATGGCCTTCGGGGAAATGGCCATGCTCGATCGCGCCCCCCGTTCGGCGCAGGTCATCGCGGACACGGACGTGGATTGTGACCTGCTGCAGATCGAGGATTTCGAGCGTCTGGGGAGTACCCACCCACAGGCCAAGATCACGCTCCTCCACAACCTGGCCCTGTCCCTCTCTGCCCGGCTCCGCAAGGCCAATCGGGAGATCCGTGCGTTGGATTGTTGACGGAGATGCGCTCCGACTCGAGGAGCCCCGCATGGAATCGAGAGTTGGGATTCGGGGATGAGTCGCGGGCAATCCCCGCGTTGAAATCCCATTCCCGATCCCCGAAGGTCCTGACATGAATCGAGGTTGGTGGATCCCGAGGTTCCTGCCGCTCCTGGCGGCACTGGTCCTGTCCGGAGGGTGTGGACAGGACTCGTCCTCCCATG
>JBDLQQ010000151.1:0-5689 GCA_039800465.1 Verrucomicrobiota bacterium
TCATAGACCTCGGGAACCCGTCGGGTCAGGGCCTGGATCAGTGTCTGCGGAGCCGCGCAGCCGGATCCGATGAAGACCCGCATGCCACTGCGGAGTCGGGTCAGGGCTTCATCGGCGGAAACCCGGGATTGCGAGGGTGAACTCACCCGTCCAGCAAAGGTCCTGGAGGGAAACCTGACAAGGGTCCGGGCAGATCGGCCTGTGACCGTTCAATCGGTCGTCATTCAAACCCGCGATCGAACATCGGGATGATGAACCGATAGAAGACAGCTGCCACCACGAGGATCAATGCGGCCTGATAGAGGTTGAATTTGCGGGACGCGATCCGATCCGGAATCTCATCGAACCACACCTTCGCCTTTTCCGAGAAAGTACGTCGACTGGAGGACCTGCTGCCCGGGGGCCTTGATCCGGCGCGTCGTGAACCGGGCAGCGCCCCGCCCGTCCTGCCCTCGTTGTCCAATCCCATGGGTGGGATGAAAGGGGAATCGTGTCGAAAAGCAACGCCACAGGGATCCTGTGCTGGATCCGCGTTGGTTTGGGGTGCTGGACGGGTTGGGTCCATCGGATGCCGTTTTTGCTGAGCTCCTGAATTGACCCGAGGGCGGTGACCGCTTAGAGGCTTCCGGACCACTCTCATGAAACCCACCAGCTCCCGCCCATGGGCTCCCTTGTTGGCCGCCCTTGTCCTGTTGTTCCCCTCCGATGCGGCTTCGGCCCAGACTCCTCCCAAGGGGTTCTCTTCCCTGTTCAACGGGAAGGACCTGACGGGATTCCGTGGTGGCGACACCTATGACCATCGGAAGCTGCTGTCGCTCCCGGAGGCCGAGCGGAAGGCGCAGGTCGACAAGTGGACCGCCTCGATGCTCGAGGTGAACCCCAAGACCGGGAAGCCACACTGGTATTTCGAGAACGGTGAACTGGTGAACGATGGGCTTGGGGCCTACGCGACGACTGAGAAGGACTACGGGGATTTCGAGCTCCTGATCGACTACAAGACGGTCCCCAAGGCGGATTCTGGCATCTACCTGCGCGGCGTGCCCCAGGTGCAGATCTGGGATTCGACGGAGAAGGAGAAGTTCAACATCGGGGCTGACAAGGGTTCGGGTGCCCTGTGGAACAACTCCCCGGGAGCCCCGGGCAAGGATCCCCTCGTCCTGGCCGACAAGCCCTTCGGACAGTGGAACCAGTTCCGCATCGTGATGGTCGGGTCGCGGGTGAGTGTCTGGCTCAATGGCAAGCAGGTCGTGAAGAACGCGGTGATGGAGAACTTCTATGACCGCAAGCTGCCCGTGCCCGTGAAGGGGCCGATCCAGCTCCAGACCCATGGTGGTGAGATCCGGTGGCGCAATGCCTTCGTCCGGGAGATCCCCCCGGCCGAGGCCGACCGGATTCTTTCCAAGGACGGTGAATCCGGATTCACCCCGATCCTGAACGGACGGGACCTCAAGGGCTGGGCCGGGCCCCTCGACAACTACGAGGTGGTCGATGGCGCGGTGATGTGCAAGGCGGGCAAGGGCGGGACGATCTACACGGAGAAGGAGTACGGCGATTTCGTCGTGCGCCTCGAGTACAAGCTGCCGCCCGGCGGCAACAACGGGCTGGCGATCCGCTATCCCGGCAAGGGCGACACCGCCTACGAGGGCATGTGCGAGCTCCAGGTCCTCGACGACAACTACGAGAAGGTCACCAGCTCCAAGATCGACCCTCGTCAGGCCCACGGTTCGGCCTACGGCATGGCTGCTGCCGCCCGTGGCTTCCAGAGGCCTCCGGGTGAATGGAACTACGAGGAGGTCACGGTCAAGGGCTCGAAGATCCGGGTGGAGCTCAACGGATTCGTCGTCCTCGACACCGACCTCTCCCAGATCAAGGAGTACCTCGCGAACTCCCCCCATCCGGGCAAGGAGCGCTCCCGGGGGCACTTCGGCTTCGCCGGTCACAACGACCCGGTGATGTTCCGCAACGTCCGCCTGCGCGAGCTGTGAGCCCGGGGGCGGGCCTTTCTCCGTTCGAGCCCCCCGTGCTCTGGATCACGGGGGGCCACGGACTCATCGGACGCTATGTCTGCGACCAGGCGGAACGCCGGTGGTCTCGGTGCCGCGTCCTCCGGATCGGTCGTCCCGGGATGGAGTTGACCGACCTCGACTCCGTCGCACGCCGGTTCTCGGAGGAGCGGCCTTCGGCTGTCATCCATTGCGCCGCGATGAGCCGCTCCCCGGCCTGTCAGGCAGACCCCGCCCGTGCCCGGCTCCACAATGTCGGGGTCACCCGACATCTGGTCTCCCTCTGCACTGGGATCCCGTTCGTCCTCCTCTCCACCGATCTCGTGTTCCGTGGGGATCGGGGTGGTCTCGACGAGTCCGCCAGACCCGATCCGATCTCGGTCTACGGGGAGACCAAGGTCGAGGCTGAGGAGGCTGTCCGGGGGCTATCCCGACATCTCATCATCCGGACCTCGCTCAACTACGGGCACTCGCCCACGGCGGACCGGGCGTTCAACGAGGAGATGGTGCAGGCCTGGAAATCGGGCAGGACCCTGAGGCTGTTCACCGACGAGTACCGGACGCCGATTGCGGCGGCCGAGACCGCCCGGGCCGTCCTCGACCTGTTGGCGATGGAGGTCTCCGGCACTCTCCATGTCGCCGGGGGTGAGCGGCTTTCCCGATGGGAGTTGGGGAGTCTGATCGCGGGCCGTCATCCCGATCTGGACACACGTCGGGAGGCCACCTCGGTGCGCGACTATCAGGGACCCCCGCGGGCTGCCGATGTCACATTGGACTGTCGCCGGGCTGAGAGGTTGCTGGGGCGATCCCTCCCACGGTTCAGCGACTGGCTTCGGGACTTTGGACCCGGGGACTGAGGGGGTTGCCGATGGCCTATCGCGGCAGACTGGCACCGTCCCCCACGGGCTACCTTCATCTCGGGCATGCACTGACCTTCTGGGCGGCCGCGGAGAGGGCCCGGATGCACGGGGGCGAGCTGATCCTGCGCATGGACGACCTGGATCGATCCCGGTCTCGTCCCGAATTCGTCGACGGCGCCCTCGAGGATCTCCGGTGGTTCGGGTTCTCGTGGTCCGAGGGGCCGGACTGCGGGGGGGCGTTCGGCCCGTATTCCCAAAGCGCCCGGATGGACCGGTATGCCGAGGCCCTCGCGAACCTGGTGGAGCGGGGATTCCTGTTTCCCTGCCGGTGCTCCCGGAAGGACATCCTTTCGGCGATCCAGGCTCCGCATGCAGCGGATGAGGAGCCTGTCTATCCGGGGACTTGTCGGGAACGGGTGGCGGATCGGGGGCCGGCGACCCTGGGTGTCACGTGGCGGTTTCGTGTGCCGGATGGGGAGCGCATTGGCTTTGTCGACCGCTGTCGGGGGGCGGTCGAGTGGATCGGGGGCCGGGATTTCGGCGACTTCGTGGTCTGGCGGCAGGATGGCGTCCCGGGGTACCAGTTGGCCTGTGTGGTGGATGACGCCGCGATGCGGATCACCGAGGTGGTTCGCGGCGAGGATCTGCTGCTCTCGACCGCTCGTCAGCTGTTGCTCTACCGGGCGTTGGGCCTGACGGCACCGGACTTCCATCATGGACCCCTCATGACCGATGAGAAGGGCGTCCGCCTGGCCAAGCGTCATGCCGCGCTGGGGCTCCGTCAGCTCCGGGAGTCGGGGCGTTCCCCGGAGGAGCTGCGGCGGTTGCCGGTGTTCCAGGATCTCATAGGACGCGGTCCGTAGGCCGGGGGCTCGAATCCCTCCACATCAGATTCCTGAACATCGTTCATTGCATGGCGTTCGAACGACGCCACGTTTAGCATTCAAATGGCGAGCATTGTCACGCGGACGGGGGATGCCGGTCACACCGGTCTGATGTATAACCGACGGATCTCCAAGGCCCATCCACGGGTGGAGGCATATGGTACGGTGGATGAGCTGAACGCGGCCCTTGGAATGGTGAAGGCCGCTGGTACCCCCCTTTTCCTGTCGGAGCGGATCCTCTCGATCCAGGGGGATCTGGTGGTCCTCATGGGTGAGTTGGCGACGGGTGTCGAGGATCTCGAGCGTTATGTGAAGGGTGGGTTCAAGCTGGTGACTGCGGATCACGTGGGGAAGCTGGATGGCATGGTGGTCGACCTGGAGGCCCAGGCCATTTCCTACAGCGGATGGGCGACACCGGGCGCCAATCTGGTGGCGGCCACCCTCGATGTGGCCCGCACCACCTGCCGTCGGGCTGAGCGGCGCGTCGTGGCCCTCCATGAGGCTGGCCAGCTCCGGAATGATGAGATTGTCGTCTTCCTGAACCGTCTGAGCGATCTCCTCTGGCTGATGGCCCGATGGTCGGAGACCCCGAGGCCCTCGGACGCATCCTGAGTCCGGGTGGCGGGCGGAGCTCTGGGGCTCCATCGGTGCATGTTGTTGCCCGCGCCCTGTCCAGGGTCCGTGTCGTCTTCCCAGAAATATCTCGCGCTCCGGCCCTCCGGTGGCCTCTGCTATTGGCTTATGTCCGTGCGTTGGATCATGGGATTGCTGGTGGGCCTTGCGCTGGTGCGGGCCCAGGAGGCCGACCCTACGTTGGCGGTCCGGCAGAAGGCTCTCGAGGCGGTCAAGGCGGGCCAGATGACCAATGCCATCGCACTGGTCAGCGATGCCATCCGGACCCAATCCCAGGAGCCGCGCCTCTGGAACCTGAGGGCGCAGCTCCGGTCATTGTCGGGGGACTCCTCAGGGGCCGTGACCGATCTCACCGAGGGGATCCGACTGAATCCGAAGTCGGCGATGCTGCACCAGGATCGTGGGATGGAGAGGTTCAAGATGGGGCAGATCGCCGAGTGTCTGCAGGACTTCGACCGGGCCAACGAGCTCAGTCCGGAACTCGTGCCCTACAACTGGCAGCGGGGCATCGCCCTCTACTACGGACGCCGCTATGCCGACGGCAGGAAGCAGTTCGAAGCCCACCGAGCGGTCAATTCGAACGATGTCGAGAACGCGGTCTGGCATTTCCTCTGCGTCGCCCGGCAGGAGGGAACCAATGCGGCCGTGAAGGCCTACATGGACATCAGTGGCGACAGTCGGGTTCCGATGGCGGAGATCCACGAGCTGTTCAAGGGGGAGGCTCCCGAGTCGGAGGTCCTCGAGGCCGCGGAATCCGCCACCGAGGACCCTCGGGAGAAACGGCAGGCCCGCTTCTATGCCCATCTCTACCTCGGCCTGTATGACGATCTCCTCGGGCGTCCCGACTCGGCCCGGGAGCATCTCCGGAAGGCCGTTGCCCTGTCGGGGACGCGCGACTACATGGGGCAGGTGGCCCGCGTGCACCTGAACCGGATGACCCCGACCCCAACACTTTCGAAGCCATGAGTGATCGTCCTCCCAGTGATTCCGAAACCGGCGGCCGCCGTCCACCCAAGCGGGGTGAGCCATGGCCCAAGCGCTTCACGTTCACGCCCGATGGTGGGATGCGATTCGAGAAGGCGGATGCGGGGCGTCCGCCCAGGCCTGGTGGTCCTCGGCGTCCCTATCCGCCGCGTCCTGGTTCCCGACCGGGTCCGGGTCGGCCCCCGGGTCGCTTCGGTCCGGGTCGTCCAGGTCCAGGACGCCCTTCCATACAGGATGGGCCCGAACGTCCCATCCGAGATGCCCCGGGTCGCGCTCCCGTCCGCGACTCCCGGGACCCTCCTCCTTTCCGGGGGGGTGCCCGCCC
>JBDLQQ010000152.1:0-19315 GCA_039800465.1 Verrucomicrobiota bacterium
GCAGGAACGGCTGGTCCAGTTCGCGATGTGACCGCCCCGATGGGGCGTCCGGGCCTCAGTCCTTCTTCACCGACATCGTCCGGCGGGGATTGAGTCGGATCAGGTCCAGCAGGATGCGTTCGGCCTCGTTGAGCTGGGGATCCACCGGGGTCGGAGCCGGTGCATCCGCGTCGTCCTCATCCCCGGCAGGTCCAGCATCCGCCGCCTTGGCAACCTCCTCCTCAGCCGCACGTCCAGCGTTCTTGGACAGCGAGGCGGAATTCGTCATCGCGGGTGGAAGACCGGGTTGGTCGGCCACCTTGAGGGTGATCTCCCACATGGTCGGGAGGCTGGACTTGCGGTCGGCCTGCTCCTTCTTCCGGGCCTCTGCACGGGCCTTGTTCTCGGAGATCTCCTTGCGGCGGACGGCCTCGTTCAGGGAGACCATCTTGTCCTCCTTGATCTTGCGATACCGCTCGGAGTCCTCGCGGACGTAGTCGAAGTCCCGATCACGAGCCACCCGCTCCTCGGAGCGTTTCCGGAGATCCGTCACCACCCGGCTGATCTCGCCGTCCTTCGAGAACTTGGAGGACTCGATCGTGTCCCAGGACAGGGCGTTCTCGAGGGAGGATTCCCCGACGTCCATGTGGTTCTCGACGCTGGGAAGGATGATGTCGGGCACGACGCCCTTGAGCTGGGTGCTGGAGCCATTGGGACGGTAGAACTTCCGGATGGTCACCTTGGCCGCTCCGGCGTCCTTGAGGCCGTTGAGCAGCGACCCGAGCTCCTGGACGGTCTGCACCGTGCCTTTTCCATGCGTGGAGGAGTCCCCGACGATCACCGCCCGGTCGTGGTCCTGGAGGGCACCCGCAAGGATTTCGCTCGCGCTGGCGCTGAACCGGCTGGTGAGGACCACCATCGGTCCGTCATAGGCCGCCTGGTCCTCCGAGGAGGAATCCACGTTGACCCGGCCGTCGAAGTTGCGGACCTGCACCACGGGACCCGCCTTGATGAAGAGACCGGTGAGATTGATGGCCTCCTCGAGGGACCCACCTCCGTTGCGACGGAGGTCGAGCACGATCCCCTGGGCTCCCTCGGACACGAGCTTCTTCACGAGGCGGGACACGTCCCCGGTGGTGGTCTTGCCGGATCCCCGACGGCCGCCGACGGGGAAGTTGGCGTAGAACGATGGGAGGTCGATGACGCCGATCCGGTTGGTCTTCCCGTCGCTGGTCAGCTCGATGAGCTTCGCCTTCGCCTCCGAGTCCTCGAGCTTAACCTCGTCCCGGACCAGGGAGACGATCTTGCGGACGGAGAGGTCGGCCCCGGCGGGGATGATCTCGAGGCGGACCTTGGTTCCCTTGGGACCCCGGATCTGCTCGACCACCTTGGAAAGCTTCTCGTCCCGGACGTCGACGAAATCCCCATCGCCCTGGGCCACGCTGACGATCCGGTCGTTGACCTTGATCTGCTTGCTCATCTCCGCGGGCGCCCCGGCCACGAGGGACCGGATGACCGTGTAGCCATCGTCGCTCTGAAGGGTCGCCCCGATGCCGAAGAGCGACAGGTTCATATTGATGGAGAAACTGTCGAGCTGCTGCTTGCCGAAGTAGTCGGTGTGCGGGTCGTAGGCGTGTCCCAAGGCACTGAGGTAGAACTGGATCACCTCGTCCGCATCGAACTGCTTCACGTTCCGGAGCGTCCGGTTGTAGCGGCGCATCAGCTTCTTCACGATCTCGTCGTGGGTGTCGGCCGCCAGGCGGGCATCCACCTTGGAGACCACCTTTTCGGCCAGCGCCTTGCCGGAGGAGTTCTTCCCCTTGCCCTGCTTGGCCTCCTGATGCTGGGTCTTCGCGAATTCCGTCAGCTCCGCCGACTTTTCGGGACTGAACTTGTTCGTGAGATACCGGGTCAACTGGTCCCAGTTGCCGGACAACACATTCGTCCGAAAACGCGAAAGGAGCTCCTCCCGGTCCCCCACGGTGAGCTTCTCCGCGAGGTACTCGGAACGCACGCGGTCCCGCCACAGCTTCCGGGCTTCCTCGAGGTCCTTGGGTCGAGCTCCGTCCTTGCGGTCCAGGACGAACTTCTCGTCGGTCTCGAAGGTGAACCGGTTCGTCTTCAGGTATTCGGTGACGAAGGCGTACTGCTGATCGAACCGCTCCATGAAGCGGTTGAAGATGTCGAACGCTGGCTGGACGTTGCCGTACTGGACCGTGAGGTTGTCGAGCTCGGTCCGCAACGGGGCGAACCCATCGTAGTCCGACTGGAGGAAGTAGACCCTCTGGGGATCGAGCACCTCGAGATAGCGGTCGAAGAACTTGCCCGAGATGGTGTCGTCGAACCGGTTGCGGGTGTAGTGGGTCCGCTGGAGGGCCCAGGCGAATGTCTTGGCCACCTGACCGAACTCCTCCTTGGGCTGGAGCGTCAGCGAGTTGGTGTACTTCGCGGACACAAGCGCGGTGCCCGGGTCAGCAGTCCCCGACGGGGCGGGGGAAGCAGGATCCGCGGCTCGGATCCAGAGCGGCAGGAGGGCGAGTAGGTAGAGCGCTCTCAGGTACATGAATGGACTATGGTTCTGGACCGGCAGGATGCCAGCGGGGAAGCATGCTTCCCATCAGGAAAACCACCGGGGAGACCTCCGCAACTCCCCTAGTCCGGTCGCGATACGCCAAGTCGGACGAAGGGGGCCCCCTCTGGCGCAGACCGGACCCGAAAATGAGCCGGGGTGAGGTCCGGGAACGAACTCCCAGCCCCCACCCCGTGTCCAACATCTCGACCTGGGGCTCTCGCCTCAGCGCAGGAACGCCTCGTGGAGGCCGCCGTCGACCGTGATGACCTGCCCGGTGGTCTTGCTCAGCCGGCTGCTCACCAGGAGGAAGTACGCCTCGGCCTGGTCCGCCGGCGTGATCGGGGACTTGGTCAGGGTCCGATCCGCATAGAACTGCGCCAGCTTGCGGACCAACGACTCCGTCGCCTCGTCGTCGGTATACGGGATCTGGTACTTGGCGAGCGAACCGATCACCCGGTCCCTCGGGAACATCGCAGAACCCTGCACGACCGTGGCCGGAGCCACGCCGTTCACCCGGACGAGCGGTGCCAGTTCGATGGCCATCTCACGGACGAGGTGGTTGGCGGCGGCCTTGGAGGTGTCGTAGGCGACGCTGCCCTTCTTGGCCACGACCGCATTGGCAGAGGTGGTGAGCACCAGGTTGCCGCGGAGCCCCTGTTCCTTCCAGGTCCGGGCCGCCTCGTCTCCGACGATGTAGCTGCCCGTGACGTTGACCGAGAACGTGACCGCCCACTTGTCGTCCGGGATGTGCCCGGTGGTATCGCTCGGCCAGAAGACACCGGCCGTGACACAGATGGAATCAAACCCACCGTAGGCGAGGGCGACCTGGTCGAGCATGGCCCGGACGCTGGCCCGGTCGGTGATGTTGCAGGCCAGGCCGATCGCAGGACCGCACCCGCTGATCCCGGTCCCCGCCACGCCAATCCCCTGCCCCAGCTTGGCCGTGATCTCCGTGGCTGTGGCCTCGGCGGTCTCCAGCTTCATGTCGACACAGACGATCTGCGCGCCCTCCTTGGAGAGCCGGAGGGCAGTCTCGCGTCCGATGCCGGATCCGGCACCGATGACCACGATCACCTGGCGTGCGAGCTCCTTCTCGGGGGGCATGCGACGGAGCTTCGCCTCCTCCAGGAGCCAGTATTCGATGTCGAACGCCTCCTGGGCCGGCAGGGCAATGTAGCGGTCCATCGCCTCGGCGCCGCGCATCACCTCGACCGCGCAGTTGTAGAACTCCGCGGTCACGCGGCTCTCCGACTTGTCCTTGCCCCAGGCGACCATGCCGAGGCCCGGGATGAGGACGACCGTCGGGTTCGGATCCCGCATGGCCGGGGAGTTCGACCGCTTGCAGGCGGCGTAGTACGCGGCGTAGTCCTTCCGGTACTGGGTGAGGCCGGCGGCCAGCTTGGCCTTGAGGTCGGCGACCGACTCCGTCTGCGGGTTCCAGTCGACGTACAGCGGCTTGATCTTGGTCCGGAGGAAGTGGTCGGGGCAGCTGGTTCCAAGCTCGGCGAGCCGGGCCGCGTCCTTGGAATTCACGAAGCGGAGGATCTTGTCGTCGTCCTGCACGGTGCCGATGAGGCGACGCTGCTGGCTCACCTGACCGCGAAGCCAAGGCAGGATGGCCGCGAACACCTCCTGGCGCTTCTCGGGCGCGAGCGACTGGACCCGGGGACCCCCGAAGGCGGTGGCATGCCCGCCCTTGGCCTCGTAGCGGGACTCGAGATAGACCGAGGCCTTCTCGATGTAGTCGAGGGTCCGGTAATAGCATTCCTGGTCGTCATCGGACCAGGAGATGAAGCCATGCTGGCCCATCATGATGGCCTTGGCCTTCGGGTTCTTGCGGCAGATCTCCTGCATGGCGAGCCCGAGCTCGAATCCGGGTCGCATCCACGGCACGTAGTCCATCTCCTCGCCGAAAATCTCGCGGGTGAGCTCCTGGCACCGGGACGTCGCCGCGATCGCGATGATCGCGTTGGGGTGCATGTGGTCGACGAACCGCGCTGGGATGAAGCTGTGCAGCGGGGTGTCGATCGAACTGGCCCGGGGGTTGAGGTTGAAGGTGGTGTGCGTGTACATGCCCACCATATCGTCCTCGGCTGGGGACTTGAGCCCCTTATCGGCGCGCGTCTGGTAGAGCGGCTGCAGAGCGATCAGCTTGTCCTGGTAGAGCGACGAAAAGTTCTCGCGGGTGCTGGTCCGCAGATCGCCACCCGATCCCTTCACCCAGAGCACCTCGACTTCCCCGCCGGTCAGTGGGTCCTTCTCGCGGATTTTCGAGGAGGTGTTGCCACCCCCCGTGTTCGTGATGCGCTGGTCCTTGCCCAGGCAGTTCGAGCGGTAGACGAGGCGGTCGACACCCTGGAGGGCGGCGGCTTCGGCTTCTTTCCAGAGATCAGAGACGAACCGGTAGTTCTTGGCGGCCATAGAAGAGGGACAAAATCCCCGACCCGGCCACACCGGCGCAATGGTTTTCCTCCAACTGGAGAGGCCAGCCGGGTCTCCGCCGAGCGACGGACCAGGATTCCACCCGATCAGCCGATGCCCCAGAAGAACAGGATCGCCATCGCCGTCGGCATCAGGGCCCCGAGGAAGAGACCCAGGGGACTGATCCCCTCGCCCGCGAACACCTTCGAGCCCTGGAGGATTCCCACGCCCGCCGGATTCGGGGCGTTGGCGATGACCGTCAGTCCGCCCCCCGTGACCGCCCCGGAGACCAGGGCATACTTGAGCTCGGGCGAGATACCCTCCACGAGCGACCCGAGATACGTCAGCGCCGCGTTGTCGGTGATCGCCGTCAGCGCCGTCGCCCCGAAGTACAGCGACCCGCCATCGAGTCCCGAGATGAGCGGCCGGAGCCACCACGACTGGAGCGACCCCAGCGTGACCAGTCCCGACAGGAAAAACCCGACCAGCAATCCCTCCCGGAGCTTGAGCTCGTCCTGATACTCCCGCGTGGCGGTCACGAACCCGAGGAAGATCATCAGGACCCCGAACAACACGTCAGGATGGTGCGCGAACGCCACCACCAGAGCGAGGAACCCCACATGCGTGGCAGTCATCCACCACGGGAGGGAGTCACGCCCCTCGGACAACGGCTCGATCGCCGCCAGTTCCCTGCGGAAGATCCCGGCGACGATCGCAGTCGACACGATGCAGCTGGCCGCGGCCCGCCAACCAAAGGTCGAGATCATGAACCCGGTGTCCCAATTCCACTTGGACGCGACCATCAGGACCGGCGGTGCCGCGAAATGGGTCAGCGTCCCGCCGATCGAGATGTTCACGAACAGCAGTCCCAACGTCGCATAGGCGAGCCTGGGGCTAATCCCGCGGTCGAAGTAGCGCTGCTTGAGCAGGATGGCCAGGAGGGTCATGGCGGCCGGCTCCGTGATGAAGGAACCCAGGAGGGTACCGAAGGAGAGGGCTGCAATGTAGAACGCGAGGCTCTCCTGGCAGGGCAGGAGTCTCGCGATGCCCGCGATTGCGGATTCCGCGAGCCGGACCACCGGCCGGGTGGCGGCGACCACCATCACGGCGAGGACGAACTTGGGCTCCCGGAAGTCCAGGCCATCGATGTACTCCACCGCCGCATGGATCGAGCCCCGCAGGACAGCCAGGCCCCCGAACAACGCCGCCGCCCAGAGACCGAACACGACCTCGGTCTCCGCGAGGAAGTGCAGGACGTTCTCCTGGAACGAACCCTCCGGATAGCGATGCGCCCACCGCGCGAAGCGCTTCACCGCGAAAGTGTGGAGGACGGCCAGACCAAACAGGGTCGAGGCCAGCAGTTCCTGGGTCGTGGCGGTCATGGAAAGCGTCTCGGATGTACGCCTCAGCTTCCGTGAACCCGGACCCCACCGCAACCCATCCCTCCCCGTCGCGATCCGATCCGCGACTCAGTCTCCCTCGATCACGACCTCCTTGAGGTTGTCCCGGGTGTTCCGATCAATCCGGTAGTGGAACGGATCAACCCCCACAAACGCCGGGGCCTCATCCGCAATCCATCGGATCTCCTGGATGCCCGACTTGAGGGGCCGACGTTCCAGCGACAGGACAGAGTCGCGGACAAACCCCTTCTCCCCGGGGCGAATCCGGAACGCGCCGATCTCGAAGGGTTCCTCCAGCGGTGCCTCCTTCTCCTCCCCCTGCCCATCCGCATAGAGCTTCCTCGCCTCCACCGTCAGCACCAGATCGTAGCGCCCATCCAAACGCTTCGTGGCCCGGGCGGAAGTGGCGTTCAGGTCATACAGGGTGATGCGTTCGAACAGGTCCGTGATCAGCCCGTCGTGCGCCGGTCCCGCCTCCTCGCGGAGGATGCGCAGGAAGTCGAGCGCATCGGGATACGGGGCCGACTTGAAGGCGAATGCCTTCAGCAGACGGCGGAGGCTGCGGTTCACGGTATCCTCCCCCAGCACCTCCTTGAGCCACCACATCACCAGGGCGCCCTTGTTGTAGTGGATGTAGGCCTGGTCCTCCACCCGGGCCAACGAGGTCTCCTCGACCGACTCCGAGCCCCGCGAGCGCAGATAGGAATCGAGCTCGTTCTTGAGGAACTTCCGGATCTGCTCCCGGCCATAGAGCTTCTCCATCACCAGCAGCGCCGAGTACTGGGCAAAGGTCTCCGAGAGCAGGGTCGACCCCTGCTTGTCGGCCCCGATCACCTGGTGGGCCCACCATTGGTGGGCGATCTCGTGCGCCGTCACGAAGGTCACCTGGTCGATCTTCCGGTCCCCCTCGGTGTCGTCGAAGTCCTGGATGAACCCGATCGCCTCCGAGTACGGCACCGTGTTGGCAAACGACTGGGCGAACGAGGCGTAGGCGGGGAATTCGAGGATCCGGAACTGGTCGAACTGGTAGGGCGAGAGCCGCTCGTTGAAGACCTCGAGCGACGCCTTCATCGCCGCCAGCATCCGCGGCACGTTGTTCGTGTGGGGCGGGTGGTGGTAGACGGCCAGCTGGACGGGTGGCCCACCGGGAGGGGTCCAGGTCTCCGACTGCACCGCATAGCGTCCGGACTGGATCGAGAAGAAATTCTGGATCGGCACTTCGTTCCGGAAGACCCGGGTGCGGCGTCCCTCCCGGACCTCCTCCTGGTCGAGCCGTCCCGGGGCGATCGGGAGCTGGTCGGCATCGGTCGTGACCGTGAGCACCGCCGTGACCCAGTCGCTGTCGTGCCGGAGGTAGTGGTGGGCATTGGCCGACCGGTCCTCGAGCGCCGGAGGACGCAGCTCCGGTGGCAGCCCCTGTTTGCGACGGCGGGACCGGTCCTTGAGGAAGGCGTCGCGGGACACCCCGAGGCTCGGGGCGATGGCGGAGTTGTTGAGGAAGGTCCCATTGCCCACCACCGCGGTCTGGGGCGACCGGTTCGCGAACCCGCGTTCCTCCAGGATCGTCTCGAAGCGGAGATCGCGCTGCTCCCCGGCCTTCATGGGAGGTTCCAGCTTGAGGATCCGATGCCCGAAGCGTGGCATCTCCTGTTCGATCCGCCCGCCCTCGATCTCCAGCCTCTGGATCTTCAGATCGCTCGGGGTGTCGACATGCAGCGTGTCCACCGGGACCGGGTGACGGTTCTCCAGCTGATATCGCCCGCGGGTGACGGTCCGGATCCCGGCGGGTTGGATGTCCACGTCGAGCTCGACGTGCCGGATGCTGGGCTGGGGGACGTTCTCGAACGGCAGGAGGACCCTCTCCGCCTCTGCGCTCAGCTTCTCGGCCTCGGTCGAGGGGCGGTAGGTGTTCCGGATGTTGGTGTTGACGAAGATCCAGGACCCCAGGCCGATCCAGATCGCGACCGCTGCACCCAGGATTCCGGCCGTCGTGCCGCGGAGGCGGCCCGGAGCCCGCTGTAGCCGGGGACGCCACCGGAGGTCGACACCGCGGATGCGCAGCACGTGAACCAACGCCAGCAGCATCACGCAGAAGCTGGTCCAGTAGGCACGCTGCCACATGGGCCCGATCCAGAAGTGACCCATGCCGTTCATGTCCGACAGCGGCACGACAGCCGTCTCGCCGAAGTTGTAGAGTGTGTGCTGGAACCCGAGGGTACCGAGGGACGCCTCCGCGACGAGGTACATCAGCATCACCGCCCATCCGAGCGGCTTGGTCGGGACGAGGGACTGGACCGTCACCGAAAGGACCGCGATCTGGGTGGTGCTGATCCAGGTCGGCACGACGAACCAGAGGAGATAGGCCATCCATTCAAACCGCTGGTAGCCATGGAAGATCTGGAAACCCGCACCGGTCAGGACCGCGACGACGAACGTCCCGGCCAGCACGAGGGCGATGGCGAGGACCTTCGGGAGGAGGAACGCCCAGTTGGGGGCCGGACACGCGTCGACGATCTCATGGATCCGCGCCTCACGGTCGCGCCACACCAGCTCACCGCCGTAGTAGACCGCGATGATGACCGGGAACAGGGTGAACGCACCGGTCAGGGCCTCGACGACCGCCCGGGTGACCGGAAGGGACGCCGTGCCCCGGAAATCCACCACGCCGCTCATCCCACCCACGGCGTTGAACACCCCGAGCGCCATCAGCACGAAGAACGCAGGACTCCGGAACACGAACGCGAGATCGAACCGCGTCAGGGCCATGAACTGGCTCCACCCCGACGGTCCGCCCGCCACCGGCACACGTGGGATCGATGCCAGGGAGGACACCGGCGCACGGCCCGGAACCGACGCTGCATCGGCCTTGGTGGCGGGGTCGGAAGCCCGCCGTCCCCGTGCCTCGACCCGGAAGATCCGGAGCGAGAGCGCGACGGCGGCGGCTCCCATCGCCAACCACAGCAACCGGTTCTGCAGCAGGAGTCCGTCCAGTGGGGGAAGTAGCCGGTTTCGGTCTGTGGCAGTCCAGTATCGGGTGCTCTTGCCCAGCGCTGCGAGGCCGAACGGATCCATGAGGACGGACACGGTCTCATTCTGGTCATCCGACCTCAGGAGGATCCGGCTCACCGTGTAGGCCACGAGGAATCCCACCAGGCCGACATAGGTCCACATCATCGATCGCGTCGCCGTCGCGAGGGCGAAGAAACAGGCGCCGATGGCCAACTGGGTGGGGATTCCGAAGACCGCGACGGCATATCCGTAGTGGTGGAGCGCCAGCGGACCGATCTTCTCTGGATCCTGCCAGGGCATGGCACTGCCCACGAGGATCCCGAGCGGGATGGCGAGGCAGACGAGGGCCGACACGAAGCTGGCACCCAGGAACCGACCGACCAGGTAGTCGGTCTTCCGCACCCGGGTCGACCGGAGGATCGGGGCGAAGCCGGTCTCGTCATCCCGGATCACGGCGTTCGCAACGAATGCGGTCACCACGAACAGGGCGAACAGGTTCATGATCGCGACCGTCTGAACGATCGCGAACGGGGAGTTCTTCAGCACGTTGCCGCCGCTTCCGATCTGGATCTCGTCGAGCGTGGTCGCACCGAACGTGAGGAGGAAGAACAGGGCGAACGACACCAGGAACAGCGGCGACCGCACCTGGTGGCGGAGTTCGAAGCGGACAAGTTCGCGGAGCATCATGGCAGGCCTTCAGGCGATGGGTTTGCGCCGGGATGCCAGCGTGGCGAAGTAGAGGTCCTCCAGGGATCCCTCGATCGGCTCGAACCCGTCGTCGGGCCTCGATTCGGAAAGCACATGGATCACGGTGCGGCCTGCCCGGAACCGGTGTGTGATGACCTCGTGGCTCTGACGCCATCTTGGCAGGTCGGCCTTGTCGATCTCCCGGCGCCACACCCGGCCCGCAAGGGTCTTCACCAGCTCGTTGGGGGAACCCTGCAGGACGATCTCGCCCGCGTGGATGATGGCCATCCGCGGACAGAGGTCGGCGACGTCATCGACGATGTGGGTCGACAGGATCACGACCACGTTCTGGCCGATCTCCGCGAGGAGGTTGTTGAAGCGGTTGCGCTCCTCGGGGTCCAGGCCCGCGGTGGGCTCGTCGACGATCACGAGCCGCGGAGAACCGATGAGCGCCTGGGCGATCCCGAACCGCTGCCGCATCCCGCCGGAGTACCCCGCCACGGGACGTTTCCGGACCTCCCAGAGGTTCACCTGCTGGAGGAGTCGCTCCACCAGCTCACGTCGCTCCCCTCGCTGATGGATCCCCTTGAGCACGGCGAGATGATCGAGGAGCTCGAGCGCCGAGACCCGGGGATAGACGCCGAAGTCCTGGGGCAGATACCCGAGGGTTGATCGCAGGACTTCCGGCTGGGTCAGGACGTCGACATCCCCGAACCGGATGCTCCCGGATGTCGGTGTCTGGAGGGTGGCCACGCACCGCATCAGGGTGGACTTCCCCGCCCCGTTCGGACCCAGCAGTCCAAACATGCCGGTCGGGATCTCGAGGCTGGTCTCGGACAGGGCCCGGACACCCGAGGGGTAGACGTGGGTGACCTGATCGAGGACCAGGGAGACCTGTCCCGGGGAGGAGGGTGTGGACGGCATGGCGGCGGTCGGACTCGGGGTCATTTGAAATCAGGTGCAGGGAGATGCCGTGGATTTCTCCGGGAGGTCCGGAGGGGAGGCTGCAGGACCATTCTTCTGACGTTTGGGTCAACTGCTCCGGGAATCACAGGGCGGCCAGTTGCAAGAACACCCGTCCCCCCGGAACGCCAACCAAGCGTCCTGAGCGCACTCACGGTGCCGACCGGAAACCGGCCGTGGATGTCTTCCAGACTGTCATTCTGCCCCCCTGTGATTCCTGGAGCCGACGACTTCAACGGCAACAACACGGGACCCGCCGGCACGGTTTCAGGTTTTTTCAGAGCCACCCGGCCACCTCGACACCTCCTCCTCAGCAGCAGCGTCCCATCGGGCCAGGAGCCACGACGGCACGATCAGGGTGGTGATCATGAGGCACAGGAGGAAATTCTGGAACACGTTCGGCCCAAGGTGGATTCCACGGTGCTCCGCGATCTCGGTACCGAAGAGCCCGAGGATGAGGCAGACCACCACGTATTGGACGGTCCTGAAGTAGGCACGGTTGCGGAGAGTCAACTCCCGTTCATCGATCTGATCCTCCGGGGCATTGGCGACGAAGCTGTACGAGCTCACAAACATCAGCACCGAAAGGAGTGTGCCCCCCAGCAGACAGACCCCAAGGAGCGCCAGGAGCCCGGGCCGGTCGTCTCGAAGGAAAAACTTGGCCAGGAACCAGCCCCAGAGTCCCACGATCGCCAGAGTTGAAAGCCTCAGGGTGGTCGAAGCGGAGAACCGGAAATAGTGGGTGGGGAGTTTCATGATGCCGGAGCGGGGTTCAACAGGTGACCGAGCAGTCCCGGAACGGAATGCGGGCCGACCGCCGGCGCCGGAGCCGCCACGGTCGCCAACTGGGACGCCAGCGAGGGAAATGGATCCAGGGAGAACAAAGCCTCGACAGGCACCTCGAAGACCCGGGCCAGACGCAATGCCAACTCGACGCTCGGGTTGTAGTCGCCCCGTTCCAGGAACCCAATGGTCTGCGGATTCACATCCACACGCTCCGCCAGCTCCTTGCGGCTCAGGCCGCGCTCCGTCCGATAAAGGTTCAGTCGATTGTGGATCATGGACTCGTCGATCAACCGACCCCACCAGCCCTGCTCAGCACTCCACCGGTTTCAAGCAGCTCGGATGAGGTTGTCGTTTCTGTTGCCAATGATATTGAATCGTTGTGTTTAAGCAATGTTCTGTTTTTATTTTTTGAAGCCCTACTCTTCTTTGTCTCGGACATACCGATGGCGTTGGACCTGTCCTTCAGGCGATTCTCCGGGCCCGTGGACAGCATCGACGCGACACGGTCTGCCGGGCTCTTCCACCGATCGATGTCCCACCTCACCTCATCCGGAGATGACCTCTGAACCGAACCCAGATTCCCCTGAAGCCTCCAGCCCAACGCCGACACCGGAGGGAACTACCCTTGGAGCTACAGAGGCACCCCGACCGCGTCGACGCCCCCGGTATTCCGGACGGAACCCGCGTCGATTCGAGGACCGCTACAAGGAGCACGACCCGACGCGCTACTCCTCGGACGCGGCGAAGATCGAGGCTTCCGGCAAGACCCTTGCAGGAAGCCATCGACCGATCCTCGTGGAGGAAATCCTGGGCGTGCTGGATCCCAAGCCCGGGGAGACTGTCGTGGACTGCACCCTCGGGTTTGGCGGCCACACGCGTCGGTTGCTGGAGAGGGTCACGGCAGACGGGGCGTCGGGAAGGCTGCTCGGGTTGGATGTGGATCCGATCGAGCTGCCCAAAACCGAGGCGCGCATCCGGGCCCTGGGCTTCGGCGACAGCTCGTTCGTCGCCCGCCGATCCAACTACGCGGGCATGGCCAAGGTCCTCGGCGAACTGGGCTGGGGCACCGCAGACGTGATCCTCGCCGACCTCGGGGTCAGCTCGATGCAGCTCGACGACCCGCAGCGGGGGTTCACCTACAAACAGGATGGCCCCCTGGACCTGCGCATGAATCCCCAGCGATCCCCGTCTGCCGCCCAGTGGATCGCGACGGCCACCGAAGCCGACCTCGAGAGTGCCCTCCTATCGGGCGCCGACGAACCTCATGCCGCTATTCTGGCCCGGGGACTGGTCCGACGCCGCGCCCTGGAACCCATCACCCGGACCCGCCAACTCGCCGGGTTGATCCGCAATCTGTTGCCGGAGCGATCGAAGGAGGACCAGGACCTCTCGGTGCGACGGGTCTTCCAGGCGATCCGCATCGTTGTGAACGATGAGTTTGGTGGACTCGACGCGTGGCTGCGTCTCCTGCCGGGCTGTCTGGGTCCGGGTGGACGCGTGGCGGTGTTGACGTTCCACAGCGGCGAGGATCGGCGGGTGAAGCAGGCCTTCCGGGCAGGACTGGACCAGGGGATCTACAGCGCCATCGCCGACGAGGTGATCCGGGCAGGCCCGGAGGAGCAGCGCGCGAACCCCCGGTCGACCTCCGCCAAGCTGCGCTGGGCGGTGCGGAGGGAGGGGGGAAGTTGAGAGCTGAGCGTTGCCATGGGTAGGGCAGCAGTCCCTTGAGGCCCCATCTCGATCCCGGGGCGGTTCAGCCATTCCGCACCCTGCTTGGGATCCGCTGACGCCTCGGAGGAATCCGTCCTGCCCAACACATCCGCTAAACTCACACGGGGAATATAGGGACCCAGCGGAGTGGGTCCCTCAAAGGCGCTCCCGCGTCCTGTTCGCAGGGCACTGCTCACCCACCGCGCGCAGGCCCGGGTAAGGCCTGTCTATACCTCAGCTCTCAACGCTCACCTCTCAACTTTCCAACCCTACTCCACCCGGATCCGGAGGAACTGGGTATCCACCGGCTTCACTGCAACCCGCGTGGAGGTCGGGCCCACGAAACGCGCGACCAACGACCAGCCCGCTAGGGACTCCGAGGATTCCAAACGCCAGGCCGTCGTCGGGGAGCAGTCGACGGCGAGGATCCACTCGCCATTCTCAATCCGATACGAGGTCCAGGACACACCCGGCGCCGTCGGATCCACCCGGCCGGGAGATCCGCCTAGGAGGGTGCTGCGGCGCCAAGATTCGGGAGCCGAGAGTTCGGCGGCGGAACCGGGAATGGTACGTGTCGAGACCAGCGAGTATCCCCCACCATCTGCTTGAAGCGGCCACGGCGGGACGGTTCCGTAGGTGAACTCCAGGAGGGTCTCCCCACCGCGTCCCGCCTGAAGCGCGATCCGCTCGCCGGCGTTGTCGAGGGCACCCGTGTAGGGACCAAAGACGGAAACTGCTGCGCCGAGCTGGTGATGAGCGCGGAATGCGGGCTCGTTGGTGGATCGGATCACGACCCCGTAGGCACCGGGGGACAACCGGGATCCCAGCGGGAAGGTGTAGTCGATGCCGTCACCGAATCGGAGCCCCTCGAGGGCAAGCTCCTCGGTCGGATGGGCGTTGTGCAACTCGAGGAACTCGAAGCCCTCGGGAGGCGGGTTGTACATCACCTCGGTGACCCGCAGGAACTCGCGCAGGGCGTCCGCCTGGGGAATCGCCCCCGCGGTGAACTCGATTGGCGACGACCACGAACTCGTCCGCCCCTCGGCATCAGTGTAGCGGACCCTTGCCCGGTAGAGGCGGCCCACCCGGAGGACACCGATCGGCACGGTCACCGTCTCCGACTCGGGACCGAGCTCGCCGGATTCCCAGACCGGTTCGATCTCATAGGGCATCGGTCGATCCGGCTGCCACGACGGATGATTGGTCCGGGCAATCTCCCCAACACGCCACTGGACCGAGCGCAGGGACGCCGAGCCGGAGTAGGTATCCCGTCGCAGTCGGATCGCATGCACCGGGTATCCCTCGGGACCGGTGTAGGTCAGGCTGGGGCGCTTGGGGATCGCGGGGTCGGCTGAGAGGGTGTCGAGGGAGAACCCGCGGTCGCTGGCCCGATAGGTGACATACCGCTTCATCAACTGCGCCGCGCCGGCGAACGTCTTCTGCACGCTGGGGTATGGGGAGAACTTGTAGTAGAGCCCCTGCCCCGCCTTGGAGGGGTTGACGAGGCTGCCGTCGTTCATGATCGGGTTGTAGTCCCAGCGGGCCCGGTCGGCGTCGATGATGCTGAACTGGTTCGTGCCCCGGACACGGAGGGCCATCTCGTCGATCAGCCGGTACGCTTCGTCCTCGTTCCAGAGCAGGTCCCGGATCTCCCGGACACGGTTCCGGAACTCCCGGTTGAGCGCGGGGAACGCCGGGCTGGAACCGAAATTGGAGAGGACCCGGCTCTTGAACGGCTCGTTACCGCCCTGAACCCCAGCCCGGTACATGTTGTCGGCCCAGGTGAGGTCCAGATCCCACGGCAGCACGGTCCAGCGCCCGGTCCCCGGATCGCGGTGATAGAAGTAGTTCTTCCCGTCCGCGATGTCGTAGTGGTGGATGGCCTGGACGATGGCCTGATACGAGTAGTACCGCCCCAGATCGAGTCGGGATCGCCACCAGGATTCGGTGAGGCCGGTGCCATTGGAGTACTCGGACAGGAACGTGGCGAGGTCGGACGAGTCCGCGGGCCCGAGTGGTCCGATGTTGTTCGGTTCCCCGGTGCCACCCTCCATCTTGTAGAGGTTCCCGTCTGCGAGCCCGTGCTCCTCGAGGAAGCGGCCATCCAACTGCTCCACCGCGAGATACAGTCCCCAGAAATCACCGCCGAACTGGCCTGCAGGATCCGCCTCGAGGGCATCGTCGACCACGCGGAACTGGACGAATGACGTGTGGCTCGCTGGCACGCCGGCCAGCTGGAAAAGCCGGAACCCCACGCTCTCGAACATCCCCTGCTCCCCGCGGTGCAGGAAGTCCCCCTGTTGGATGCAGGCCCCGAGATTCAGCTTCGTCCAGGGCGTCGCGATGCGACGACCCCACGTATCACGGGCCTCGAAGTCGTGTCCGCGGTTGAAGTCGAACTTCCACATGTTCTTGCCCATCGCATAGCGCCATACCCCACCCCGGGGACGGAACCGGATGTGGTCGTAGACCCGACCGTCGTACACGAGGGTTCCCGTCCAGAAGTACTCGTCGCCATGGGAGCGGTCCCGCCACGTGCTGGCCTCGACGTCGGCCCGGCGCGCGATCAGGTGGTACACCGGCAGCCGGTTCATCTCCGGGGAGTCGACCGTGAACGGGGTTCCAAACGGGGCAACAGCGCCCGGACGGACCGCACCGGTCCAGGCAGGAACCGTCCCGTAGCAGAACCACGCGAAATTCGGACAGGGATCATCCGCGTAGGGAACCCGGATGGCGGATCCATTCCGGTCGATGGCCCGGATCCGGTACCGCACGAGGCGCCGGTGCTGGTTCACCTCCGCAGGAAGACCAGCGGTGTAGACGAGGGGATCCCCGACCGTAGGGGTCATCGGGACCTGCACCCAGCCGTCGGCATAGCCAGCATCGGCGGCGTGGAGGTAACGACCGGGTTCCACGACCTGGTACTCCAGGAGGACGGCATCGACCCCATCCGGGTCCGAGACCCGGGCCGACACCACAACACCCTCCCCCGGCCTGGGCTGTTCCGGCAGATGGGAGACCTGTCGGATGGCGGGAGGGGCGTTGGTGTTGAAGACGACATTCAGACGGCCGGGCGTGGGACCGCGATTGGAGGGTTCCTGGATCCCGGAAAGGCGGGCGTCGAAGAAGCAGTCGGAACTCCCGCCCAGGCTCACGTTCGCGACCTGTACCGCGATGACGTTCGGACCCGCACGCAGGAGATCCCGGGGGATCTGGACCTCGAGGGTCTCATAGCCGTTGTTCTCCCGGGCCCCGCCGTTCGAGACGCCATCCCACGGGACATCCCCGGAAGCCATCCCCGGATTGGCGAGGAGGACACCGTTGACCCAGAGCTTGAAGCCGTCGTCATACAGCGCCTCGATCCGGAGGGACTGGAACCGCTCCGGCTGCGGGATCTCGATCCGTTTCCGGAGGAAGAACTGGGTGTACTTGCCCCGCATGTCGGCCAACGGGGTCCCGAAGGACACATCGGGGTCGTAGCCGACCGGCGCGGGTGAGCCAGCCCACCCGGAGTCGTCAAAACCCGGGGCGGTCCAGTTCGACGGCGGTGCCGCGGTTCCTCGGAGGAGGGACCAGGTCGACCGTGCCTCCAGGAGGGGGACCACCGTGCTCTGGATCGACCCGACCACGGAGGAGCGCCAGTGCCCGCCGAGATCGTTGTCAAGGGACGGATGGATCAGCTCCATCGAGTAGCCGGGGGGCTCCCCGACCGTCGGCCATGGGAATCCAAGGCCATAGCCGACCGAATCGCGCACCGCTCCACTGGAATCCCTCAGGGTCACCCGCTCCCCGGTGGATGCGAGACGACCGGTCCAGGGTCCCAGCCCGGCGACCCCGAACCGGCTCGACAACGCGCCCGGGTCCTGGGCGACGACCACGAATCCCCCGGCCTCGACGCGGCTGCCGGCCGGGAAGGTGAACTCGATTCCGCCGGTGAGGTTCCATCCAGAGAGGTCGAGCGCCTGGTCGCCGGGCCAGTGGATCTCGATGAACTCGGTCCGTTCCGTGGGAAGGGGTGGAGCGCTGTGGATCTCGTTGATCACCGGATCGAGGGCCCTCAGGTCCGGACCGAGCCAGGGACTGACACCCACGATGCTGCAGAGGAGGAATCGTCTCATGGAACCCTTCGAAGCTGCGCCTCCGGGACGGGTCCTGCAACCCATTGGTCCCGCACGGGAATCCGCCCTCAGGCCGTCGGTCCCGAATCCCGACGGGGCGACGCCACCCCGTCGGCAACGGGCGGACTTCGCCTTCCCGCATCGAGGCCGATCCAGACGAGAACCCCGGCGGCCAGCAGGAAGAACAGGGCGTTCGGGGTCCGGGCGGTCCACGGGATCCACGGCCATGGGAATCGGAAGAACGCGAAGTTGAGTCCGAGATAGAGGCCGACGTTCAGCAGCAGGACCGTCCGCAACCAGCGGTGGGAGGACTGGCCGGATCGGCAGTCACGGATCACCCAGCGGGAGACCAGACCACAGACCCCAACCGGCAGGACGACATAGAGGAGGAACCACAGCACCTGGGGCACGGCGCCGGTTTCCCCGACGAACCCGAGGAACGTCTTGCCACCAATGGTCAGCACGGTCAGCGGCAGGATGACCCAGGCCGCCCAACGGAGCCCGAGGGCGACCCCAAGGATGGGGAGGAACGTCAGGGTCAGGCCGAAGTCATAGACCCGGGTCGCCCATTCCAGGTCCAGGAATTCGCTGGAGACGAGGAGGATGGTGTGGACACCGACGGTCCCCCATTCCCAGCCACGGGGACGCTCGAGGACCTCGGGGGTCTCCGGGAACCGGATGTGGTCGCGATTACGGTGGAGACCGAGGGCCAACGCCACACCCATGGTCATGCCGAAGATCGTCTCCATCCAGTTCCACCAGTTCATGACCGGCTCGAGGTGGGCCCCAAAGCCCGTCCGGAACACCTCGGGACTCCAGGCATGGAAGGCCTGGACGCACTGCCCCAGGGGGAAGCCGATGGCACCGCCCAGGAATCCCCAGCCAGCGAGGCGGACGGCCAGACGGTCCCCGCGGATGGGGCCCAGATAGAGCAGGAGTCCGACGAGGGCGAACAGGTAGCCACCCCAGACCTCCCGACGCGGCTTGAGGTCGGCGTTGGGTTCCCACCGCCAGTCGGCAGAGAAATAGAACCTGGGGAGGATCCGGTGGGCTGGATCATGGGGCTCGTTCACCCACTGGATCCCCAGCCAGCACAGACACAACATCCCAAGGAGGATGCCGAACACCTCGGCACCCCGATGGCGACGCCCTCCCAATCCCATTCCAAGGAATGCTCCTGCAAAGGCGATCCAGAGCCCGCCCTTGATCGCGAGGCCCAGCATGCCCCAGGCGAGGGCATCCCAGCGTCCGACCATCCCGGGATTCTGGGTGAGTCCGATGGTCTGACCATAGGTCATGGATCCCCCGAACCCCATGGCGAGGGTCCCCCAGGCGACCGCGCGGGCAACCGACAGCGAGGGGCCTTGGGGACACAGGAGGAGGGTCAGCGACAGCGAGACCAGCAGGCCGGCGATCATGGCGCCCGTCTCATGGCCGTACTGTCCCCGGATTCCCCAGCCCATGCCCCCCGCCATGGCCCCCGCGAGGACGACCTTCCACACAGGGGGACCGCTGGGGTGGACGACACTCATGGGATGCCCTGAACGGTCCCCGCTTCCATCGGGTCGAGCCAGCAAATTGGCTTGGGAGAACCCCGACAGGGCGGTGATCCGTCACGGCACCCTCTCGATTCCAGGGCCTCTACCTTTCCAAAGCGGGTCTGGCATTCA
>JBDLQQ010000153.1:0-4386 GCA_039800465.1 Verrucomicrobiota bacterium
CATCCACAGCAGCCGCCGACTCGGGGAGTTCTGGAGACACCGCCTCGATACCCACGCCTCTCGGAACGACTCGCTTCACCTGGCCGCCTGAATCCCAAATGAAGTTTCCTGTCGTACACCCCCTTCAACGCCGTCTCCAATTCCTGCCTCGACAAGCCACCAAGACCCAGTGTCCGCGCCCGCCGATCCCGGGCCAGCTCCCCAGCACTCCCGATCCAGTGCCGGAGACGCTCGAGATCCCCGCGATGGGACGGCGGAACGGACTCCTCCTCCAACAGGACCAGCTCGTCCGAGGTGGTGTCATGGACCGCGGGCAGGAACCACGTTTCTGCCGGGAGGAGGATGCCCCGTTCGGCCAGGCCGGACCGCGTCGCAGAATCGTTGAGGAGGGCGGCGGCCGCCCGGGCGTTGACGTCCCCGGCATGGCCACCACAGGCCCCACAATGGAGCGCGGCCGCATAGGGGTTGTTGAAGGTGGTGCTGCCATGGCCGCACAGCAGGACGATCCGGGCCGGCGTCCCGGCCAGACCGATGTGCTTGAGGATGGTGGCCGCCAGGGGAATCCGGTCGCCGACCGGAATCCCCCGTTGGACACCTGCCGCATGGGCCCCGGACCCGTTGCAGCAGGGATCCAGGCTCAGCGGGCCTGCGTCACGGGAATGACCCCGGTTGCGCCGGGGCTGGTGGAATCCATCCCTGAGGAGATCCCATCCGAAGGTGCCCCCGAGGGCCTCGATGAAGCCAAAGCCCCCGATGCCCGCCGCCTTGAACTCGGACCATGCCTCCTGGAGGCGTCGCCCCAACTCAGGACCCCCGGGTTGCCCAGAACCCTCCGTTGCCCTCCTGTCGGGACCCGCATCCACGATCTGGAAACGCGGGCGCAGCAGGGCCGGGACATGCGCCGCCGGACGCCGGTCGTCCTCCCGGACACAGGCGATGGGCATCCCGAAGAACCCCGCGAACCCCAGGGTCTGGATCCCAGGCGACTGCGCCTCGAGGGCCCTCCGGATGCCCTCGGATCGGACATCGATGCAGAACACGGCGTGGAGGTCCGGTCGACCCTCCATCCGGGACCCCGAAGCCCCGGAACCCAGGCTTCCGAGGAGCCGACGCTGGAAGGCGATCTCCGCCGCGAGCTGCCAGATCCCCGCACACTCCAGGGATCGCCGGGCGCGGGCCGATGGTCCCGGGGCGGATGTGGTCCAGAACTCCCTGAAGGCCGGGGAATCGACCTCCCGGAGCATCGCCACCTCGTAGGCCAGTCGGATGGCGAGGAGCGACCGCAACGGGTGGGGACCCATGCGCCCGGTGTCACCGGTCCATTCCCGATACCGCAGATGACCACTCCAGCCCGGCAGCTGGAGGAGCAGACGATGCAGGTAGTCCTCCCTCGACTGCGGGTCCAGCTCCAGCCTCCCGATCAGGGTCCCCAGGACCCTGCCCGGATCCTCGTCGAGGGTGCCCACCCATTCCCGGAACCCCGACAGGCCTTCGATCTCCGGACTGGCATCGACCTGGGCCGTCTGACGCCAAGCGGCGAAGAGCGGAAGACCGCGCCAGGGGAGCGGCCAGACGGAATGGGCCTCGTCGAGGTAGGCGGCGCACCACTTCCCGATCTCCTGCTCCGCCAGCCCCCTCCAGGGCCGGAGGCCCATCCGATCCGCCACATCCGCCACCGTCTCGAGCCCCGGCCCACACCAGGCATCCGATTCCCTCAGCCAGGCATGGAGATCCTCCAGGGAAAGACTCGACGTGGAACGCTCGATCGCCTCCCGGAGGTCGGGATCACCGATGGCTCCCTCCGCAAGCCTTGCCTGGAAGTACCCGGGTCCCATCAGCATCGAACCATGGGCCACCCGGGGAATGAGGTCGCACACCTCCGGGAAGGGCCGGTCGGCCATCCCAAGGAACGGGTTCACCGCGACAAAGCTGTCCATCGGCCAGAGCGGTGGGATCCGTGAACAGGCACGGTCCGCGGAGGTGAGGAGGCCTTGGAGATCGGTCCCCGTATGGGGAACCGGAGAGAGGGAGGATGGGATCATGGTCGGGATTCCTCGGGATTGGCTCCGGATCCACCGAGCCAACGACGCATCCGGGCACCGAGGTAGAAGCCGTTCTGTGCGTGGACCTGGAGACGGGCGAGGAAAGGGGGAGGCGCCGGGGCTCGGAGAATCACCTGGAGGCCCAGCAGCAGCAGGAAGGCGACGCCCACCCCGCCGGCGACCCAACCGGTGGCCGGTGACACCATCCGCGTCGCGGCCGGGAGTCCTGGTCCAAACACGGCCTCCGCTCCCCAGTGGGTGACCAGGAGCAGGCCGAGGACACCGGCGAGCACCGCCCCACCGAGCGCGAGTTCCAGCACACCCCGCCGTCGCCCCCACAGGGCCGCAAGGGGTTGCAGGATGCCGAGGAGGAAGACCCCGAGGATCAAGGCCTCACCCGCGGTCGAGGGAGCCCCCGGAAACCCATTCCCAACCATCAGGCATCCCGCCACGACCACGCACCCCACCGCGAGGAAGGCGGTGACGAGGCCCAGCGTGCCGGACCCCTGCCGCTCCCGATCGAGTCCCCGGGACCAGACCGTGCCGCCGCTCGTGAGGAAGGCGTGGGCCTTGTAGAGGGCGTGGGCGAAGAGATGGATCATCGCCAGGGAGAAGACCCCGAAGCCGCACTGCATCAGCATGAATCCGAGCTGGCTGATGGTCGACCAGACGAGGGACCGCTTGATGCTATTCTGGGTCATCTGGACCACCACTCCGAACACCGCGGTGAACCCGCCGAGGACGGCCAGTACGAGCAGGATCTCCGGGGTGCGGACCAGGAGGGGACTCAACCGGATCAGCAGGAACCCTCCTGCGTTCACCACGCCCGCATGCAGGAGGGCCGAAACGGGAGTCGGAACGTCGAGCGTGTCGGGCAGCCATGTGTGGAAGGGGAACTGCGCCGACTTCACGACCGCTGCGGCGACCAGAAGGCCGTTGATGATCCACAGCCGATCCCCCGGCATCTCCGCCGCCCGGGCCAGCACGACCGGGAGATCCACGGTGCCGAACTCCAGGGCGATCCCAAGGACCGCTCCCAGGAACAGCAGGTCGCCCAGACGACTGATGAGGAACTTCTTCCGCGCCGCCATGCGGGCCACCGGCCGGTCCGGATACACGGTCAGGAGCCCATGCAGCGCCAGGCTGGCCGCCAGCCAGCAGAGACCCACGCACAGGAGATCGGAGGACAGGATGAGCCCGCTGACGGCGAGATACACCAGCAGCATGAGACGGCTCACCCGGGACTGCACTCGATCCCCGTCCATGTGGTTCACCGAGAACCGGACGACCACCGCCGCAAGGAAGGACACCAGCAGCCAGGTCGTGGTCGAGATCGTGTCCAGATAGACCCCCAGCTCCACCGGCTGACCGGGATTCAGGACGATCCCGAACGGCCCGGTGAATCGGACCGCCACGGCCGCCACCAGGGCGAGCGCCAGGAAGGTCTGGACGGCCGTCACGCAGGCGGTCGCCGCGCCGCGACCGGTGCGAATCAGGGCCTGGACGACCAGGAGGACCAGGAAGACGAGTGCCGGCAGGGTTCCCGCCGGGTGCAGGAGGATCTCAGGGATCCGGTTGGGAGTGATGTCCATCGGGATGACCGACCCGTGTCGGCTCCACCACTGAGCCATCGGATTTCCGTTTCCTCTATTTCAATGTTTTTCATGGATGGTTCGTTTTAATAGAACGACGGCATGTCGTTCCTGAACTACCACCACCTGCGCTACTTCCGGGTGATCGCCCACGAGGGGGGGCTGACACGGGCGGCAACGCGTCTCCGGATCTCCCAGTCGGCCCTGAGCGTCCAGCTCCGGCAGCTCGAGGAGAACCTGGGCACGCGCCTGTTCGACCGCCGGAACAAGTCGCTGTTCCTGACCGAGGCGGGGCGGATGGCGTTGGAGTACGCCGACTCGATCTTCCGCTCCGGCGAGGAGCTGATGGACCTGCTCCGCAACCAGGGGAGTCGGCGCCACACGTTCCTGAGGGTCGGTGCGGTCGCCACGCTGTCGCGGAACTTCCAGATGGGCTTCCTACGGCCCCTGCTTGGACGGACCGACATCGAGCTGGTCGTCCGCTCCGGAACCCTCCGGGAACTCCTGACCCAGCTGCAGAACCACACCCTCGACGTCGTCCTGTCGAACATGCCGGTCCGACGGGATGCCGAGACCGGATGGTACAGTCATCTGCTCGACGAACAGCCGGTGAGCCTCGTGGGACGCCGTCGACGGGGAAAGCGGGCCTTCCGGTTCCCGGACGACCTGAAGGACACGCCACTCGTGCTGCCCAGTCCCGAGAACAGCATGCGCACCGCGTTCGACGCGCTCATGGAACAGGTCGGGATCCG
>JBDLQQ010000154.1:0-14938 GCA_039800465.1 Verrucomicrobiota bacterium
TCACCCGTCGGACACAGCAGCGGGAGCCCCGAGGCGAGGAACGCATCCGTCCAGGGTCTCAAGGCCCATTCGATGGACATCGGCACGATGACGTCCGGCCGTTGCTCCCGCATCCAATCCACCGGATCGGGAAGTTCCGTGGCAGACCTGCAGGCGGCCTCAAGACGGGGGCCATAGTGTCCGTAGTCCCGGGTCAGGTAGCCCTGCACCTCGGCGCCATCCTCCCGGAGGATCCTGAGGCATCCCTGGGTGAAGGCGCCGATGCCCAGGGCCAAGACTCGGGTGGGTTGTGTGACGGCCATCGCTCTCCTGTGGCCGCGGAGACTAGGAAGCGCGCGCCCCGGGTAAAGCAGTTTGGTGACAGGAACCGACTGCGAACAGGACAGGTCCCCCAACGTTCCATCGCTCACGGCATCCCTGCCACCCGATCTCAGATCGCGGAAAGGGACCGGGGCCTCACCGTTCGGAGGGACCCAGACTGCGCTTCCGGGAGCCGTCCTCTGCGGATTGCTCCGGAGCGACACCCGGGCCGGATCGACGCCGTACCGCCTCGCGCAGGATCCACTCGACCTGCCCGTTGACGCTGCGCAGCTCATCCGCCGCCCAGCGCTCGAGCTCGCGCCAGAGCTTCGGGTCGACCCGCAGCAGGAAGGACTTCCTCGATTCCATTCCCAGGGGATCAGTGGTGGAGCGTCCCGGTGTTCACGACCGGCTGGACCTCGGTCTCCCCGCACAGGACGACCAGGAGATTGCTCACCATCGCCGCCCGGCGCTCGGGGTCGAGATCCACCAGCTTCTTGTCGTCGAGCTCCCGCAACGCCATCTCCACCATCGACACCGCGCCCTGCACGATCTTCTGCCGGGCCGCGATCACCGCCTCGGCCTGCTGACGCCGCAGCATGGCGCTGGCGATCTCGGGGGCATAGGCCAGGTGCGAGATCCGGGCCTCCTCCACCACCACTCCGGCCCGGCTGAGACGATCCGACAGCTCCTGCAACAGGGCGGCCGACACCTCGTCGCCCCCGCCACGCAGGGTGACCTCATGTTCCTCCCCATGGTCGTAGGCGTAGGACGACGCCAGGTGCCGGACGGCGGACTCGCTCTGGATCGCGACGTAGCTCTCCACGTTCTGGACATCGAACGCCGCCTGGGCGGTCTCCTCGATGTGCCAGACCACGACGGCGGCGATCTCGATCGGGTTGCCGCGCTTGTCGTTCACCTTGAGACGCTCCCCGTTGAGGTTCCGCGAACGCAGGGACACCGGGATCTTGCTGGTGAAGGGATTCGCCCAGTGGAACCCCGAGTTCCGGACGGTGCCCTTGTAGGATCCGAACAGCACCAGCACCCGGGCCTCGTTCGGCTGGAGCGTGAAGAATCCCGAGGACGCAAGGATCAGGACCACCAGCTCGGCGACCATCAACCCCACGTTCATCCCCCCACCCCACTCGCCCCCGAAGCGGGCGACCTGGACCACCTGGAATGCGAGCCAGGAGGCCAGCAGCAGAACCCCCATCAGCATGGGGGCTCCTGGAATGACGATGACGACCTGTTCACGACTCGGGTTGGGACGGGAAGGAATGCTCATGGTGGAAGGAACTGTACTGGGCGCCGATCGGGCGACGCATTTGATGTCTCGGTGATATCACGAAGGTATCTTCTGTCAAACCGGGTTCCTGGAATCGATTCGACGGGTGACGTCAGCGTCATCTCCAAAACCCTTGTGGTGACCGTTCCTGAACCACAAGTTCACCGGGCCATGGGGTCCGACACCCTGATCATCATTCCGACGTACAACGAGCTGGAGAACCTGCCCGAGCTGGCCCGTCGTGTCCTGGAGCAGCCCGGCGGGGCGGAGATCCTGGTGGTGGACGACAACTCCCCGGACGGCACGGGGGCCGTGGCGGACGAGCTGGCGCGGGCGAATCCCCGGCTGCATGTCCTGCACCGGACGGCCAAGGATGGCTTGGGACGGGCCTACCTGGCGGGATTCGCCTGGGGGCTGGAACGCGGCTACGAGTTCCTCCTCGAGATGGACGCCGACTTCTCGCACAACCCGGTCGATGTCCCCCGACTGGTCGAGACCGCGCGGTCGACGGGGGCGGACCTCGTCCTGGGATCGCGCTACAAGGACGGGATCCGGGTGATCAACTGGCCGCTCGACCGTCTGCTGCTGAGCCTCTTCGCAGCACGGTACGTGCAGGCGATCACCGGGATGCCGATCAGCGATCCGACCGGCGGGTTCAAGTGCTTCCGCCGGCGGGCGCTGGCGTCCATCGGGCTCGAGACCGTCCGCTCCAACGGCTACAGCTTCCAGATCGAGCTGACCCATCGCATCTGGCGTCGTGGGATGCGGATCGAGGAGGTGCCGATCATCTTCACCGACCGGTTCCAGGGCACCTCGAAGATGTCGGGCGACATCGTGAAGGAGGCCTGCTGGATGGTCTGGAAGCTCTGGCTCGAGCACGGACTCCGCCGCCATCCCCTGACCGGTCCGGTCAGATCCTGAACGGATGGGGCCCTGGGTCAGTTCGACGCGCCCGATCCGTCACCATCCACCGCCACCACGGTGATGCCCTTCGAACGGACCAGTTCCTCCATGTCGGGCTGGTCCAGGAGCAGGGTGCGATCCGCCTCCACCGCCAGGATCCGGATCCCGTTGGCGGCGCAGACCTCGATCGTCCGGGGACCCACGCAGGGGATGTCGAACCGGAGGTCATGCCCCAGCTTGGCCACCTTCACCGCCACCGCCCCGCCGTTCTTCCCGGCCAGGCGTCCACCGCGTTCCAGACACGGATCGGTCCCCTCGAACCCCTCGACGGCGAGGGTGGTGCCCTCCTTCACCACGACGCTCTGGCCGATCTCGAGGCGTGAGATCTCCTTGGCGATGCGCCAGCCGAACGCGATGTCCTCCCGTTGGGCGGCATTGGGCTGGGGGCCGACGGCATAGCCGCGACCCGGCATCCAGGGGCGGAGCCATCGGAGCGGCTCGATGAGGGTGACGCCATCCTTCGCCAACTCGTCGGCGATGGCGCCGAAGATCGTGTGGGCATTGCGTTCCTTGAGACGGAACAGGACGCCCATTCCGCGGAAGTCGGGCCGGACGTCGAAGAGGTTCTTGGGGGCCACCTGGCCGAGCATGACGCATTCCTTCACCCCGCGGTCGGTGAACGCGGAGATCATCTTCCCGAGCTGGCCCACCCGGAGCCACACGATCTCGTCGACCAACCCGGCCAGTTCCGGACTGGTCTCCCCCTCGACGGCGGTGGCCACGATACGACGTCCCTCCTTGCGCGCCTCCCGGGCGAACAGGAGCGGCAACGATTTGGATCCTGCGATCAATCCCAACGGCGGCTGGCTCACGACGGGATCGTGGGAACCGATCCGCGACCCGCCAACCTGAATCTTGCGAACCCCGGATCACACACCTCCCCCGGGCTGGGCGGAAGGTGACCCGGATTGGGTCCTGCCACGCCTTGAACCGCGCGTGGATCTCCGTACCGTTTCGACATGGTCCGGTTGCCATTCCTCCCGGTGTTGGGGCTGCTCCTGGGCGCTCTCCCGCTGCATCGGGCCGGCGCTGTGATCCTCCGGACCGGCGAGGCACCGGCGACGCCCCCCACTGGACGTCTCGCCGACAGCGGATGGCAGTGGCAGATCGGACCCACCACCTGCGGAACGCTCGTCGGGCCCAGCCATGTCCTCACCGCGACCCATCTCGGGTTGTGGAACGGCAGCCGCATCCAGTGGAACGGCCTGGACTACGTGGTGGTCGAGGCCGTGGACCACCCGGACTCCGACCTGCGCCTCCTGAAGGTCGGGGGGCGGTTCTCGACCTGGGCCCCGATGAACCGGACCACGACCGAGGTGCGCAAGGAGGTGGTGGTCTTCGGCCGCGGGGGACCGCCGGGCGCCCCGGTGGTCGCGAACAACAAGGTCTGCGGCTGGAACTGGAATCCCCCCGACGGCCGACTCCGCTGGGGGACCAACCAGATCGACTCGGTCGTCACCGGGAATGAATCGCCCCCGGGGCACTACATCATCGGGATGTTCGATGAGAAGGGCGGCAACCTCGAGGCCACCTTCAGCACCGGCGATTCCGGGGGCGGGGTGTTCCTCCAGACCCCGACCGGCTGGGCCCTCGCCGGAGTCATCAGCGCAGTCCAGGGCACCTTCAAGGCGACCGCCGATGGTCCCCTCCTCTATGCGGCCCTGTTCGATCGACGCCCCTTCATGGAGGAGATGTCCCCGGGGGTCTGGGACTACGATCCGAACCGCTACCGGCGGCCCGGGACCTTCTGGATGGCCTCGAGGATCTCGGCCTACGCGTTCTGGATCGATGTCCGGATGTCCGAACCGCCCCAGTCCCCAACACCCCGGCTGATGGAGGCCCCCTCCGCGGAGGGGCCCTTCCAGGAGGTCGCGGCCTATGCGGTGGATGCCGGCAACCGCAGGATCCAGGCGCCCCATCCGGGCAGGACCTCCCAGTTCTACCGGATCGAGGGCGATGGACAGCTCCGGATGGAGTCGATCGGCACCGGGTTCCTCTTCCTCCGCTACTGACCCGACTCCGACCGCGGGAGATCCGCGAGGAGGGTCTGGATCAGCCCCGTCGCACTGCCCGACTCGACCCGCCCCCCCTCGCGGCGCAATCGGCAGAACCCCCTGCCCCAGGCCGGTCCGTTCACGACACACGCATCCGTGCGGGCCGAACGGATCTGCTCCCAGCCGCGCTGGACCGCCGTCTCCGGATCCCCGTCGACCTCATACTTCCAGCCCACCAGATGGGCCCTCGGGAACCAGTCGCGGAGCCGGGGCAGGATCTTCGGCGTGGGCACCAGCTCGAGCCAGAGCGATCCCCCGGTGGTCGACGGCTTGCCGGCGGTCTCGGGGACCCAGACGTCCGACCCGATCCTTCGGGCCCGGGTGCCGACGGCGAAGTCACTGACGGCCGCGACCTGGAACACCGCCATCGGAATCTCCGAGGCCTCGGCCTCGATGCCCTCGAGGAGGCTGGCGGTCGTGGAGAAGGACCGCACGGAGACAGCGGCCAGGGGAAGCCGCCAGGTGGCGGTCTCCGAAAGGAACAGCCGCACCTCGTGTCCGGCCGCGGCGAGCGCATTGGCCAGCTCCCCACCGAGTCGCCCCGTGGAGAAGTTCGTCAGCCGCCTGGCCTGGTCCACGGGCTCCCAGGTCGGCCCAGCCGTCACAAGACAACGCATGATCCGGATTCCGTCAGGACACCCTGTCAGCCACGCCGTTCCCGGGCAACGCGGGAACCGGGTACCCACCGACCCAGATCCTCCAGCCACGCATAGGCCACCGGGGTGACCACCAGCGTGAGCAGCAGCGCCAGGGACTGCCCCCCGATCACCACGATCGCAATCGACCGCCGCTCGTCCGCCCCCGGACCGAACCCGATCGCCATCGGCACCATGCCCGCCACGAGGGCGAGCGTGGTCATCAGGATCGGACGCAGCCGATCCCGGTTGGCCTCGAGGATCGCAATGCGCAGGTCCCGACCCGCAGCCCGGAGCTGGTTCGTGTGGTCGATCTGCAGGATGGCGTTCTTCTTCACGACGCCGAACAACACCAGGAGCCCGAGGGCCGAGAAGAGGTTGAGGGTGTTGCCGGTCACCCAGAGCGAGAAGAGCGCGAACGGGACCGAGAGCGGCAGCGAGAGGAGGATGGTGACCGGATGGACCAGGCTCTCGTACTGCGCGGCGAGGATCATGTACATGAACACCACCGAGAGGGCGAAGGCCCACAGGAACTCCCGGAACGTCCGGTCCAGCTCCCGCCCCCGGCCCGAGACCCGCGTGGAATACCCCGGAGGGAGATTCATGCGTCTCGACGCCTCCTGGAGCACCTCCAGACGGTCCGCCAATGCAAACCCCGGCGCGATCCCCGAGCGCAGCCCCACCTGACGCTGGCGGTCCAAGCGGTCGATCCGCGACGCCGTTGCCGCCGGACTGAACCGGACCACGTTGTCCAGCCGCACCAGCCGACCGGTCCGATCGGGCACGAACAGCCGGGAGATCGTGTCCACATCCTGCCGGTCCGCCATGCCCAGCCGGAGGGTGACGTCGTAGTCCTCGTTCATCCGGAGGTCCCGGTACCGGGAAAGCCGTTCATCGCCGCCGACCATGAGACGGAGGGCGTCGGCGATGTCCGCCGTGGAGACATCCAGCGCCGCAGCACGATCGCGGTCGATCTCCACCTGCAGCTCGGGCTTGTCGAGCCGAAGCGTGGTGTCGGCATCGAGGAGCCCCATCTCTGGGGCGCGTTCCCGGAGATCGTTGGCGTAGGCGGCCAGCCGATCGAGCTCCGGCCCGAGGATCGAGAACTCGACCTCCCACCGGGAACCCCCGAAGTTGAACGCAGCGATGTTGCTGACGCTGGAGCGCAGTCCGTAGCGCCGGAGGCGCTGGCGGATCTCCTGCATCACCTCGCGCTGGGAGCGGTTGCCCTCGAACGCCTTCCACGGCCGCAGGAAGAGCGTCTCCCGGAACAGACGGCCGAACGAGAACCGCCGCTGGTCGAATGGCGTGAGCTGCACGTAGGCCCGACCGGTGTTCACGTTCCCCATGAACCCCCCGCCGGTCGTCGCCAGGACCAGCCCGACCCCCGGCGTCCGGAGGAGATCCGCCTCGATCTGGCGCATCGCCGCATCCATCGACCCGATGCTCGTCCCCTCGGGAGCCGTGACCGTCACCTCGAACTCGCCCTCGTCGACATCCGTCGGGATGTATTCCTGGCGGACCAGTCCGTAGAGCGGCACCGAGGTGGCCACGACGCCGATCGCCAGCAGCACGACCCCTCCCCGATGACGCAGGCACACCTCCAGCAGCCGGACGTAGCGGTCCTGGATCCAGCCGAAGAACCCCGGTGCCCGCCCCGCGTGGGGCTGCCCAGCCCGGGACCGTCGCAGCAGACGGGCGCTCATCATCGGGGTCAGGGTGAACGACACCAGGAGGCTGATCAGGACCGCGACGGCCGCGGTCATGCCGAACTGGTACAGGAAGCGTCCCGACACGCTCGACATGAAGGACACCGGCACGAAGATGACGACGAGGCTGAAGGTCGTGGCCATCACCGCGAGGGCGATCTCCCCAGTGGCCGCCCGGGCCGCCTCCCAGGGCGAGCAGCCCTTCTCCTCGATGAACCGGCAGATGTTCTCGAGGACCACGATGGCGTCGTCGATCACGATCCCGACCATCAGCACTAGGGCCAGCATCGTGACGCTGTTCAGCGTGAAGTGGAGGGCCCACATCATGCCGAAGGTGGAGATCACCGAGGCCGGGATCGCCACGGCGGCGATCCAGGTCGACCGCCAGTCCCGCAGGAACAGCCAGACCATCAGACAGGCCAGCAGGCTGCCCACCACCAGGTGGACATGGATCTCATGGAGCGCCTCGTGGATGTAACGCGACTGGTCGCGCACCACCTGGAGACGGACATCCCCCGGGAGCTGGTCCACCAGGCCGGGCAGCCGTGCCTTCACGGCCTCGATGACCGCGATGGTGTTCGCCCCGGACTGCCGTCGGACCTCCAGGACCACGGTCGGCTCGGCGTTGAGCCTCGTGATGGACCGCTGCTCCTTGGCCCCGTCCTCGGCCCGCCCCAGATCCCGCAGCCGGATCGGTCGGCCCTCCCGGGTCGCCACGACGAGGTCCTCGAACTGCCCCGGCTCCGTGAACCGTCCCAGCGTGCGAAGCGAGGTCTCACGCAGTGCCGCGGTCACGTTGCCCCCCGGGATGTCGACGTTCTGCAGCGCCAAGGCGTCCCGGACCGCTGTCACCGGGATTCCGTAGGCCGCCAGACGGTCCGCATCGACCCAGAGATTGATCGCCCGCTCGGATCCCCCCTCGATCTGCACCCCGCCCACGCCCGGAGCGCGTTCGACCTGCACCTTCACGATCTTGTCCGCCAGCTCCGTCAGGTCCCGGAGCGACCGGGCACCCGAGAGGGTCAGGGACAGGATCGGGGCCTGGTCGTTGTCGAACTTCGACACCACCGGTGGGAGGGCCTCCCGCGGCAATCGGCGTCCGAGGGTCGCCACTCGGTCCCGGACATCCTGCGCCGCGGAGTCGATGTCGCGGTCCAGCTCGAAGGTGACCAGCACCATCGAGTTGCCCGGACCGGAGATCGACCGCAGCTCGCTGATGCCATTGACCGTGTTCACCACCTCCTCGATGGGACGCGACACCTGCGACTCGACCTCTGCCGGGGAAGCCCCGGGGAGGACGGTGTTGATCCGGACGGTCGGCAGGTCGACCGACGGCAACCGGTCGACACCGAGCCGCACGTAGCTGGCGATCCCGGTGACCACCAGGGCGAGGATCAGCATCGTGGCGAACACCGGCCGACGGATGCTGGTTTCAGCCAGGGTGCGCATGGGGATCAGTCAGCAGAGGGAGAGGGCGAGGTCGACTCGGAAGCCAACCGGATCACGAACCACTCCCAGCCGGGGGAGCCGCCACGGGGGCGACCGGGGAACCGGTCGCGATCCCACCCGGGTTCCGGATGACCCGATCCCCTTCCTGGAGTCCACCCAGGATCTCCACCCAGCCGTCGCGACGGCGTCCCGTGGTCACACGACGCTCCACGGCCTGGTTGGTCTGCACGAGGAAGGCCTTCTCCGTGCCGGCGAAGGCCACGACGGCATCCGACGGCACCGCGAGACCCTTCACTCCCGTCGCCAGCACGATCTCGGCCCGGACGAAGGCACCCGGACGGAGCCCCCCGGGATTGGTGAGTTCCCCCTCGACCCGCAGGAGCCGGGTCCTGGAATCCAGGGCCGGACTCACCCGGGCCACGCGGGCTGGATGCGTCTGGGATCGTCCCTCGACCGCCACCCGGATCGACTGTCCCACGGCGACCTCGGCCGAGGCGCGTTCGGGGACGTCGAGCAGGAGTCGGAGCGGATCCATCCGCACCACGGTGAGCACCGGACTCCCGGCGGGCAGGAATTCTCCCACGTTGGCGATGCGCGACTGGACCACCCCGTCGAACGGCGCCCGGACCGCGGTGTCGGTCAGCTGCTGCTGGGCGATGTCGAGCTCCACCCGACGCTGGGCGAGGAGGGCCTTCCGCTCGCGGGCCTCCTGGAGGCTGTCCCCATGGCGGTTGAGCATGACCTGGTGCTGCGCCTCGGCCCGCTCCCACTCCGCCTGGGAGCTGATCTTCTGATCCCGCAGGGACCGGACCCGCTCCAGCTCGGCCTCCGACTCCTCCAGGCGGGCCTGGGCCTCCTTCACGAGGGGGACCGCTGCCTCGTCGACCACATCGTTGGTGCCATCGACGGCGAGGCCCACCCGGGCCCGGGCCTGGGCCAACTGGGCCCGTGCCTGCTGCAGCCGCAGCTCAAAGTCGCGGGGCTCGATCTGGGCAAGGGTCTGCCCCGCCACCACCCGGTCGCCCACCTCGACCTGCAGGCTCCGCAGGCGCCCCGCGTTCTTGGTGCTCAGCGTCGACCGATCCGTGGCCTCGAGGGACCCCAGCACCGTCAGGGTCTTCTCCCACGACCGGGCCTCGACCGGGCTCACCTTGACCTTGAGGGGCTCGAGCCCCGCCTTGGCCCGGGTGGCGTCGGGACGACATCCCGATCCCACCGACAACGCGGAGACAGCGAGGATCAGGGACAGGACGGGGTGATGACGGAGGCGACTCACGGGCGCGGATCGGACGCTATGGGCGGCCGGGGATTCAGCCGAGATTCAGGCGATCACTCGGCGGTGCATTCCTGGAGGCGCTGGCGATAAACCTTACGCGCATGGTCATAGGCGGCGACCGCCTGGGCATGTTCCTCACCCTTCATGAAGCGCTCCTTCTGCGACCAGCAGCGTTCGACGCCGTCGAGACACCACTGGAGGCTCCGGCGCGAGGTCCGGATCGGCTGGCCGTCGACCATCACGAAGATCGGGTTGGTGTGCGCGCTGGGCAGGATCCGGATGGCGTACCAGCCGGACTGCTTCACCGGGACCGTGAAGCGGAGTCCCTGCGACCGGCCATCGGCGACGATCTCCTGCCGGGCGACCGGGAACCCATTGGCGATCAGCTCCACCGGGACAGTCCGTTTCCCTGGGATCCGAGCGCGTTCCAGGTGCCAGTAGGGGTGTTCCGTGAAGCTCCGCTTCTGGATGTCGCCCCGCGGCTGCTCGTCGAGCCGGGCGGCGACCTCGACCTCGAACGTCACTTCACCGGCCTTGGCGAGGCGGAGTTCGCTGCCGTCCTCCCCCATGCGGACGGTCGACTTCCCCGACCGCGCCATGAACCCGGGGAGATGTCCCAGCCCATCGCTGACGTAGTTGCGTCCCGCCCGGATGCCCTCGCACCAGTCCTCATAGGTCCAGCGTTCCGGCAGCTTCACGTAGCTCCGTCCGAGGCCGACCTTGTCGCTGTAGATGCACGGGAAGTCCGTCTCACCGCTGATGCGGGTCCGAAACCCCGCGTTCAGGGTGTGGTACCAGATGTTGAGCTCCCACGGATACGGGGTGTCGACCGTCGACAGGAAATCCACCGCGGGCACGGGCTTCCCATCCGGCCCCGGCACCTCATGGGTGACATCCACGATGTACTCGTTGGCGCCGATCCCGGAGAACGGCGGGACCGTGAAGTTCGGGAGCTCGGTCGAATTCATGTCGAGCCCCCAACCGCTGTGGGCTGGCCCCACCAGCGCGCCCTGCCGCTTGGCCCACTTGAGCGTGTTCAGCCCCAGCTTGGGCCAGTGGTTCTTCGAGTCGCCGCCCGGATACATCTGCTCCCTGAGCCTCAGCAGGCAGAGATGGCCGGACTCATGGGATCCAAAGCCGCTGACCTCGACATCGTAGCGCAGGATCCACGGCCACCGGGACACCGGATCATCCGAACCCCGGAAGAACTGCTTCTGGTAGTCGAAGCACGGGCCCCAGGTGAGGTTGGCCCCGACCTTGAGGTCCTCCCCCAGCACATGGCGCATCATGTCCGGCGCATGCACCCCCTCCGTGGGCTTGGTGTAGTGGGCGCAGCCGGCGGCATGGATGTGGTGGTCGCCGGAGATCCAGCCCTGCTTCGCGGGGTCGATCCACCGCTGCACCTGGAACCGCCACGTCGACGGACCCTCCCCCACTGTCTCCACACGCGTCTCGGTGAGCGACTCCGGCCCCCGGGCGAACTGCACCTGGTAGCGTCCCGCAGGCAACCGGAGCTTCTCCCCGTCGGCCCGGTAGATCTGCGGGTGGAAGAAGAAGTCGGGCGCCAGACGCTTGGACTGCGCCGGAAACACATGCCCGCGCTCATCGGTCACCAGGAGGCTCCCGGTCGTGGGCTGGCCGTGCTCGTCGAGGATCCGCAGCGCGATCTCCTGCGCCGGGACCGCCGTGAAGAGCACATCCGCCTCGCTGCGGAAGCCGAGGTCCTGCGTCCCCTGCCCCACATCGAAGGTCAGCTTCGCCTCCCGTTGTCCGGCATCCCGCGAATAGAGCTGCACCAGCCGGTACTCCAGCGACAGGCCGCTGAGCTCCTTGCGGAGCGGCGGCGCATCCAGCATCCCGACATCCAGCCAGAGATCGCGTTCCGCCGCCGCGGGACTGTTGGCCATCGAACGGGACTGCGGGCTGGCGACCCGGAGGGGCGACGTCGTCCCGGCCTCGTTCGCCACCCGGACCAGGAAGACAGACCAGCCGCCCTCGACGAGCCGGGGCTGGGCCTCGCCCACCGCGACCTTCACGCGCATCTCGGGATTCACCGAGACCCGGAACAGCGTCCGGGGCGAGAGGAGGGCGTCGAGCTTGGCGACAGCGAGCGCAGGCACGGTCTCCGACAGGGCGGACTCGACCCCGGATCGCTCGTCGGCCGTGAGCGGCGAACCGGCGGCCTGGAGGGCGTCGACCACGCGGCGAATCTGGGCCGCAAGCGGCTGGACGTCCGGCAACGGGGCCTCCGCCCCCATCAGGGACGCCCCCATCAGGAACAGGTTCAAGGCGGTCGGAAACCTCAGGTGTTTCATGGCGAGGCCATGAGGTTGATCCCGCGGGCGCACGATGACCAGTCCTTTGGCCCATGGAAACCGGGGCTGATGGACCCTTCCCCGGGGATCGCCGGGGGAGCCGGTCCGGAATCAGCGGGTCTCCCCGACCGCATCCTGCCCGCGCTCCCGGGGGAGCCACAGGGCGAGGAAGGCGGCCGGGAAGAACAGGAACGAGGAGTAGAAGAGGTTGATCCGGGTGTCCCCGACACTGGTGGCATAGCCGAACGCCACGACCCCGACGGCCGAGATGATGCGGCCGAAGTTGTAGCAGAACCCGGCCCCCGTGGTGCGGAGCAGCACCGGGAACAGGGGCGGCAGACACATCGTGAACAGCGCGAAGACCCCCTGGCAGATGCCGATCAGGAAGATGGCCCAGCGGAGTGTCGACCAGTCCATGGGTTCCGAATAGGTCCAGAGCATGGTGGCGCCATAGGCCAGCAGCAGTCCGGTGATGGTCCGGGAGTAGCCCCAGATCGATGCCAGCCATCCGGCCAGGAAGTTCCCGAGGATCGAGCCGACCATGACCAGGAACAGCGCGGTGGTGGTGTAGTGGTTGCGCTCCGCCGGGGTGAGCGAGGCGACCTCGGGCAGTTGGCGGATGTTGCCCTGCTGCCAGAACATGAAGGTCCAGTGCGCCGTCAAGGCGAGCGCACAGAGCGCCAGCACGGGCCAGGTCACGCGGGCGACCTCGCCCCGGAAGAGATCCCGGATGCCCGGGACCGGCGTGGTCCGCTGCGCCTGCGCCGCATGCCACTCCGGCGGCTCCGGAACCGCCTTGCGGATCCAGAGGACCAGCAGCGCCGGCAGCACGCCCACCAGGAAGATCCACCGCGGACCCGTGTTGGCGAAGAGGAGTCCCGCCAGGCAGGCGACCAGGACGCCGCAGTTGACCCCCGACTGCAGGATCGCCGCCAGCCATGGGCGCCATCGCCGGGGCCAGGTCTCGGACAGGAGCGAGGCCCCGACGGCCCACTCACCCCCGATCCCCAGTGCCGCCAGGAACCGGAAGATCATCAGGTGCCACCACTCGAAGGCCACCGCCGAGAGGCCGGTGAACGCCGCATAGGTCAGCACCGTCAGGCACAGGGCCCGACTGCGCCCCATGAGGTCGCCGAGCCGACCGAAGAACGCACCCCCCAGCGCCCAGCCGACCAGGAAGGCCCCCATGATCAGCGCGGCATGGCGTCCCACCTCGGGATCCGACGGCGTCCGGTGGATCAACTCGGCGACGAACGGGGTCGCCACGAGGGTGTACAGGTGCATGTCGAGCCCATCGAACATCCACCCCAGCCAGGCGGCCCAACCTGACTTCCACTGGTCCCCGGTGATGTCACGGAGGCGCGGTTCGGTATGGGCATTCGGGCTCATGCGGGAGACCGGGAGTGAACCAGAGGTCCCACGAGCGCTCCAGCGCGGAGTCAGAGAGTCAGGGGAAGTTGAGAGCTGAGAGGTGAGTGCTGAGAGTTCATACAATTGCGGGCGAGGCCGCCTTTAACCCTCAACGCTCAGCTCTCAGCTCATCCCCCTCAGCTCTCATCCCACCCCAGCCACCGCCGCCTCCACCGTCTCCTCGGCTCGGAAGAACGTCAGGAAGCCCGACATCTCGAACACCGAACGCACGTTGCCCTTCACTCCCACGAGACACGCCTTGCCCTGCTTCTCCTTCAGGAGCTTCGACATCACCAGCAGGCCCCGGAGACCGGCGCTGCTGATGTACTCGATCCCCGAGAGGTCGAGCACCAGGCGGACGGAGCCGCCACCGATCACCTCCCGGATCCGCGACTCGAAGGCCGGGGCCGTGACGGTGTCGAGCTTGCCCGTGACGGTCACCACCGTCGCGACGCCGGATGTGCTGGTCTGGATTTCCATGGCGGACGTACCGAGAGGACTATGATTCCGATCCCACCTTCAACACCAGCTTCAGCCGGTTGACCCCGTCCACCCATTCGTGATCGGTCGAAGCGCAGAGGTTCCTCACCAGATTGAGGCTCAGGACGTCCTCAAGATCGTCGCCCTCCAGGGGATTGAGACGGGCCCCAGGGGCGGTCCAGACCAGTTCGGTGCGGTCCGTCGCCTCGGAATGGCTCAGGGTCATCTCGAGCCCACCGGCGACCAGGAAGGGCCGACACAGGTGGAGGGATTCCTCGATGAGGAGCCGCAGGTTGTCCCGGACCGGCTTGGGCAGGATCTGCTTCTCACAGAACGCCTCGACCTCGGCATGGAGGGCATAGAGGTCGAAGTCGGGGGACTCGAACCGGCGGGTGAGGCTCCGGATCCGATGGATGAAGGCCCGGGTGCGATCCTTCTGGGGATGGTCGAAGATCTGGTCGGGCGTGCCCTCCTCGTGGATCACCCCCTGGTCGAAGTAGAGCACCCGGCTGGAGACGTCCCGGGCGAAGTCCATCTCATGGGTGACGATCACCATCGTCATTCCCTCCTTGGCGAGACGTCGGATGACCGAGAGGACCTCGCGGACCATGGTCGGATCGAGGGCCGAGGTGGGTTCGTCGAACAGGATCACCTCCGGCTCCATCGCCAGGCAGCGGGCGATCGCCACACGCTGCTTCTGGCCGCCGGAGAGCTCGTCCGGATAGCTGTCGACCTTCTCTGCGAGCCCCACCAGACGCAGCAGCTCCACCGCCTTCTCACGCGCGAGGGCCGGGTCCACACCCTTCAGCCGGATCGGCCCCAGGGTGAGGTTCTCCAGCACCGACAGGTGGGCGAACAGGTTGAACGACTGGAAGACCATGTTCATCCGCTGCCGCAGGCGGGTGACATCCGACCGGCGGTCGAGGATGTCCACACCCTGGATCTGGATCGTCCCGCCCGAGGGCTGCTCCAGCAGGTTGAGGCAGCGGAGGAAGGTGCTCTTCCCGCAGCCGGAGGGCCCGATGATCGACACCACCTCGCCCTTGCGGATCTCGACCGTGA
>JBDLQQ010000155.1:0-4046 GCA_039800465.1 Verrucomicrobiota bacterium
CCCATCTTGATCCCTCCAGGATTAGTTGAGAGTTGAGTGTTGAGAGAAAACCACCACTCAGCCTCATCCGCCCCTTCTTCTCAGCGCCCCGGCGCCTCTGCGGGAGCCCTCCCTGTCTTCCATTGCCTTGGCCTTGCTCCGCGTCTCCGCGTCTCCGCGTGCCGTTTCCCTCCCGACACCGCGCCCGGTTCGCAGGGCACTGCTCCCCCACCGCGTACAGTCCTGAGTAAGGCCGGTTTTTCTCTCTCAACTCTCGACGCTCGACTCTCAACTTCTTCAGGCCCTGCCCACCCACCGCTACAGATCTGAGCGAGGCCGCCTTTGACTCAGCTCTCAGCTACCGATCCGAGGTCCGATACAGCATCCAGCGGATGTCCTGCTTGTCCTGGGGCGTGTTCAGGGACGGGCTGTCGAAGCCGGCGCCGTCCATGGCCCGGATCTTCACGCGGGACGTCTTGCCCACCCACTTGTGGACCTCCGAGTGGCCGTCGACGAATGAGAATCCCGCCGCACCGTTGTGATAGGAGGCAGGCAGATCGCCCCAGTTCCCCGGCACCTGCGCGATCTGGTCGGTCGCCGGATTGTAGGCTCCGGGATTGTTCAGGTAGTAGCCGTCGTTGATGGAGTCCGGATGCTCGTCGAGCATCACCATGATCTCGGCCGGACGCTTCACCGCCGACTCCTTGAGGAACTGACGGAACCCGACGTAGCGGTTGTACCCGCCCGATTCCGGACTGTTGGCCTGCGGGGGATCACTGTAGGGACCGAAGCACGCGTTCATCGCGAGGCTCCGGAGCCGGGCCGGGAACCGGGCCGACTTCTGCCGGGCCGAAAGGAAGCGGTCGGCTGGACACAGGTAGGCGGAGGTGGCGCTGCCGACATACGGGGCGAAGGGCCCCTGGCTGAGGTAGAACTTGTTGGTGATGTCCTCCGAGGGCGCCCACGACATCACGTTGTTCACCCAGTTCCGATATCCCTTCACCGGATCCCGCTTCCCGAGGGCGATCGTCGCGGTGGTGGTGTCGATGCCGAAGTTGTTGACGACGTTCTCGTTGTTATCGAGGGAGTACTGCTTCCACGCCAACATCAGCTGCCGGGTGTTGTTCATGCACCCGATGCCCTGGGCCTTGGTCTTCGCCTTCGCCAGGGACGGCAGGAGCATGCCGGCGAGGATCGCGATGATCGCGATCACCACCAGGAGTTCGATGAGGGTGAATCCGCGGCCGCGGGACGGGGGCTGAACGAGCGATTGGGGTCTCATGGAAACTGGGAGAGAGATTCTTGGGGAAACCTGAGCGCAACAACCGACCCGAGCAAGGGAAGGTTCCCCGGAAGCCGCCCCTCACCTGGGAGCGACCGGAGCCAGCAGCCGCCATTCCCGAGCCAGTCCCGATTCCCAACGCTGGGCCGCCTTCCCGGGGATCTCCACCGTCAGGGCCCGCGGCTCCGCCCCGCCCAGCCCGAAATGCACCGTCGCATCCCCCTGGGACCGGAACCCGTCCCCGGTCAGGAGCCACCGGGTCGACTGCCCACGGGTCGTCTCCAGGATGAAACGCGCCCCCGTGGGATAGGGTCCCGTCCAGCGGAACCCTGCCCAGTTTCCTGCCGGGAACTGGTTCCGGTAGACGAGGAGCCGCTGGCGCTTGGCAGGCCATTCCTCCTGCGTGGTCACCACGAGATCCGGACGACCATCCCGGTCCAGGTCCTCCACCAGGAGGTTCCGACAGTCCGCGATCTCCGCCAGGCCCCAGACCCAGGCGAGATCCGGCCAGGGACGCTCCCCCGGGTTCCAGAGCAGGACATTGGCCTGCCACCCCCCGTAGCTCGCACGATCGGCCTGACGACGCCCCGACGCTGTCCGGAAGTAGAGGTTCGCCGCCGGATCCGGTCCGGAGCCTGCCACGAACCGGTCATGCCACCAGAACTGCCGCTCATAGTCGCGCACGCTGGCCCGGGTCTCGTGACCCGTCACCACCGCGAGGTCGAGTCGCCCGTCGAGATCCAGGTCCGACCACGCCGCGCCCCACGACCACCCCGTCCGGGCCACCGCCGTGGCCCATCCCACGCCGGCCGATCGCAGCACGGTCGGCGAGGCTTCCCCGAAGAAGAGGCGGTTCCCATGGGCCATGGCGCGGACGCGTTCGACCGACGATCCCTCGCGCTCCAGCCCCGCAGCCACCAACCGGTCCGCCACCGCCGAGGTCATCCCCAACATGAGCAGGTCCGGAAACCCATTGCCGTCCAGATCCCCCACCGTGTGCGACATCCCAAACGCATGTCGGCTCTCGCCCAGCGAGCCGGTCACGTTGGTGAACCGACCCCGATCGTTCCGGTACACGTCCAGACCGGCGAAGTCGCTCACGTTGACCAGGTCGAGATCCCCATCGAGATCGAGGTCGATCCACGAGGCGCTGTAGCTGCGACGGAACCGCTTGCCCGCAAGACCGACCGCCTCGGTGGCGTCGACAAACCGGCCGGCCCCATCGTTGCGGAGGAAATAGGACGGGAACCCGTCATTGGCATCGTCCCAGGGCGTCGGGAACTGGCCTCCCTGATACGGCAGCTTGTACTGGATGATCCACAGGTCGAGGTCCCCATCGCCATCCGCATCCCCGGCGGTGACGGCCTGGGGATGCTTCAGGGGCGTGGGGGCGGTCCAGCCGAGCACTGGTTTCCCCGGCAGTGGACCCTTCCCGGTCTGGCCCGGCCACCAGAGGACTCCGGATCCGGACACCACGACGAGATCGTCGGCCCCGTCTCCCTGGAGGTCGGCGCGGATGGCCGCGACGATGCGTTCCGCGGGAAGTCCCAACCACGACTCCGACCGCCACCCAGCAGGTGCAGGAGGAACGGACGTCTTCCGCCAGAGACGATCGGCTCCGACCAGGATCAGCTCCGAGGTCCCATCGCCGTCGACATCCCACGCCAGAAGGGGATCGGTGAAGACGGAGCGCTCCGAAGGGATCACGGACTCGAGCTCGAGCTGGAAGGGGGTTGGACCTGCTCGACGAACACGGCGCCCTGAGACGATGCCCAGGTCCGACATCACCGGCACGCCGCCCTGACCGGCCTGCCATCGGATCCGGACCCGGAGCCGGAGATCCACCCGCTCGCCGGAGAGGGGATGGTCGGCGAACACCACGAGATCGACGTCCGAAACCGCACCCTCGGGTTTCTCGCCGGGACCATGCCCGACCAGCGCGGCAGAGACATGGGCGACCCGCCATCCACTGGCCGCCCAGGCTGCACACTGGTCGGTCCACGACGCAGAGGTTGAGGCCTGGGACGACGACACGGGCTGGGCGATCTCGGTGCCGTCGGGCAGGCGTTCCATGACCTGCCATACGGGCCAGGCCACCCGGCCGATGGGCAGCCCTGCGAGGGACTGCCATCGTTGGGGGGACTGCTGGACCGCATCGACCCATCGCCACAGCTCATCCTCGTGGCGGGCGGCCTCCCGTTCCGGAGACCAGGTGGTCGACTCGGCTGACTGCTCCCGGGCCTCCAGGGCGAGATAGCGTCGGGCGGCCTCCTCGGCCTCCCGTCCAGCGGCATCCTTTGCCGCATTCGGCGGCGTTCCCGTGGACCGCCTCCACAGCGCCACCCCGATGAGGAGCAGCAGCGTCAGCAGACCCAGGAGGAGACGGCGGGACATCGCCGGCCCATCCGATCCAACGCGTGCCGATTCTGCAAATCCGTTTGCACGAATCACCGAGGCGGGTCCACTCTGGTCCGGCCGGATCCCCACCGGCTTGCCTGTCGGATTCCCAACTCAGCCGATATGCCCCAGAAGCCGCGCCCCTCCCGGTCCAAGACCCCGAAGTCCCCTGGAAAACCGTCCCCGAAGCCCCCCCGTTCCCGGGTGGGGGATCCACCGGCTCCCAAGACCCCGAAGCCCCGCCTGACGACAACGGCCGCACCCCAAAAATCGACCCGGGCGGTGGCGGTACGCCCTGGGTCGACCCGCTCCACGTCCGCGAAAGCCGTCCCGACAGCGCCCGCTGCGCCTCGGAAGTCGGCAAGCCGCGCCACGTCATCGCCGCGCG
>JBDLQQ010000156.1:0-20945 GCA_039800465.1 Verrucomicrobiota bacterium
CCCGGTCTGGAACTCGGCGAGGATCGCCACCCAGTCGTCGGTGTCGTTCGGGGCCCCGTCACGGAGCGGGGTCAGGTTCCGGAGGTTGGCCACGAGACGCTTCATCGGCCCCACCAGATGATGGGCGAAGTTGATTCGATGGCTGAGCATGTCCCCGATCTCCCCGGTGCCCGCGAGCTTCCGGACCTGTCGCCACCCGAGATTACGGGTCCCCCAGTCCTGGAGCCGCAGGCAGCGGTAATGGTACGGCGTCCCGAGATCCCCCTGGTCGATGAGATGCCTCAGGTACCGCATGGCCGGCACGAACCGGTAGGTGAAGGCGGTCATGTGCCGCACCCCGGCCCGATCCGCCTCGTCGGCCATCCGCTGGGCGTCGACGGCATTCAGCGCCAAGGGCTTCTCGCAGAGCACATGCTTGCCGTGGCGGGCCGCTGTGATGGCGATGTCGGGATGCAGGAAGTTCGGCGTCGCGATGATGACGGCGTGGACGTCGTCCCGGGTGACGACCTTTTCCCAGGATGTCTCTGCCACCGGGGCACCGGTCTGTTTCCGGGCCGCCTCGAGCGTGGCCGGATTGGCGTCGCAGAGGGCGTGGACCCGGACATCCGGGCACAGGGCCAATCCCGGGAGATGGTTCTGAAGGGTGATGCCGCCGGTGCCGATGATCGCGATGTTGAGGGTGGACATGGAGATGAGCCCCGAGCCTCGGGAATCTACCCCCGGAGCGACAAGTCCGAAGCCGCCTCCAGCTCAGGATCGCGAACTCTTGCCTGGCTTCTTCCCGATCGCCTCCAGGAATGCCGCACCGCTCGGAGCCGTCATCACCAGCCGGTGCCATTCCCGAAGCCGATCGGACGGCACAAGAAGCGCCGACAGGCTTGAAGCCCGGGTCCCGGTCCGGATAAAGAGCGCCCCCTCCGAATGAACGAACACTTCCTGAACCGGATCGCCACCGAGCTCAATACTCCCGTCACGAAGATCGCCGCCACAGCCCGGCTGCTGGCCGAGGGGGCGACCGTTCCCTTCGTGGCCCGGTATCGGAAGGAGGCCACCGGTGGACTGGATGAGGTCGCGATCACCGCGGTGCGCGACCGCATGCAGCAGCTGGTGGAGCTGGAACAGCGCCGGGAAACCATCCTGAAGTCCCTCTCCGAGCGCCAGCTGCTCAGTCCAGAACTCCAGGTGGCCATTCAGGAAGCCGAGACCCTGACGGTGCTCGAGGATCTCTTCGCTCCCTACCGTCCCAAACGCCGGACCCGCGCCATGATCGCCCGGGAGGCGGGACTCGAGCCGCTGGCCGACCAGATCCTCGACCAGCAGGCCACCCTCGACCCCCTCCAGGCCGCCGTCCCCTTCATCAACCCCGAGCGCCAGGTCGCCGACGTGGCGGCCGCCCTCGCCGGGGCACGCGACATCCTCGCCGAGCGGGTCAGCGACGACGCGGTGGCCCGGTCCAAGATTCGGGACCTGTACTGGTCCGCCGGCGTCGTCCGATCCCGGGTGGTCACCGACAAGCAGGCCGAGGGAGCCAAGTACAAGGACTACTTCGACTGGTCTGAACCCGTCGCCAAGGTCCCGAGCCACCGTCTGCTGGCGATGCGACGCGGCGAGGAGGAAGGATTCCTGTACCTCCGGATCACACCGCCGGAGGACGAGGCGCTCAATCTGCTGGAGCCCCTGTTCGTGACTGCCCGCGGAACCCCCGCCGGCGAACAAGTCCGACTCGCGGTGGTCGACGCCTACAAACGCCTGCTCGGGTTCTCGATCGAGGCAGAACTGAGGCTCGAGACCAAGAAGCGGGCCGACACCGAAGCCATCCGGGTCTTCTGCGAGAACCTCCGCGAACTCCTGCTCGCCGCACCGTTGGGACCCAAGGCCGTGCTCGCGATCGATCCCGGGTTCCGCACAGGCTGCAAGACTGTCGTCCTCGACCGCCAGGGACGTCTCCTCCACCACACCGTCCTGCAGCTCGCCGGCGGCAGTCCCGGTGCAATCCGCGAGGCCGCCGAGGAGCTCCTGCACCTCGTGCGCCAGCACTCGATCGAGGCCATCGCCATCGGCAACGGGACCGCTGGCCGCGAGACCGAACAGGTCGTCCGGGCCCTGCCCATGACCCAGCGGATTCCCATCGTGATGGTCAACGAGAGCGGCGCCTCGATCTACTCGGCCAGCGAGGTCGCCCGCGAGGAGTTCCCCGACCAGGATCTGACCGTCCGGGGCGCGGTCAGCATTGGACGCCGCCTCATGGATCCCCTGGCCGAACTGGTGAAGCTCGACCCGAAGTCGATCGGCGTCGGGCAGTACCAGCACGATGTCGACGAGACCGCTCTCCGACGGGGGCTCGATGATGTCGTGATCTCCTGCGTGAACCGCGTCGGGGTCGAGCTCAACACCGCGAGCCGTCAGCTCCTCGGCTACGTCTCTGGACTCGGCCCCTCGATCGCCGCGCAGATCGTCACCTATCGTGACCAGAACGGTCCGTTCCGCTCCCGCCAGGACCTCCTCAAGGTGCCCCGTCTCGGCCCCAAGGCCTTCGAACAGTGCGCAGGCTTCCTGAGGATCCGTGATGGCGAGAACGCCCTCGACCGCAGCGCGGTCCATCCGGAGCGCTACAGGCTGGTGGACTCAATGGCTCAGGACCTCGGCTGTGGCCTGGCCGATCTGCTGAAGGACGGAGCCCTGCGCACCCGGATCCAGCTCGACCGCTACATCACCCCGGAGGTCGGACTTCCGACTCTCAAGGACATCCTGGACGAACTCGCGAAGCCGGGACGGGATCCCCGACAGCAGTTCGAGGCCTTCTCCTTCCAGGAGGGCGTCCAGAAGCCGGAGGATCTCAAGCCGGGCATGAAGCTTCCGGGCATCGTGACCAACGTCACCGCGTTCGGGGCCTTCGTCGACATCGGGGTCCATCAGGATGGCCTGGTCCACATCAGCCAGCTGGCCGACCGATTCGTCAGCAACCCGGCCGACGTGGTGAAGGTGGCCCAGAAGGTCCACGTCACCGTCCTGGAGGTGGACCTGGAGCGGAAGCGGATCGCACTGTCAATGAAGGCGAATCCGACCCTCACGACCGAACCCCGGAATCGCACCTCACCCGTCGGCCCCCGGACGGACGGCCCCGGAAGACCGGGACCGCGTCCGCGTCCGGGTTCCACCGGGGGTGGGGGTGGTGGCTGGAACGCCTTGGCCGATGCGTTCGACAAGGCGAGCCGGCCGGGTCGGTAGGCCGATCCGTGGGACCTGGATCTGAGGTTGCCGTTGTCGGAACCCCCAACCGGGCCCAGGCTGAGCGTCGTGACGCCGTTGCCGATCGCCATCCGGTCCCTCCAGTCCGCGCTGACCTCGGCCCTCGAGGGCCGAGGTCAGGGTCGGGTCACACTCGACCTCGCCGTGGTAATCGAAGGCGGGACGCAGGGGTCCGCGGCCCCCGAGTGGCGGCTCCACACCGCGCAGGATACGACACCCCCGGCCCATCGGATCCGCATCGACTTCGAGATGGGAACTCCCCTGCCCCACACCACCACGACCGGGAACCCCGGTGTGGTCGCAGCGACAGCGGCCGGGATGAGATCCCAGCCCTGTCAGACAGCGCAGTCCGAGCTGGTCATCAACGCGGACGACCTCCTCGAGACCTGCCGCCAGGTCTTTGGACCGCCGGGATTCGACAATGCCGCCCGGGCCGAGGTCTTCTGCGAGGCGGCCGCCGGACTTCCCCTCGAGGATCTCCTGCGGGTTCTGGACCACTGCAGCTCCGGGACCCGTCCCCACGCCGAGGATGCGATCGCCAATGCCCACGGTCGGATTCAACGGATCCTGCAGTCGGCACCGATCGGACCCATCGAGGCCGCCCAACGCCTTCGCAGCGGTCTTTCCGCCGTGCCCCTTGAGACGGTGTTGACGACTCTCCAGGACCACTGGCGGTTTGGGACACACTGGGGCTGAACAATCACGAGGCACGGACCCGTCCTCGATTTCATGTCACCTCCGCCAAGATGACGGAGTCTGGGCTTGCATGCATGGAAGCCTCCGTCTGGCAGCCCTTGGTCTGATCTCGATCGCCCTCACGGCTCCGGCGCAGGAGGTGCCGTCGGGCACCTCGGCTCCGCCACCCGCCGGGCGCGAGGCGGGCAAGCCCCGCAACCGCGGCGGCAAGGGGGGAACCCCGGGGCTCGTCAAACCGTCCATTGCCGACACCCTCAAGGTGCGGGTCTATGCCGACAACTGGTTCATGCTCTACATCAACGGCGAGCTGGTCGCCGTCGACCCGATCAAGTTCACCCCACACAACGTGGTGAGCATCGACATCCTGCCCGAGTATCCGATGACCATCGCGGTCCTCGCCAAGGACAATGCCGATCCCGAGACTGGCCTCGAGTACGGCAGCAGCATCGGCGACGGCGGGTTCTGCCTGAAGATCGGCGAGGACATCGTCACCAGCGGGTCATGGAAGGCGAAATCCTTCTTCCATGGACCCGTGAAGGGAGACACCGCGCACCCGACGGTACGCAAGGAGGAGCTCCCGGACCGGTGGTGGGCGGTGGATTTCAACGACCGGTCGTGGCCGGCGGCCAAGGTGTTCAGTGAGCAGGAGGTCGATCCGAAGCCCGTCTTCCGGGAACACGACTTCACCGGGGCCTCGTTCATCTGGTCGGACGACCTGACCCTCGACAACACGGTGATCTTCCGGACGCGGATCGAGAAACCCGGCTGGACGAAGCGCTGGAACACCAAGCCGGACCTCGACGTCTCCGGAGCACCCCAGCGATGACTGCCCGATACCTCCATCCCTCCCGGGGTGCCTGGACCCTGCTGCTCTGTGCCTGGCTGGGACTCCTCCCTGCGACCGCCGCGTTGAAGGACCGTCCGAACATCGTGTTCATGCTGTCGGACGACCAGGACTGGAACGGGCTTTCGGTTTCGATGCATCCGGAGGTCGCCGGTTCACGGAGCGACTTCTATCGGACGCCCCAGCTCGAAAAATTCGCCGCCCAGGGAATGCGGTTCAGTGCCGCCTACGCACCGGCACCGGTCTGCTCTCCGACCCGCCTCGCCATGCAGACGGGGATGAATCCTGCGCGGCTCGGGTGGACCAAGGCAGCCCCGCCGCAGACCGGGCATCGGCTGATCGAGGGCACCTCCCGCAAGAGCATCCGGTCCGACGAGGTGACCGTCGCAGAGCTGCTCCGTTCCGCTGGCTATGCCACGGCCCACTACGGCAAGTGGCACCTGGGTGGCGGCGGACCTGCGGCGCATGGCTACGACGAAAGCGATGGCGACACCGGTAATCGGGATGCCGACCGGTTCGTGGATCCGAACCCTGTGGACATCTTCGGCATGGGGGAGCGGGCTGCCGCCTTCATGGAGAAGAACGCCAAGGCGGGGAAACCCGTCTTCATCCAGCTTTCCTATCACGCCCTCCACGTCCCTGGGAATGCGAACCGGGCGACCCGGGAGTTCTATGCCTCCCAGAAGCCCGGCCAGATGCACAGTGATGTCGACCGGGCGGCCATCACGACCGATCTCGACACGGGCGTTGGGAAGGTCCTCGAGGCGATCGATCGGCTCGGTCTCACCGGAACCACCTATGTGATCTACATGGCAGACAACGGAGGCGGTGGAGGGGGCGGACGCGGGCGGATCCGTCCGCTCGCCGCGGGCAAGGGCGGTGTCTGGGAGGGCGGCATCCGGGTGCCGCTCATCATCCGCGGACCGGGCATCGCGCCCGGCTCCTGGTGCCATCAGCGGGTGGTCGGATACGACTTCCTCCCGACCTTCTGCCATTGGGCCGGGGTCAAGGCGCCCCTCCCTCAGGGGGTCGACGGCGGGGACCTCTCATCGCTCCTGACCGGCTCGACAGCCCCGCTGGTCCGGGCGCACGCCGAGCTGGTCTTCCACTTCCCCCACTACCAGGGCGACACGCCGCACTCCGCGATCCTGTCGGGCGACTACAAACTGCTGAAGTTCTACGAGACCGGGGACCGCCTGCTGTTCGATCTGAAGAAGGATCTCGGGGAACAGAGTAATCTCGCCGCCACGCAGCCCGAGATGGCAGACCGCCTTGAGAAGCAGCTCGATGCCTACCTCGCCGAGGTGCAGGCCGCGATGCCGCGTCCGAACCCGGATTTCAACCCGGAAGCCCCAGCGCCTGGCCGAAAGGGCGGCGGCAAACGGCAGCGTCAGCCCTGATTCCCATGAAACTCCCGATCCTCCCCCGTCTCCTCACCCTCGTTGGCCTCCTTGCGACCCTGCCGACGGTCTCGGCCCATATCATCGGTGACGAGGACCATGATCACCCAACCCCGACTCAAGGGCCTGGAATTGACACTCCCCTGCTCCGGCTGATGGCCGCGACCACCCTGCCCCCATCGTCAGGAACGCCATCGGGGTCGGCCGTGGACGTCGCAGTCGCCACGAGGATGGCCTCGATCTTCGGCCCGTTCGCACCCCGGGTCCGGACCCGATCGGATGCCAACTTCCTGTACGTGGAATCCGACGCGATGCCGGACCATGTCATGATGGTGGGCATCACGGCCTGGCAGCAGCAGGTCCCCCTGCCCCAGCCCTACACCGGGGCCAATGCCTGGCGGATCCCGCTACATCCCGTCGTGGCCCAGAACCCCCTCTCGGCGAAGTCCCACTTCTTCCGCGGGGCCATCGCCCTCGCGGCCAACGGGGTCCCCATCTTCAACCCGATCAAGAACGACGGGGTCACCGACACCTTCCTCGCGGGCGAACTCGACCGGTTCGGCGGACACTGCGGTCGGGCCGATGACTACCACTACCACATCGCCCCAACCCACCTGCAGTCGATCGTCGGGACCGGCAAGCCGGTTGCTTACGCCCTCGACGGTTATCCCATCCACGGGTTCACCGAACCCGATGGAACCCCACCCACCGGTCTCGATGCCTTCAACGGCCACACGACTCCGGCGCTGGGCTATCACTACCACGCGACCAAGACCTACCCGTATCTGAACGGTGGATTCCACGGCGAGGTGGCGGAGGTCGGCGGACAGGTCGATCCCCAGCCCGATCCCATAGGCATCCGCCCGGCACTCCCCCCGTGGCGGGGAGCCCGGATCACGGGGTTCACCCAGGAGGAAGGACGCCGGTTCAGCGTCGAGGTCTCGGTCGGCTCGGCCGTGCACCACGTGAACTATGCCGTCGCCACCAACGGCACGGTGGACTTCGAGTTCGTCGGACCCGACGGCAAGGCCCGGACCGAATCCTACAGCCCCCGTAAACGCGGTGACCGAAAGGGTCCCCGCCGGGACGATGGGCCTGGTGGACCGGCGGACGGGCCGAGGGATGAGAGGCCGCCACGGCGCGGACCCGACGGAGGACGGCCCGGGGGAGCCCGGATCGATGGCCCCGGCGGACCGCAACCCCAGCCGGCCGGGACGCCCCCCTTCGTCCTCTCCGCCCGACGCAGCGGTCAACTCGTGCTCGCGAGCCCGGCGGTCTCCGAGGGACAGGAACTGCCCGCGGAGTTCACGGGCGAAGGCGCCGGGGTGACCCCACCCCTATCCTGGAAGGGCGCTCCTGCCGGTACCCAGAGCTTCGCGGTGGTCATGGATCATCTGGCCAAGGGACCCGAGATGAAATGCTACTGGACCCTCTGGGACATCCCGGCGACCGCCACCGGCCTGGCGAAGGCCGTCCAGGGCGCCGGCAAGAGCGGCGCCACCTGGAAGCGCGGGGAATCGTACGTCCCACCCCACTCCGCGGGGGGCGGCCCCAAGACCTACACCCTCCACCTGTACGCCCTCTCTGCGGCACCCCGGTTTGATCGACCCGCCTCCGAGATCACCCGTGAGATGCTGCTCCAGGCGATCCGGGATACGGTCCTCGACAGTGCTGAACTGAACGTCGTCTACACGCCAAAGGGTGGGAATACCCAACGCCCACCGCGTCCGAGGGAGGAGCCATGAGACGCTTCCAGCGACAGGAATCTCCCGTGGATCCCGAAGCGCTCCGCAAGACGGGAACCGGTGGAAGGACCGGGGTCCTCAGCCTCCTGCTGTCCGTGGCAGCCACGACGTCGATAGATGCGGCGGACACGCCTTCGAACGGGACGGGAAGTCGAAGCGACCGGTCGGACCCAGCAGGTTCCCAACGGGGTCAGGGTGAAGTCCGCATGCCGACCCCGGCCTTCCGCACTGAGATCCCGGATCATCCCCGGAGTCTCATCCTCGGGCGCCCCACCCGGGATTCGGTGGTGCTCAGCGTGCTGCTGCATACCGGGGACCGGGAGGGACAGGTCGCCTTCGGGAAGGTCTCCGACACGACGCTTCAGACGACGCCCTGGCAGCCGATCGCGAAGGGACAGCCGGTGTTGATACGGATCGGTTCCCTGGAGCCGGACACGGCGTACCGTTACGAGTTCCGCTCCCGGATTCCGGACACCGGGATGCTGGAACCCGTGGCCGAGGGGTCCTTCCACACGGCGCGCCCAGCAGGCCAACCCTTCACGTTCACCGTGCAGGCAGATCCCCACCTCGATTTCGGGACGGCTCCCGAGGTGTACCTCCGATCCCTCGGCCATGTCCTGGCTTCCCAAGCCGACTTCCATGTCGACCTCGGGGACACGTTCATGACCGACAAGTATCTCGAGCCGCAGCTGGCGACGCCGCACTACCTGGCACAGCGGTACTATTTCGGTCGGGTAGGCCAGAGTCTCCCCGTGTTCCTCGTCCTGGGGAACCACGATGGCGAGACACCCGGACGCGGGGGCGACACCTCGATGGCGGTGTGGTCGAACGGCATGCGGAAGCGGTACTTCCCGAACCCGGAGCCCGATGTGTTCTACTCGGGCAACGGGGTCCGCCATCCGCAGGCTGGTCTGCTGCAGGATTATTACGCCTGGGAGTGGGGTGACGCGCAGTTCATCGCCCTCGACCCGTTCGGGTTCTCCCCCAAGCCCCGGGGGGGCGGTCGTGACGGGAACAACTGGTGGCGGACCCTGGGCGAGACCCAGTACCGCTGGCTCCAGAACACCCTCGCGAACCGGAAGGGCCGCTTCACCTTCGTGTTCACCCACCACCTCGTGGGCGGCGGCACGCCGGAGGGGCGTGGCGGGGCGGAGGCCTCCCGCTTCTTCGAGTGGGGCGGACAGGATCTCGATGGCCGGGACACCTTCGCCCAGCACCGACCGGAGTGGCCGGCACCGATCCACACCCTCCTCGCCAAGCGCGGTGGGGTCGTGGTCTTCCATGGCCATGACCACCTGTACGTCCATGGGGAACGGGATGGTGTCGTCTACCAGGAAGTACCGCAGCCGGGACACCCTCGTCCCTCCACCCGCAGCGCGGACGAGTACGGCTACCGGTCGGGAACGATCCTGCCCGGCTCGGGAATCCTCCGAGTCGGGGTCTCACCCGACACGGTGACGGTCCAGTACGTGAAGGCGGACGCCTCGGGGACCGTGGCCGACGCCTACACGGTGAAGGCCCGCTGAAGGGCCTCGGTGCCGCGCCAGGGTCGAATCCAGGAGCAGGTCGGGTCCCCGGAGGACGAGGCGGAGACCTGGGGCGTCAGCTAGTCCTTCCACCAGGGCTTCGCCGCGAGGAGGAAATGTCCGGCAGCCATGTAGGGCCCGCCGAGGACATGCTTGAGGGGGAACCCGGATGGGAGATTGGCGCCTCTCAGCACCTCCAGGTAGAAGCGGCCCCACTCGAAATCCAGATCCCCGATGAACCGGGGGCGGAAGGGCATGTCGGCCCAGTACGGGGAGATGTAGACCGCCTCGATGGGACGCCGGGCCTCGGTAAAGACGAAGAAGTCCTCCCGACGGTTCCGGACATTGGCCTCCGCCGTATCCGACACACGGAGCGAGTTCCAGACGCACTCGCGAGGGCCGTACCATGCCACGGCCCAGGGAATGTCACTCATGAACAGGGTCGACTTGGGGGTGAAGTCGGCGAATTCCCTGATGACACTGGGTCGGTAGGGCTCGCTCAACGAGAGTCCCTTGGGGGGCAGGACGCCGAGCAGGAAGGGCGCGGAGAACAGGGTGACCAAACCCCAGAGGCACCAGGTCCGGAGGAATGGGAACTCCCAATCGATCTGGTCGATGAGCGTGATGAGGAATCCTGAGCCCCAGACCATCACCCCGGGCGCCAGGACCACGAGCAGGTCCTCCGAGGTCACAGGTCCAAAATCCTTGGTGATCCAACCCCGGAGTCCGGCCTGGACGACGACCACGACGGCCAACATCCCGGCGAGGGTCCAGCGCAGCCGGTTGAGGCTGGGGCTCCCGAAGGGCACGAGGAGCCCGACCAGGAAGAACAGGCTGGTCCAGGTCCCTCCCATGCGGATCAGGTCGTCCCCGAGGATCTCTCGGACCCCACCCACCACCTTCGCGACGACCTCCCCGATCAGGTCCGCCTCCAGGACGGGATGCTGGGAACGCTGCAGCCGGTCGCCGGGGAACGACTCGGTCCCGGACAGGGCGGCGAATCCAGCGGTTCCGAGCGGTTGACCGCAGACCAGGAGGTTGCGGGCGACCCAGGGACCGGACAGGACGAGGAAGGCCCCCAGGGCGAGTCCCAGCACCCGCCCCCGGACGCCGACGCTGCGCCAGACCAGGAAGCCCAGGACCGGAAACAGCATCCATCCGAAGGAATACTGGGTCAGGAACATCACCCCGACCACCACCCCGGATCCAACAGCGAGGAGCAGCTGCCGCCCCCGACGTGGGGTCTCGGAAGCCGCCTCCCGCTCGAAGCCCAGCATCAGGTGCAGCAGGAGCAGCATCAGGACCATCAGAAGGAGCGTGGGCAGGCCGGAATTGGCGAACTGCCAGAAGAGGTCGGTCCCGATGATGAGGGCTGCCGAGAGGACGCCCACCGAGGAGTCGAACAATCGCGTCCCGAGCAGGCCCGCGAGGACCACGACCACGGCGAAGAATCCCAGATTGAGGCCGCTGATGACCACCTCCTCCATGGGACGACGATGGAACTCATCAGCCGGCAGGCGGGCCCACCACGAGACGGGTATCACCTTGAACACCACCGCCAAGATCGCAGGGTAGACCGGGGGGTTCTCGAGGTCGGGATGCCGCTGCACGAGGACTGTCCGGGGATCCACGCCCTTACGGACCGCATGCTCCTCGAGCAGGTGGAGACTCAGGGGGCGGATGACGCCGGTGGTGTACCCCTGACCCGCGGCGAGATTGCGACCCAGCTGGGCCAGATCCATGGCCTCGGGAGCCCGGAAGTTCTTCGCCTCGTTGTTCTGGTACAGGGCGAATGCGAGACCCACCACGATCAGGGTCAGGATCCGACGCAACCAGACCCGGCCCATCCCCTCCTCCAGGTAGTGGACGAAGGTCTGGACACCTCTTGGAGGGCTTGGGGGATTCGTCATGATGGACCCCCAGTGTGGTCAGGTCGCAACCTGTTGTGAAGTGGACGGTTCGGAAATCCCAAACCCTCTGCCAGACCTCTGGGACTGCGGATCGTCCGTGGACCGCAGGTCCTCAGCGCAGGCGGGTGGAATGCTCCTGCATCCACATCACGTCCCGGTTGTTTGCCTGGGTGCCCGACTGGACCCAGGCCCCCTTCTTGACCGGCGGCATCGTGCGGGGATCCGCCCACTTCTTGATCTCCGAATGGCCATCCGCGAAGGAGAAGCCGCCGGCACGGTTGTGATAGCTCGCCGGAACGTCGACCATGCGGATCGAGCCGAGATTGACCTTCTTCGCGTAGATCGAGTTCTCCATAGAAACGACGAAGAAACCGTCGTTGATGCTGTCCTCCCGCTCGTCGAGCAGGACATAGGTCATGGCCGGCCCCGGTTCGTTCATGCTGCTGGCCTTGGTGAAGACATTCCACGGCTCGTTCGCCCAGCCACCGTCCGTGCCCTTGTTTCCGCCAACCCAGATGCTCATCGCCATGCTCCGGACCCGGGGGACCTTGTTCTTGGCACGGTCGACCGCCATGCTCATGTCCGAGGGACATTTCCAGATCGCCCGGGTCTGGCCCGTGTAGCGCCACAGGGGGCTCTGGGTCAGCCAGTTCGTGTTCCAGTTCCCATCGGCGCTCGGGTTGCCGATGTCGAGATCGCCCTGAACCCAGGCGCCATCGGAAGTGTTCGGATTGACCTCCGGGGCATAGGCGTAGAGCAGCCGGTCGTTGTTGTCGGAATTGTACAGGGCCCACCCCAACAGCAGCTGCTTGTGGTTGTTCATGCAGTTGATGCCCTGGGCCTTGGTCTTGGCCTTCCCGAGGGCGGGCAGGAGCATGCCGGCGAGGATCGCGATGATGGCGATGACGACGAGCAGCTCGATCAGGGTGAATGCGCGACGGCTCAGGGTGGAATCAGTGTGCATGGATCAATCCGAGGATCGCTGGCAGTCTAACGCTGCAATCCTCCCCGACAACCTCCGCGTGCGGCTTCAAAAATTCAAGAGACAAGCCGGTCCGGGAAGCGGACCCGGGGCCCGGACCCCGACACCGCGTCTCACTCCATCTCGATGCCGACGGGACAGTGGTCGGAGCCGAGGACCGTCGACCGGATGAAGGCAGACCGGAGCCGCGTACGGATCCGACCGCTCATCAGGAAGTAGTCCAGCCGCCACCCCACGTTCCGGGTCCGTGCGCCCCCCATCGGGCTCCACCACGAATAATGGCCAGGCCCCTTCTCGAACTCCCGGAAGGTGTCGACGAACCCGTCGGTGACCAGGGCGTCCATCCCCGACCGTTCCTCTGCGGTGAACCCATGGTTGCGGACGTTCGCCTTCGGATTCGCGAGGTCGATCTCGGTGTGGGCCACGTTCAGATCTCCACAGAAGACCACCGGCTTCAAGGCCTCGAGCTTCCGGAGATAGGCCCTGAAGTCGCGATCCCATTCCATCCGGTAGGGCAGACGCGCCAGCTCACGCTGGGAGTTCGGGGTGTAGACGTTCACCAGGAAGAACCCGTCGAACTCCGCCGTGAGCACGCGCCCCTCCTGGTCATGTCGCGCGACACCAATTCCCAGGGTCACCTGGAGTGGACGATGGCGGCTCAGGATGGCGGTCCCGGAGTACCCCTTCTTCTCCGCGCTGTTCCAGAAGGCCTCGTACCGGGATGGCCAGACCGGGGCCACGTCCCCGGGGGCGCACTTCGTCTCCTGGAGGCACAGGATGTCCGGACTCTCCTCCTCGAGATAGGTCAGGAGGGTCTTCTTCAGGACCGCCCGGAGACCATTCACGTTCCAGGAGATGAGCTTCATGGGCCGAGGGTGGCGACGACGCGCGCGAGGTCGAAGACAAATCCGGTCCGCTAGGGAGTCGGGATCCCGAAGGGCAAAGCGACCACCTCGACCGGGCATTCCCGGTCCGCGAGCCGGAGCACCAGGGTGGTTCCAGGGGCGGCTGATTCCCGACGCACATAGCCGAGGGCGAGGATTCCACCGAGGGCCTCGGAATGACGGACGCTCGTGATGTATCCCGCCTCCCTCCCCTCCCGGAACAGCTTGGTCCCCTTCGGCGGCAGGGTCCCGAGATCCCCGGGCAACCGGAGACCGCTCAACCGCTTGACCACCTGCCCGTAGGTCCGCAGCCGGGCGATCGTCTCCTGTCCCGTGTAGCAGCCCTTCGAGTAGTTGATGTGCGTGGCCTCCAACCCAGCCTCGGGAGGCAGGTTCGTCTCATCCATGTCGACAGGGAAGCGCGGGATGCCCGCCTCGAACCGGACCCGGTCCAGCGCCTCGAAACCCGCGAGGCATCCCCCATGATCCCGGGCCGATGCCACCGACTTGTCGAGGACCGCCGCGAGGGAATCAGTCGGGATGAAGAGGTCGAACCCCGGCAGCCCAGCCCGGGAGCGTCGGATGACATACAAATCTCCAAGCGTCGGATGATTCCGATGGACCACGCCCAATGGGGCTTCCGGCAGCGCGTCGACCAGCTCCAGGCCGAGCACGACCGCATCCGCCAAGGGGCCCTGCACCGACAGCAACCCGTAATAGGGGCGAACGTCCACGACCTGGACATCCTCGGCCACGATGTGGTGTTCGAGCCGGGCCTTCAGGGGATCGACCAGACCCGGCTCGAAATCGAGGAGGAGCTCCTCCGCGAGGGCGAAGACGTGGACCTCGGCGACGAGCTTCCCCTTGGGGGAACAGAACGCCGCCGGGCACCCGGACCCCACCTTCAACGAACGGATGTCGTTGGTGACCTGGCCATTGAGCAGCCGGACCCGATCGGCACCTGTGAGGCAGAGTCGCCCTCGGAACCCGAGGTCGAGCACGACGGCGGCGGACCGGAGGGCCCGGTATTCGGCGGCGGGATCCCCGTAGGCGGTGACGATTTCCTCGCCGCCAAGTTCGGCGAACCGTCCACCGAGGGCCTCGTGCGCCTCGTGCAACACGGATGGTGTCATGGGGTCGACGATATCCCCGTTCCCCGGAAACGGAAAGGAACGCGGCGGTGGGTCGACGTTGGCCGCACAAACCCGTCCAATCTCGTTTTGTCCTTTGCCGGGTTCCGGCCTCGTCAGTAGCGTCCGCACTTCATTGCCGAGGCCGCCCGATGAGTGACAAACCGGACTACAAGAACTCCCTGAACCTGCCCACGACTGGATTCCCGATGCAGGCGAATCTGGTGCAACGGGAGCCCGAACGCCTGGCCCGCTGGGAGTCCGAGGACCTGTATGGACAGATCCAGACGGCCCGCAAGGACGCGGAACCCTTCGTCCTCCACGACGGCCCCCCGTTTGCCAACGGGGACGTCCACATCGGTACCGCGCTCAACAAGATCCTGAAGGACCTCGTCATCAAGTCCCAGACCCTCCGGGGCCGCCGGGCCCCGTACATCCCGGGTTGGGATTGCCATGGCCTCCCAATCGAGTCGCGCGTCACTCAGGAGCTCCGGGCCGCGGGACAGGTCGACTCCTCCCCGGCCACCATCCGATCCGCCTGTGAGGCCTACGCCCGCAAGTACATCGACCTCCAGCGGACCCAATTCAAGCGGCTGGGGGTCCTCGGCGACTGGGAGCATCCCTATCTGACCCTCGACCGCGCCTACGAGGCCGAGGAACTGCGGCTGTTTGCCAACCTGGTCGAACGCGGCTTCGTCTACCGCGGCAAGAAGCCCGTGTACTGGAGCATCCCGTTCAAGACGGCCCTCGCCGAGGCCGAGGTCGAGTACGCCGACCACGTCAGCCAGAGCGTCTACGTGAAGTTCCGTCTCAAGGGGGAGCCCAACACGTTCCTCCTGATCTGGACGACCACCCCTTGGACCCTGCCGGCGAACCTGGCCGTCGCCTTCAACCCCGCCTACCACTACTCGCTCGTGATGGTCGAGGGAGGTGCCTTCCTCGTCGCAAATCCGCTGCTCTCCACCGTGGCGGCCAAGCTGGGTTGGGACGGCTACCAGATCGTCCGCACCGTCAGCGCGGAGGAACTGGAGCAGATCGTCTACGAACACCCGTTCTGCAACCGGACCGGCCGCCTGCATCCCGCGGGATTCGTCACGAGCGACACCGGCACGGGCTTTGTCCACATCGCACCCGGACACGGCATGGACGACTACCAGCTGGGACTGAAGGTTGGGCTCCCGATCTACTGCCCTGTGGATGACGAGGGTCGCTTGGCCTGGACCGCAGACCTGCCCCGCGAGCAGCAGATGCCGGAATCCCTCCTGGGCAAATCAACGTTGGAGAAGAATCACAAGTCCGACGCCAACGAGGCGGTGATAGAACTGCTGACCGAACGGCAGGCACTCGCCTTCCGGGAGGCCTACCACCACAGCTATCCGAACTGCTGGCGGTCCAAGACCCCGATCATCTTCCGGGCCACCGACCAGTGGTTCATCAGCATGTCCCACACGCCTGCCGACGCCGACAAGAGCTTCCGCGAACTCGCGGTCGCGACCGTCGAGCGCGACGTGCGGTGGATCCCGGAGTGGGGTCAGGGCCGGATCCGGGGCGCCGTGGAGTCGCGTCCCGACTGGTGCATCTCGCGGCAACGTTCCTGGGGCGTGCCGATCCCTGCGTTCTATGACGCCACGGGCGAGCCAATCCTCAACGCAGCCATAGTGCGCCGGGCAGCCGACCTCATCGAGAAGGAAGGTAGCAACGCGTGGTTCGCCACACCTGCGGACCAGCTATGGGCCCGATGCCGTCCGGAAGGCTGGACAGGTCCCGAGGCCGTGAGGCAGGGAACCGATACGCTGGACGTCTGGATCGACTCCGGAAGCTCCTCGCGCGCCGTCCTCCAGAAACGTCCTGAACTGCATTCCGGGACCCGGTGGCAGGCCGACATGTACCTCGAGGGCTCCGATCAGCACCGCGGCTGGTTCCAGTCGTCCCTGCTCCTGTCCCTCGCCGGGAACGGCTCCGCACCCTTCAGATCCGTCCTCACCCACGGGTTCATGGTCGACGAGGACCGGGAGAAGATCTCCAAGTCCAAGCAGGGCGCCGGGGGCTACCAGAAGCCCCAGACCGCCGATCGGTATGTGAAGGAGTTCGGAGCCGACGTCGTGCGGCTCTGGGTCGCGTCACAGGACTACCGGAACGACATCGTCGTCAGCGAGGAGCGGTTGAAGAAGGTGGGTGAGACCTACCGCCTGCTCCGCAACACCCTCCGGTACCAGCTCAGCAACCTGGCGGACTTCGATCCGGCGACCCATGCCGTGGCCGATGATGCCCTGACGGGACTGGATCGATGGATTCTCGACGAGTTCGCGCGGCTCGAGACGGAGGTGGCGCGGGCCTACGAGGCCTACGAGTTCCATGTCGTCTACCAGAGGCTCTCCCAGTTTGCGGCCGTCCAGCTCAGCGCCACCTACCATGACCTCGTTAAGGACCGTCTCTACACCGAGGCGGCGACTTCCCCGCGGCGTCGCAGCACCCAGACGGCGCTCTATCGGATGGTCACCCGGCTGAGCCAGATGCTGGCGCCGATGCTGGCGTTCACGTCGGACGAGGCCTGGGGCTTCATCCAGAAAACCCCGGTCCACTCGGTGCACCTGTCGACCTGGTCCCCGGGCGCACCCCTGCTCTCCGAGGAGGAGGTGCGACGATGGGAAATCCTCTTCGGGATCCGGACCCGGGTGCTGCCGGAACTCGAGAAGGCCCGCCAAGCCAAGCGCATCGGGAAGGCCCTCGACGCCCGGGTGCAGCTGGAGCTGGAGCCCGCCGAATGCGCAGTCGCCAAGAACCACCTTTCGGACCTCCAGGAACTGCTGAACGTGTCAGGTCTGGACGTCCGGGAATCGCAGTCCGCCTCCGTCTCGGTCCAGCCCGCGAGCGAGGGTGGATGGCAGAAATGCGACCGCTGCTGGCACTGGGACCCGGCCATCGGCCAGGAGCCCGGGCATCCCGGGGCCTGTCCGCGCTGCATCCAGGCCCTCAAGGCACTGTCCCTCGCCTGATCCGTCAGCGGCACGACTCGCCTCGGGCGAGGTTCAGAGCGCCTTCAGGACGACGACGGTGAGGTCGTCGGTCTGCGGTTCAGGCGACGAGAATGTCCGGGCCGCGGTGCAGACCGCCTCGACGATCTCGGACGCCGGAAGATCCCGGTGGGACCGGACCACCTCGACGGCCCTTTCCATGCCGAAGATCTCATCATCGGACCGGATGGCCTCCTCGATCCCATCGGTCAACAGCAGCAGGATGTCCCCCGCCTGGAGCAGGACGTCGCCTCCCGACGGATAGGGCACATCGCCCTGGCGCCCCAGGGGACGCCCGGTCCTCCCGAGGACCATCCGCACGTTCCCGTCCTGCCCGATGACCAGTCCTGAGGTGTGGCCCGCATTGGCGAATTGGACGCGTCTCTGGGCCGACAACAACCGCAGGAACAGCAGGGTGATGAACCGTTCACGACCAAGGTCATCGCGGAGCAGCTCCTGGGTGCGGGTCAGGACCTCCCCGGGTTCAGCGGTGCCCCGGGCGACGAGTCGCAGGTAGGCGCGGGCCTCGGCCATGAGGAGCGAGGGCCCCAGCCCATGACCGCTGACGTCGGCGATCACGATGCCGAGACACTCCGGATCGATCGGAAAGAAATCGAAGTAGTCACCTCCGGTGGCCTCGGCGGGATGGGACGCTCCGGCGATGTCGTAGCCGGCCAGCCGGGGGGCCTCCTTCGGGAACAGCCGTTGCTGGATCTCCCGGGCCGCCGCGAACTCCTCGCGGCTCCTCCGGATCTCTTCCGCCGCCCGACGACGCTCCGTGACATCGCGCGAGAAGATCACCACCCAGAGGTCGGAACCCATCCGCATCTCGGTGAGGGCGAGATCGATGTCCACGCGCGACCCGTCCCGGCGTCGGGCGACGGTCTCGTTCGACTTGGCAGTGCCCGAGGCCCGGAACGACTGCCACCAGTATCCCGCCGGCAGTTCCACCGGCTGCAGGACATCCAGCCGGAGACCAATGAGGTCGCCCGGATCCCAGCCGAAGACCGGCAGGTTGGCGGGATTGGCGAACCGGATGACACCGGACGCGTCGAGGAGCAGGACGGCATCCGTCGAGTTGTCCCAGACCGAGCGGTAGCGGAGCTCGCTCACCCGGAGCGCCTCCTCCGCGGCGCGACGGGCCCTCCGGATGCCGGCCTCCTTGAGCTCGCGCTGCACCGCGGGCACCAGGCGCCCCAGGGCACCCTTCATGAGGAAGTCGTGCGCTCCCGACTTCATGGCGTCGATCGCCACGCCCTCCTCGATGCCTCCCGAGATGATGATGAACGGGATGTCCCGGGCGACCCGCTGGACCACCCGGAGCGCCTCCGGGGCGCTGAACCCGGGCATCGTGTGGTCGCACAGGATCAGGTCCCAGTCCTCGCCCACCAACGCCTGCTCCAGGTCCGATGCCGTAGAGACCCTCCGGGACGACACTTCCCAGCCTCCGGTCCGCAGGAGTGTTCCGAGGAGACGGGCGTCGAACTCGGAGTCCTCCACGATGAGCACCCGGAGCCGGGTCCCCGTCTGGGGAGGCGTCGGGGGCACCGGGGAAGTCGTCATCGCGGATCGGGAAATGAGCGACTCAGTTTTCCCGGGCGCGCCAGAACACCATGGGCACGCCGGTGTTTGAGACGATCGAGACGCGCTCCGGGTTGCCCGGGCCCTTGCCCGTGACCCGGAAGGACTCGGCCCAGGTCCGGAGGTCGCCGGAGGATTCCACGATGACCGGTTTGCCCGTGGTGCCGAAGACCTCGAGGACGGGGGAATTCCCGGACCGGACCACCTTCAGGTTGGGCAGCGTCGCGGGTTCAGGGGTCGCCGTGACCTTGACGTAGAAATTGGCCGGTGTCCCCGAGCTGAGGAGATAGATCATCCACGAGTCCTCCGAGGCCCCGTCCTTCCTCCAGTAGTCCGGATAGCTGCCCGTATGGCCATTCGCCAGCGGGGCACCGATCTGGATCGGGTTCACCACGATGGGCCCCACCGAGTTGCCGGTGACCTGTTGCACACCGGTGAAGCGGATCGTCCAGGTGAAGGTGTCCGGGACCCTGATGAGCGGGGCAAAGCTGGCGGTCTGCCCGCCCGGCTTGAGCGTGAAGGGCGGACTCTCCCAGAGGACTGTCTTCGGCCGGTAGGCGTAGTGGGGACCGTCGAGCGCATCGGTCCCGTCATTGGCATAGATCCGAACAACCGCGTTCACGACGGCGTTGGTGGGGAAGTCACCGAAGGTGGCGATGTCGAACTGGGTGACCCATCGATCCGTGCCCACGAGCGCAATCTCGTCGCCATACTCCGTGAGCAGGAAGACGCCGTCCTTGGTCATGCCAGCAAGGGCAGTGTTTTCGTAGACCACAGCGGCCCGGATGCCGATGGGCGCCAGCGAGGAGACGAGGAGAAGGAGCAAAGAGGCCCACCGGACGATCCAGCCACTGGGTTTGGTCTTCATTTGAGAGAAGCCCATGTACTTGAGCTGGTGCCCCGGCCAGGACTTGAACCTGGAACCAACTGATTAAGAGTCAGCTGCTCTGCCATTGAGCTACCGAGGCCCGCTCCGTGGGCCGCAGAAACTGCTGAGACGTTTCCCGATTGTCAACGCTCTCGTGGACCTGTCTTCATGACCCCATCGGTTCCGATCCCCCAGCATCAACAGAGAACGATCCTCATCCCATGTCCTCCAAACTCCACCTTGTGTTCATGGGAACCCCTGAACTTGCACGGGTTCTCCTCGAGGGCATCTCCATGGAGCCCTGGGTCCAGCTCGACGCCGTCGTCTCACAACCGGACCGGCCAGCGGGACGCCATCTCCAACCGATGCCCTCGGCGGTGTCCGCGGCGGCGCTGGCCCGGGGCCTTTCCCTGCTCCGACCTGACCGGGCGCGCGACCCCGGGTTCATCAGCCAGATCCAGGACCTGAAGCCGGACCTCATCCTCGTCGCCGCCTACGGCCAACTCCTGCCGCAGGCGCTCCTCGAGATCCCGCGGCTGGGGTGCTTGAACGTCCACACCTCGCTCCTGCCCCGATGGCGAGGAGCCGCGCCCATCCAGTGGGCCATCGCATCCGGGGATGCCGAGACGGGAGTGAGCCTGATGAGGATGGATGTGGGGCTGGACACCGGACCCGTCATCGCAATACGCCGGACCCCGATCGGCGACACCGAGACGTCGGCATCCCTGCACGATCGACTCGCACGACTCGGGGTTGATCTGGTCCGGGAGGAGATCCCGCCCTACGCCGCCGGCCTGCGGACGCCGGTCGCGCAACCCACGGAGGGAGTCACCCTGGCTCCGAAGATCACCCGGGAGGATGGGCGACTCGACTGGAACCGGCCCGCTGCAGACCTCGCCCGTCGCCTGCGGGCCTTCACTCCCTGGCCAGGGGCCCACTGCTGGATCCCGGCCGAGCCGAAGCCCAGGTTGCTCAAGGTCCACGCCGCCCGGGTCGCCCCAATGCCAACCCAGGCGGAGCCTGGCACCGTCATAGCCCGGGAATCCGATGGTCTCGTGGTGGCCTGTGGATCCGATGCCCTCGTCCTCATCGAGGTGCAACCCGAGGGCGGACGCC
>JBDLQQ010000157.1:0-5369 GCA_039800465.1 Verrucomicrobiota bacterium
ACCAGACCTGGGAGACGCTCCCGGAATTCGTCCGCTCCGAGCTCTCGTGGCGTGGCTATCCGGTATCGGTCGTCCAGGCCGCCCCGAAGGAGGGGGACTCGGGATTCACCAACATCACCGCCCTGCGCGATGCCGACCTCGTGGTGGTGAGCGTCCGCAGGCGGGCGCCCCCGACGGAGCTCATCACGCTCCTGAAGCAGCACCTCGCCGCCGGGAAGCCGATCGTCGGGATCCGCACCGCGAGCCACGCCTTCGACACGCAGGCGAACGGACCCGGCACCGCCGTCTGGCCGACCTTCGACGTCGACGCCTTCGGGGCCCGGTACAGCGGCCACTACAACAACAAGCCGCCGGCCGCCCCCCACACGCGGATCGAGGGTGTGCCCGAGGCGGCCGGGAATCCCGTGCTGACCGGGGTGGCCACGGTGCCGACACAGGTGACCTCACACCTGTACCGGATCGTCGACCGCTCGCCCGACATCACCCCGCTCCTGCGGGGTCAGGTCGAGGGACGCACCGAGGTCGAACCCGTGGCCTGGCTTTCCACCGCCCAGAACCGACGGGCCTTCTACACCTCGCTGGGGAACCCCGACGACTTCCGCAGCCCCTCGTTCCGTCGACTCCTCCTCAACGGGATCCTGTGGTGCCTCCAGGAGCCGATCCCACCGGCGCCCCCGGCCCAGGCCGCACCTGCCCCTCCCAAGCCCACCCCGCCTCCGAAACCCGCGGCATCCCCTACCCCGCCCCCACCCCCGCGTGACGCGGCCGCCGTCGACCGCCCGCAGGAGACCGCCGACAAACCGCTCCCACCCGCCGAGGCCGCCCAACGGTTCCAGGTCGCCGACGACCTCGTCTGGGAACAGGTCCTGTCCGAGCCCGACATCTCCCAGCCCGTGTTCCTGAACTTCGACGAACGGGGTCGCATGTGGGTCGTCGAGTATCGCCAGTATCCCGCCCCCGCGGGGCTCACCCTCGTGAGCCGCGACAGCGTCTGGCGGGCGGTCTACGACGCCGTGCCGCGTCCCCCGCCCCACCATGTCCGGGGGGCGGACCGCATCAGCATCCATGAGGATGCGGATGGCGACGGCACGTTCGAACGGCACAAGGTCTTCGTCGACGGGCTCAACATCGCCACCTCGGTCGAACGCGGCCGGGGGGGCGTCTGGGTCCTCAACCCGCCCTACCTGCTCTTCTATCCCGACGCCGACCAGGACGACATCCCCGACCGCGATCCCGAGGTGCGCCTGTCTGGGTTCGGCCTCGAAGACACCCACAGCGTCGCCAACTCGCTGCGATGGGGACCCGACGGCTGGCTCTATGGCGCCCAGGGGAGCACGGTGACCGCAAACATCCTCGTCCACGGCCCCGACGGGAAACCCCTGAATGCCAAACCGCTGTATTCCCAGGGGCAGAACATCTGGCGCTACCATCCCGGGCAACGGATCTACGAGGTGTTCTCCGAGGGTGGTGGCAATGCCTTCGGCTGCGAGATCGACAGCGCCGGACGCGTCTTCTCGGGTCACAACGGCGGTGACACCCGCGGCTTCCACTACCAGCAGGGCGCCTACCTCCAGAAGGGCTTCGAGAAGCACGGTCCCCTCTCGAACCCCTACGCATTCGGCTACTTCCCCGCCATGCCGATGGCCAGCGAGCCGCGGTTCACCCACAACTTCGTGATCTACGACCACGGGGCCCTGCCCCCCCGCTACACCGGCCGGCTCCTCGGGGTCGAACCCCTCCAGGGACGGATCGTCGAGAGCGAGATCCTGCCCGACCGCTCCTCGTTCAAGACCCTCGACGTCGCGCGTCCGGTCCTGAGCGACGACCGCTGGTTCCGTCCGGTCGACATCAAGGTGGGGCCCGACGGCGCCGTCTACGTCTGCGACTGGTACGACCGGCAGGTGAACCACTACCGGAACCACGAGGGACAGATCGACGTCTCCAACGGACGCATCTATCGGATGCGCTCCAAGACGGGCCCACGGGTCCGGCCGGAGGCTCTCGCGACGCTGTCACACGCCGACCTGATCCAACGTCTGGGCCACACCAACCGCTGGGTGCGCCAGACCGCCCTCCGGTTGATCGCCGACCGCCCCGATCCGTCCCGGATCCCGGCCCTTTCGAAGGCCCTGGCCGCAGCCCGGGGTCCCCGGGCCGTGGATCTCCTGTGGGCCCTCGTGCTCGAGGGCGGCGGCACCGAGGCCGAGGCGCTCCAGGATCTCGCCCACCCGGAACCCCTGGTGCGGCTCTGGACCGCACGTCGCCTCGGCGATGGCCGATCGGCCTCCCCGGGACTTGTCCAACGGCTCGTCGAACTCGCGGTCAGCGACCCGGACCTCGAGGTCCGCAACCAGCTCGCCAGCACCGCCCGGCGCCTCCCCGCCCCCGACGCAGCAGCCATCCTCCGGGCGCTTTGCGGACGCGATCTCGATGTCGACGACAACCGCCAGCCCCTCCTCATCTGGTGGGCCCTGGAGACCCTCTGCACCTCCAGCCCGGAGACCGTGCTGGGCCTCTATTCGGATCCGACATTCTGGAACCACCCCATCGTCCAGAGACATCTCCTCGACCGCACGGCGCGACGCTGGGCCCAGGCGGGTTCCCGACGGGAGCTCCTGTTCTGTGCAGCGCTGTTCGAGCGGTCGCCCTCGGTCGAGTCCAGCCGACGGCTGATGCAGGGCTTCGAGGCGGCCTTCAGGGGCCGTCCCCTGGCCGGACTGCCCAACGAACTGGTCCAGGCCATGGGGCGTCATGAAGTGGGTTCACCCGCCTTCGCGGTGCGACGCGGCGATCCCGCGGCGATCCGACGCGCCCTCGCCACGGTGGCCGACGAGACGGCACCCCGCTCCGAGCGCCTGGACTTCCTCGGTGTCCTCAGCGAGGTGCCCGTCCCAGGAGCCGTCCCGGCCCTGACCCGCGCCTATCGCGGTGCTGCCAAGGACGACGCCCTGCGCCAGGCCGCGCTCATGGCGATGCAGCCCTACGACGATCCGGCGATCGCCAGCGTCATCCTCGGTGCCTGGCCCGCCCTCGGCCCCGCGGCGCGCACCACAGCCCAGACGGTGCTGTCGAGCCGCGCGGGCTGGAGCCGGGCCCTCGTCGATGAAGTCCAACCCCGCCCCGCCGGTGCGGCACCGTCACAGGTCAAACCCGACTCGATCTCGCTCGGCACCGTCCGACGCCTCCGTCAGCACGACGATGCGGAGCTCAGGTCGAGGGTCGCGGCCCTGTGGCCCGAGACCCGCACGCCCACCACGCGGGAGATGGAGGACCTGATCCGGAAGCGGGCGGCCATCGTGCGTTCCGGGTCCGGGGATCCCTATCACGGCCGCACCCTGTTCCAGAGCACTTGTGCCGGCTGCCATCGGCTCTTCGGCCAGGGTGGCGAGGTCGGACCCGACCTGACGGTCCATGACCGGACCGACCTCGACTCGATGCTGCTGTCGATCGTGAACCCCGGGGCCGAAATCCGGGAGGGCTATGAGCAGATCCACCTGGAGACCCGGGATGGGCGCCTTCTCTCGGGGTTCCTGGTCGAGAAGGACGACCAGACCCTGGTGTTGCGGACCCTCGACAACCAGGCCGTGACCGTGCGTGTGGCCGACATCCAGGAACAGGATCGTCCGGCGGCGTCCCTCATGCCGGAGGGGCTGCTGGATGGGTTCAAGGACCAGGACATCCGGGACCTCTTCGCCTATCTCCGCAGCACCCAACCCCTCGTCGGGGAGCCGCCGCGACGCTGAGGGGCGGCTCGTGGGGAAGCTCTGCGCGGGATCCCCATGACCTGGGCTGTCGGAGGGGGCCTTGTGCGCCCCCCGGGCGTCCCGGCCCCTCTTTCCCCTTTGCTTTTTGTCCCTGTCCCTTTGCTCTTGGTCCCCCGCCATGAGCCACCTCGCCCGTCTCCTTCCCTCCTTCCTCGCCTTCTTCCTCGCCACCGCCGCCGAGAACCCGTTCCCACCCGGACCCGATTCCCAGCCGCAGGAGGGCGTTCCGCAGGGGGAGGTGCTCAAGGGCACCTACACCGCGGCCACGAACAGCGTCTTCCCCGGCACGATCCGCACCTACTCCGTCTACATCCCCCAGCAGCTCGACCGCAGCAAGCCGGCCCCGCTCATGGTCCTGCAGGACGGCGGCGGCTACCAGGCGGTCAACGTCTTCAACAACCTCATCGCCAGGAAGCAGATCCCAGCGATGGTTGGGATCTTCATCATGCACGGCCGGGTGCCGGCGCAGTCGACCAATGCCCTCGACCGCTTCAACCGGAGCCTCGAGTACGATGGACTCGGCGATGCCTACGCCCGGTTCCTCCTCGACGAGTTCCTCCCGTTCGTCGAGCGCACCCACGGGATCAAGCTGAGCACCAATCCTGATGACCGTGCGATCGGCGGGGCCAGCAGCGGCGGCATCTGCGCCTTCACCGCGGCCTGGGAACGACCCGAGGCGTTCCACCGCGTTTTCACGAGCGTCGGCACGTACGTCGGACTCCGCGGTGGCAACAACTACCCGACCCTCATCCGCAAGACGGAGCCCAAGCCGATCCGGATCTTCCTGCAGGACGGCGACCACGACCTCGACATCTACGGGGGTGACTGGTGGATGGCCAACCAGGAGATGGAACGGTCCCTGAAGTTCGCCGGCTACGACGTCGAACACTCCTGGAGCAACGGGGGACACGATGGCCTCCATGCGACCCAGATCTTCCCCGACGCGCTGCGCTGGCTGTGGCGGGATTACCCGGCCCCGATCCGAGCCAATCCCGAGAAAAAATCCCGCCAGCCCGTCGTGAAGGAGGTCCTCGCCGACGGCTCCGAGTGGCAGCTCGTCGGCCAGGGCTACCGGTTCACCGAGGGCCCGACCGCCAATGCGAAGGGCGAGGTCTTCTTCACCGACATCCCGAACAACCGGATCCACAAGGTCGGCCTCGATGGACAGGTCAGCGTCTTCGCCGAGGACACCGGTGGGGCCAATGGATTGAAGTTTGGCCCGGACGGACGCCTCTACGCCGCCGCGAACGGCCGGAAACAGATCGTCGCCTACGATGCCAGCGGCTCGAAGACCGTGGTGGCCGAGGGGATCGAGTCGAACGACCTCTGCATCACCTCGGGCGGACGCCTCTACGTGACCGACCCGGGCAACAAGAAGGTCTGGCTGGTGCAGCCCGACGGCTCCAAGCGGGTGGTCGACGAGGGCATCGCCTTCCCGAACGGCGTGCAGTTGTCGCCCGACCAGACCCTGCTGCTGGTCGCGGACACCCGGGGGCAGTTCGTGTGGTCATACCAGATCGCTGACGACGGCTCCCTGCGGTTCAAGCAGCGCTACCACCATCTGCATCTGGTGGATGGCTCGACCCAGAGCGGGGCCGACGGGAT
>JBDLQQ010000158.1:0-2635 GCA_039800465.1 Verrucomicrobiota bacterium
GGAACCCCTCCCCGGGCCATGAGTCGCACAAGACATTCGACCTCAAACCCTGTTCGAGACCGAGAACGGCCTCGGTGGCCCGGTCGAACGCCTCCAGATGCCCTTCCGCCCTCGCTCGGGCGTACTGCGCGGCGGTACCCATGCGGATCAGGAAGGGCCAATCGCTGGCCTGAGCCAGCAACAATTCGCGACCGGCTTTCCTCAATGTCTCCTGAAGATGGGGTCTTACGGAATGGTCGGAATCGAGAAGCCTCCGCGTCATGGCCACCATCCGTGCGCCGGCCGAACGCAGTCTGGGTTGCAGATCGGCATTGTCGGGATGGAGCCAGACCCTCAGATGCCCTCCGGCACCCCAACTGGACTCGGCAGGTTGAGACACCCAAGGGAGGGGGGGGGCCGCGGCAAGCCCCGACAGGGTGTCCATGCGGATGTCCATGGCCGCGGCCTGACGCATGACACGGTCGAGGAACTCCGGCCCTTCGAACCACCAATGCCCGAACAATTCGGCATCATACGGAGCCACCAGAACCGGAGGTCGCGTGAGCCCGGCCCCGGCCTGCTCGAACTGCCATCGCCGCTGTGCAAGGAAATGGGTCGCATGTTCCGCGACGGCCTCGAGGGCCAAATCTCGATCGTAGGTCAATTTCTCGCCCAGGCCCCCGGTGACCCGATGGTATTTGAGACCCGTGGGGTACCGCACACCGGCTCCCGGGAGGAACCGCGACACCGACTCCCAATCCGCCTCGTCGGCCAGATCCTGGTGAAACTCCCGGTACCGGGGATCTCCCGGATACCCGGCCTGGCGGCTCCAGACCTGACGGGCGCTCAGCGGATCCCGACCGAAGAACGTGAGTCCGGCCGGATGGCGCACCGGCAGGAAGACCGCGGCGGGCGGAGGGGGGGATGCCTTCATCAGGCCATGGGTCTCCAAGACGCAATGCCCCAGGCCTTCGCCTCGGAGGTGGGGCTCCAAGGCCGGAGACCAGGCACATTCCGGAAGCCACAGGCCAGCGGGGCGATGACCGAAGTGCCGTTCATGCTCGCGGAGTCCGAGACGCAGTTGGGCCCGGAGGCTACCCGGCTCCCCGACCAGGAGCGGTAAGATCGGATGAGTGGCCGGACCTCCCAGCAATTCCAGGCGACCGGTCCGCGCCCATGCAGCGAAGGCCCCGATCAGGTCGCCGCCACAGGCATTCCACTCCTGCCACGACCGCCGGTAGAATCCCTCATGGAATCGAGCCACCCGATGCAACGGTGGATCCAGCACGGTGCGATTGCATTCCAGCGTCGCCAGTTCACACCGCTCCTTCAGGTAGCGCTCGATCCGGGACCGCAGCAGCGGATCGGCCCACATCGCGATGAGGGTCGGCGTGAGGCCAAGGGTGAGCCGCCAGTCCACGCCATCCCGATCCCAGCCTCGAAACATCCCGAGGAGCGGCAGGTAGCATTCGGCCACCGCCTCGAACAACCAATACTCCTCCAGGAAGCGGTCCTGTTCGGGATGCCTCACCCAGGGGAGATGGGCGTGCAGGACGATGGCGAGGGACCCGATCACCGGCGATCCCATCAAGGAATGGAGTCGGGCAAAGGAAGTTCCTCCGCACCGGGATGCAGGCCCAAGACTCCTTGAAGACGGGTTTGACGGGCGAACGCGACGGTCGCCTCCCGGACATCGGTCCCGTCGGGATGGATCGCCCGCAGGGGCACCTCGGATCGACCGTCGGGCAAGGCACAGCGGAACGTGAAGGATCCGTCCGATCGGAGCTCCACCGGGCGACCGAAGATCGTGAGCCTGGCCCCAGGGCGTGTGCTGCCATGGAGGACGACCTCGGCATTCACGCGAAACCAGAAATCATCGGCCCTCGAACCGGATCGGAGTCCTGGTGTCTCCGGAAGCGACGAGGAAGAATCGGATTCTGGAGCCCCGGGAAGCGATCCGGAGGAGGGAAACGTCGACACAGCGATATGGCGCTCCCCGTGAGCGGCGGAGGCCTTCAGACCACCCTCGGAACTGACGCCCGTCACGGAAGGACTCCATCCGGACCGAAGGATACGCTCGAAGTGACTTGGATCGATCCCAGGTCGCAGCCCCGAATCCTGCAACCGAAGCGGATCCACCGGTTTGGAAACCGGGTTTTCCAAGGACTGCGGCAAGGATACCGGTGCCGAGGAGGCCAGGCATTCCCAATGTCCCTGTGGGGAGCGGGTGCCCACCTCCACGACATGGGCCGTGGCCGGTGGTGGGTCCTGAAGGAACAGGAAACGTCGATCCGCAGGGAGCGTCCCCGTGGCGAGGATGGCCAGAGGTTCAGACTCCGAACGGAGGCGCCACTCCAATGGAAGCGAGGGCGGCGCAGCGACGGACAACGGCGTCGCCCCCGGATCCTCCCAACCCATGAGCAAGGTCCGGGGATCACATCCGGCGAGCCAAACCGACCCGTTCGCAGCGATGACAGCGGAGTCCATCCGATCGACTCCGGGCGAGGGAGATCCATCGGTCCAGTCGTCGCCTTCCAAGAGGATCGGTGGCATCTCCGGCAAGCCCTTGGGGAGCTCATCGGGTTCCAGCGGGGCAACCATCAATGGGGAAAACCAGGGCAAAACTCCGGGTTCCTTGGAACCAAATCCCGATTCC
>JBDLQQ010000159.1:0-21875 GCA_039800465.1 Verrucomicrobiota bacterium
GGAATCCCTGCACGAGTCCAGGTAGCTCCCGCGACACCGCGGCGCCAAGGCCGATGCCGACCGCAGTCCCGGCGGCCCCGAGGGCGAGTCCCTGCGCCAGGTAGATCGCCACGGTGGTGCCGACCGGGGCCCCGAGACACCGGAGCACGGCGACGTTCGGGAGCTTCTGGCGCAGGTGGACCTGCAGGGCGCTCGCGATGCCGATCGCGCCGAGGATGAGGGCGATCAGCGCGACCAGGTTCAGGAACCCCTGAAGGTTCTCCAGGGCGCGGCCGAGATCCCGTTGCCGTTCCCGGACGGTCTCGTCCTGGAGCTTCAGCCGCTCCAAACGGGGTTTCTCCCGGTCGACCCACGCCTCGGCACTCGTGTTGGCATCCAGTCGGAAGAACACCCGATACCGTGCGAGGCTGCCGGGCTTGAGGAGCCCGGTCTTCGGGAGATCGGAGGCATCGAGGTAGACCCGTGGGGCCAGGGTGGCGAAGACGATCGAGTCGCCCGGCACCCTCCGGAGGGTGCCGAGGATCCGGAACCGGCCGTTCCCGAGGGACACGGTATCACCCCGATGGAGCTGGAACTGCTGGAGGAGCGATTCCTCGACGAGCACCCCGCCGCCTGCGCGCAGGTCCGCTGCCGCCCCGGGGGGGTCGGTCTCGAGGGTCCCGTAGAAGGGGAAGTTCCCGGTCAACGCCCGGGCGTTCACCAGCCGGGTCGTGCCGTTGGTCAGCACGATCATTGTCGAGAAGCTCGTCTCCCGGGCGGCCTCGCCCCCGATCTCCCGGATCAGGGCCTCGACCTCGGTGTTGAGGGGTTGTCGGGAGGACAGGACCAGGTCGGCCCCGAGGAGGGCCTTGGATTGATCGCGGACGGCGGACTGGAGGTTGCGGCCGAGGGAGCCGATGGCGACCAGCGCGGCGATCCCGAGCGAGATGCTGGAGGAGAAGAGCAGCAGCCTCCGTCGCGAGGCACGGGAATCCCGCCAGGCCATCCGCCAGGTCCAGGACGAAAGGAGCGCCGTGAGAAACTGCACGTGGTCAGAATATCCGCGGAATCCGAAGGATGCATCCCCACGACCGCAAAAACACGGGCCGGCCTGCCAGGACGGTAGGGTGGCATCCAGGTTTGCCGCGTTCGGGCTGCCGACAGGCTTGTCCGGTCAAGGGGTCGGAGGGCAAGATCGCGTCATGCCGTCCCCGTTCCGTCTGATGACTCCCGTCGTCCTGGGTCTCTGCCTCGCCGCCACTGTTGGGCTTGCCCAGGCCCCGGATGATCCGCGCCTCGCGACGCTGCGGAAGCTGATCCAGGACCCGTCGCCCAAGGTGCGTCTCGAGGCCCTCCGCGCGGTGGCCAAGATCCCGTCCGCCGAATCCGCGGCGCTGGCGCTGTCGGCGCTCGATCGTCCGATGGATCCGGCGCTCGACTACGCTCTCTGGCACACGATCAACGACCTCTCCGAGCCCTGGATCGCGGCCCTGCAGTCGGGCGCCTGGAAACCCGAGGGTCATGAGAAGCAGCTGGAGTATGCCCTGAAGGCGATCCGGCCCGAGCAGGCCAGTCGGGTGCTGGGTCAGCTGCTCGCCACGAAGCCGCTCGCCCGGGATGGCCAGGGTCCGTGGATCGAGCTCATCGGCGCCGCGGGATCCCCGAGGGAGCTGCGACAGGTCCTCGACCAGGTGCTGTCGCGTGGATTCGACCCCGCCGCCTCGGCACGCGCCCTCACCGCCCTCGGCGAGGCCGCCCGGTTGCGCAAGGTGCAGCCCCAGGGCGATCTCTCCCCGGTCACCAGCCTCTTTGCTGCCAACAGCGAACCCGTCCAGGTCGCTGCGCTCCGTCTGGCCGGCCTCTGGAAGCAGGCTGCATTCGTGCCACTGGTCACGACGGTGCTGTCGGGATCGAATGTCCGTCCCGCAGTCCGCGATGCCGCCCTGGAGACGCTGCGTCAGATCGGCGGTCCCGAGTCGCTGAAGGCCCTGCAGGGCCTTGTGAAATCCTCGGACCCCTCGATGCGGCGCGCGGCGGTGGCCTCCCTTGCCCAGCTGGATCTCAACGCCGCCCTGCCTGCCGTTGTGGCCCTGGCCCAGGAACCCTCCGACGAGGCCGAGGCGCTCGCGTTCTGGAGATCCGTTCTGGGCGTGAAGGGCGCCGGCAAACGCATCGCCGAGGGACTCCCGAAGTCGGGCGTTCCCCAGACGGTCGCCCGGGCCGGGATGCGGGCCGCCCGGGAAGGCGGCCGCAATGATCTCGACCTCGTACTGGCCCTCGCCCAGGGATCCGGACTGGCCGGCGATGCCGGCGGGTCGGCCGGGACCGAGGTGATCCGGGATCTCGCGGCCCGCGCCACCGCCAAGGGGGATCCCCAGCGGGGTGAACTGCTCTACCGGCGCAAGGATCTCGCCTGCATGTCCTGCCACGCCATCGGAGGCGTCGGGGCGAAGGTCGGGCCCGACATGACCTCGATCGGCGCCAGTGCCCCCGTCGACTACCTGGTCGAGTCGGTCCTGCTCCCCAATGCCAAGATCAAGGAGGGCTACCACAGCGTGGTGGTCACGACGAAGGACGGCACGGAATACATCGGGACCCTGGCCCGCGAGACCCCCCAGGAAGTGGTGCTCCGTCTGGCCTCGGGCGCCGAGCAGTCGGTCGCCAAGGCCGACATCGACAAGCGCGAGCAGGGGACGCTGTCGATCATGCCGGGGGGGCTCCTGGATCCGCTCAATGAGCAGGAGCAGCTCGATCTCTTCGCCTTCCTGAGCCGTCTGGGCAAGCCGGGTGACTTCGATGCCGCCCAGGGTGGCGTGGCCCGGTTGTGGCGCGTCGGGCAGACCGTCCACACCGATGCGCAGGCGGGACAGGATCTCTGGCCGATGACCGCGCCCTGGGGCGATCGCCGCTGGGGGCTGGCTCCTGCCCTGGTCAAGGGCGTGCTGACCCGCAGCCTGATCGACGAGATCACGAAGGCCAGCCCGTGGACGGCCCGGCTCGGGGTCTATGCCGGGACCGAGCTGGTGACCTCCAAGGAGGGCCCGGTCCACTTCACCCTGAAGGCCGGTCCCGGATCCGAACTCTGGGTCGATGGCCGCAAGGTGGGTGGGAACGGGGCGAGCACCGCCTCGCTCAAGGCCGGAACCCATCGCATCCTCGTCCGCATGGATCCCAAGCAGGTGCCCGACGAGCTGCGCCTGGAATCCCCGGATGGCTCGTTCGTCCTGAACTGATCCCCCGGCAGTCCGATCCTGAACCCACCCCGAGGTGGAACCCTGGGAAACCGGATGGGCCATGGAGTCTCACCGGGATCCACACCCGGGCAGTCCCGCTCAAAAAGCTCTCAATAGAACAGACGCCCCCGGCGTCCGACACCCCGGATGACCTTGGTTCTCCCACGTTCTGGATGGCTCCTCCTGGCTCTCGGCCTCGTCGTCGGAGCCGTGGGTTGGGAGCGTATCGACGCCGCACAGAAGCCGCGTCGCGGGGATCTGAAGCGGTCGCTCGATCCGGAGGTGGAGTTCCAGGAACAACTGCTGCCTGTCCTGCAGCAGCGTTGCTGGGATTGTCACGGGGATGGTGCCAAGAAGGGCGACGTCAACTTCGACTCCCAGACCAACCTCACCGCCGTCCTGAACGATCGGAAGCTCTGGGAACGGGTGCTCCACACCGTGGGCACGGGGGAGATGCCCCCGAGGAAGAAGGAGCCCCTGACCTTGGAGCAGAAGGAGCGGCTCACCGGATGGATCGACCGCACCCTCTTCCCGGTGGATCCCCACAATCCCGACCCCGGCCGCGTCACGCTGCGACGTCTCAACCGGTCCGAATACAACAACACGATCCGCGACCTCGTGGGGGTCGCCTTCGAACCCGGGGAGGACTTCCCGGAGGACGATGTCGGGTATGGGTTCGACAACATCGGCGACGTCCTGACCCTGCCGCCCCTGCTTCTGGAGCGGTATCTCGAGGCGGCTGAGGCGGTCCTCGAGGAGGCGATCGTGGATGGCCCCCGCACGAACCGCATCCGGATCGTGAAGGCGTCCCAGTTCCGGGGCGGCAACGATGGCGGGGTGATGCGCGGACTGGCCGCGAATGGGGATCTCACGGCCGAGCTCCAGGTCCCGGTCCCGGGCACCTACCGGCTGTCGGTGACCGCCCACGGGGATCAGGCCGGTGCCGATGATGTCCAGATGGGGGTGCGGGTGGATGACCAGGAGCGGAAGACCTTCGAGGTCAAGGCACGTTCCCGGGAGCCGGGGACCTATGAATCCGAGGTGACCTTGGATCGGGCGGGACTCCACCGGCTGACGGTGTCGTTCCTCAACGACCTCTATGAGGAGAAGTGGGTCGAGAAGCCGAGGGAGGGGAAGCCGCCCCTGAAGGAGAAGCAGATCAAGGACCGCAACTTCTGGCTCCACTCCGCATCGCTCACAGGCCCGTTGAATGCCGACGCGCCGCTCCCGGAGACCCACCAGCGGCTGTTCGCCCTCCGGAAGCCCGGTATGTCGGATCCCACCGCGGCCCGTCGGGTGATCGCGGACTTCGCTCGGCGCGCGTGGCGGCGTCCTGTGACCCGGGACGACGTCCATCGGCTGATGGCGCTCTACGAGTCGTCCCGCAAGGAGGGCGATGGGTTCGAGACCGCAGTCCGGCAGGCGATGACCGCTGTCCTCGTGTCCCCTCACTTCCTGTTCCGTGGCGAACTGCAGCCCGATCCCAACAATCCGAAGGCGGTCCATCCGGTCGACGAGTTCGCCCTGGCCTCGCGGCTCTCGTATTTCCTGTGGAGTTCCATGCCGGACGAGGAGCTCTTCACACTCGCCGCCAGGAAGCGTCTCCGGAAGAACCTGACCGCACAGGTCCAGCGGATGCTGAAGGACCCGAAGGCGCAGGCCCTGACCCAGAACTTCGCCGGCCAGTGGCTCCAGCTCCGGACCCTGGCGATCCTGCAGCCGGACCGCGGGAAGTTCCCCGGGTTCTCCGAGGATCTCCGACGCGATCTCCGGGAGGAGACGGAGCGGTTCTTCGACGCGATCGTCCGTGAGGACCGGCCCGTGATGGAGTTCCTGCTGGGCGACTACACCTTCGTCAACGGCCGTCTGGCCAAGCACTACGGGATTCCTGGGGTGGAGGGCGACGCGTTTGTCCGGGTCTCCCTCGCAGGCACGCCGCGTCAGGGCGTCCTCACGCACGGCAGCATCCTGACGCTGACCTCGAACCCCAACCGCACCTCTCCGGTAAAGCGGGGCAAATGGGTGCTGGAGAACCTCCTCTCGACCCCGCCGCCGCCGCCGCCGCCGAATGTCCCCGAGTTGGAGGCAGGTGAGAAGATCACCGGAACCCTGCGTCAGCGGATGGAGAAGCACCGCGACAACGCCATGTGTGCCAGCTGCCATGCCCGCATGGACCCTATCGGCTTCGCCTTCGAGCACTTCGATGGCATCGGGGGGTACCGGGATCGTGACGGCGATCAGCCCCTGGAGACGGCGGGCGAACTGAACTCGGGTGAGCGGTTCCAGGATCACCGGGAACTCAACCGGATCTTCGCCACCGCCAAGAAGGACGATTTCCTGAGGTGCCTCTCCGAGAAGATGCTGACCTACGCCCTGGGTCGGGGACTCGAATACTATGACCGTCCGGCGGTCCGGAGGATCGTCGAGCGCCTCGAGCAGGGGGACGGGCGGTTCTCCGATCTCGTGCTGGGCGTGGTCGAGTCCGTGCCGTTCCAGCAGCGCCGTGGTGAAGGGGATCGGCGGTAGTTGGGGCGGAGAAGTCGAGAGTTGAGCGTCGGTTGAGATCGCACGCGGTGGGTGAGCAGTGCCCTGCGAGACGGGCGCTGTGTCGGGAGGGGAACGGCACGCGGAGACGCCGAGACGCGGAGGAAGATTGAGGCAACTGAAGACGGGGAGGGGACTCCCGCAGAGGCGGCGTGGCGCAGAGAAGAAACGACGGGAGCGCGAGGGATCGAAAACCAAGAAATGGTGGGTGAGCAGTGCCCTGCGAAAACCGCGCAGGGACTCTCAACACTCGACACTCAACTTTCCTCAGGTCCCCGACTTCCCCCCGAGGGTGGAGACCGGTAGGGCGGGTTCCCAGGAAGCCTGCCCAGTCGTTCTCTACCCGAGCCTCCGCATCTCAGCAGAGGGCCCTTCTTCCGCCTTCGGATGCGCGCTGCGCCGGATCTCTTGCACACCCCACCTCTCCACCCGGCCCCTTGCTCTTTCAGCGCTTCAGGTCGTCGAAATAGTCCCGGACCGCATTGCGGTAGGCCTTCGGGATCGCCTCCTGGGTGAGTGCCGACTGCGCCTCGGACTGGGCGGCCTCGACGGCCTCGGAATAGCCGACCCGACTTTCCCCCCGGAGGTTCAAGCCCTTGATCGTGATGCTCGGCATGGCCTTGCCCGGTTGGAACTGGCCCCGCGGACGGGTGGGGGTGAGCGACTCGGGCAGCGTCGTTTCCCGATCCGAACGTCCACGGGCGGTCTTGTCGGCGCGGGCTTGACCGGAGTTGTCCCACGATTCGGCGATCTCGTCGGGCAGCCGCCACGGGTCGTCCTCCGCCCAGTCCCCGAATCCCCCGCGGCCACGTCCCCGACTGCGTCCCCCGGAACCGCTGCCACCCCCCTCGGCCGAGGCGCCTGAGAGACCCTGTCGGGCCTGGCTGAGGGCCGCCATTCCTGACCGCAGGGCCTGGAGATCCTGCAGATCGGCCTTCAGCGCCTCCAGTTCCTTCCGGGCGTCCGACAGCGACTTCCCCGCCTCTGCGAGGTTCCTGCCGTTCGACTGCTCGAGGGCCCGCTGCAGGTGCTGCGCCACGGCCCCATACCCGTCCGCAGAGGGGACCGCCTTCTCCAGCTCGTCCGCCCACGCCGGGCGTCCCGATCCTCCCGGGCTGGCCGCCTGCAGGCTCCTCGAGAGGCGCTCCAGCGACTCGATGGCCGCGTCGACCTGTCCGCGTTCCAACTGTTGCGCCAGATCTCTGCCAGTGCGGTCGGCCGCGGATCCCTCCCGGCGTCGGGCCAGTTCGGAGAGTTGTTCGAGGTCGCGCGAGGCGGTCTCGAGGTCCTTCAGGAACTGGTCCACCCGCAGGTTCCGGAGTTCCTCGAGGGCCTTCCCGAGGGTCGGGAGATCCAGGCCCAGGTCCTGGGCCGTGCGCAGGAGCTGTTCGGTGGTGCTGGCGAGACTCCGTTGCGGGTCCGCCCCGACTCCCGACTTCATCCCGTCGGCCGCCTTCTGGAGCGAGTCGAGCTGCTGCTGGAGGGATTCGGCCTCCTGGGCTGCGCGGTCCTGGTTCGATTCCTGGACGCCTGGACGGGGCCCCTCGGTTCCGCTGCTCCCCGCCCGGGCGGCCTTCTCGAGGCGCCGGAGCGTGGGATTGCGGGCGAGGTCGAGTCCCTGTTCCCGGAGCGTGTCCGACGCCCGGGACACCTCCTTCAGGGCGTCACTCCGTGTCAGGGGTGCCTGTTGGAGCCGGTTCCCGAGGGCCTCCAGCTGACCGAGTTCCTGGCGGATCGGATCCGACAGTCTCCTCTGTTCCTCGAGTGTTCTCCGAGTGAGCTGGCTGAGTTGTCTTCCGGTGGACCGCACCGTCTCGGCCTCCTCCTGGGCCTGGAGTCGCGAAGGGGACCGGTACTCCGGGACGAGGAGCATGGCGCCGAGGGTCAGGGCGAGGGCGGCGGTCCATCGCGCGACATGGGGAAGGCGGAGCGGGATCAGGTGGCGGGGTTCCACGTCGCGACAGCGGGCTGCCGCATCGCCGATCACGAGGTGCTGCCAGTCTCCCCCGGGGTTGCCGGGAGCGATCTCGAGCGCGGTGGCCAGGCGTTCCTGGAGACCGAGTCGGGCGTCCAGCCATCGAGCCGCCACGGCGGGGGCGACGGGGCGGAATCCCCCCAGCACGAATCCACAGCCGGCTCCCAACCCGGGCAATGCCGCGCCCAGGAACAGGAGTTCCCGGGGCAGGGGAAGCACCTTGTGGGTTCCGACCACCGCGAGCAGGGCCCCGAAGCCCCAGGACGCCCCGGTCCAGGCCGTCTCCCAGCCCCTCCGGACACGCAGTCGACGGGCGGTTTCCCGGACCCGTTGCACCACCGTATCCCTGGGGTCGCTCATCGGGTGGGGGCGACCGGGCCTACTGGCGCTCGTACTCGCCCTTGCCGACACGCTTCAGGACGGTGAACCCGGCCTTCTTGGCATCGGAGTGGGATACGGGCTTGGTGATGGACGGAGTGTTGAAGGCGGAGATGAGCTTCCGGATGGGACGTTTGCAGGCGGGGCAACCGGTCAGTTCCGGGGCACTGAGGGGACGTCGGAGCGTGAAGCGTCCACCACAGGCGGCGCAGTTGCCCTCGCAGAGCTCGTACTCATACAGCGGCATGGGAGGAGCCTAGCGGGTTCGACTCGGTTGGAAACCCCGAAGCGGTTCCCAATGCAGTCTCGGCAGAAGGGGCTTGGCGGATCATCGATCGGATCCCCATGTTGGTGGGACGGTTGTCGGGTCCCCAATGGAGCCCGGACCGTGTGGTGTCCTCCATGTCCGCCCCCCTCGAACTCCGGATCCGGAACCAACCCGAGGATCTTTCCCCGGCGATGGAGACGATCTCGCGCTGGCTCGGGTCCCGGGGTGCCTTCGCGGGGTCGGAGTATCTGGCACTCCTGGCCGTGGAGGAACTGGTCACCAACTGCATCAAGTACGCCTACGACGACGCCCATGAGCACTGGATCCGAATCACCATCGATCTCTCCGAGGTCGAGATGGCGGTGACGATCGAGGACGACGGCCATCCGTTCGATCCTAGGTCGCTGCCGGAGCCGGACACCCGTCTGCCGCTGGAGGATCGTCCCATCGGTGGGCTGGGCATCCATCTCCTCCGCAATCTGTTCGACACGCTGGATTATTCCCGGGTGGAGGGACACAATCGGGTGGTCCTCCGGAAACGGGTACCGTCGGAGCCGTCCACCTGAGGCTGTTCCTCCTCCACACATCCCATTCCTCTCCCACGCATGAGCCAACTCCAGGTCAACGTCCACCACCAGGCTGCCGCCGGTGGGGATCAGGCCACCATCAAACTCTCGGGATCGCTCGACAGCACCACTGTCCATCTCCTGGAGTCCCGGCTCACGCCGGTCCTCGCGTCGCATCCGTCGCACGTGGTCTTCGACCTGGAGGGGCTGAACCTCCTCACCAGTGCGGGCATCCGGCTCTTCCTGCTGACCAGCAAGCAGCAGAAGCAGCACGGGGGGCAGGCCACCTTCGTGCATCTGCAGCCGCAGATCCGGGAGGTGTTCCAGATCATCGGTTCCGTCCCGGGAATGAAGATCTTCTCCAACACGGCGGAGCTCGACGCCTACCTGATTGCGCGCCAGAAGGCCCACGGATCTGGCGAGTAGGCCGGTCGTGTCTCCCGACAGCCCATGATTGAAACCCTCCGTCGTCTCTCCCTCGGGATCGTTCTGATCGCCCTCTCGGGTGCGGTGCTGCTCTACACGGACCGGGGCTCTCGGCGGTCGGCGCGCGGGAGCCGCTCGGCGAACCAACCCATCCGGGTCGCCCTCGTCCAACACGCCTCGCTCGTGGTGCTGGAGGACGGTGCGGACGGGGTGATTGAGGCCCTGGCGGCCCGGGGGTATCAGGATGGGGGGCGGATCCGGCTGAAGCGGTTCAATGCCGAGGGGGACCTCGGAACGGCCAACACGATCGCCCGGGAGGTGACCGGTGGGAGCTATGATCTCGTCATCTCCGTGAGCACGCCGTCGTTGCAGACGGTGGCCAACGCGAACCGGTCGGGAAGCCGGACGCCCCATGTTTTCGGCCTGGTGACAGACCCCTATGGCACGGGAGTCGGCATCAGTGCGACCAACCATCTGCAGCACCCGCCCTACCTGACCGGATACGGCAGCATGCAGCCGGTGGAGGATACGCTCCGCATCGCCAAGGCGATGCGGCCGGATCTCCGGCGGCTGGGACTGGTCTGGAACGCCGCGGAGGCGAATTCGCTCGCCCAGACGATCATTGGGCGACGGGTCTGCAAGGATCTCGGCATCGAGCTCGTCGAGGCCAACGCGGACAGCAGCACCGCCGCCGTCGAGGCTGCGGCCTCGCTGCTCGCCCGGGGCATCGAGGCCCTCTGGTTGAGCGGGGACATCACGGTGTCGACCGCCTCGGAGGCGCTGGTGATGACCGCCCGGCGTGCCGGCATCCCGGCCTTCACATGCCTGCCTCCCAACGTGCAGCTCGGTGCGATGTTCGACCTCGGCGCCAACTACCGTGAGGTGGGACGTTCCGTGGGGCAGCTGGCGGCCGACGTCCTGGATGGCCGCAGTCCGGCGACCATCCCGGTCGAGAACTTCGTGCCCGAGACGTTCCTCGTGAACGAGACGGTCTTGCCGTCGCTCAAGGAACGGTGGTCGTTCCCGCCCGACATCCGGGCCAAGGCCACCGGATGGATCACCGCCACGGCCACCAATCTCCCAGCCCCCCGGACGATGAAGCGCGCCACTCCCCGGGAGGTCTCGCCGAAGGCGGTCCCGGGGCGCCAGTATCGGATCGGACTCGCCTACTTCGCCCCGGAGGCCGGGGCGGAACTCTGCATGAAGGGACTGTTCGACGGGCTCAAGGCCCTCGGCTACGAGGAGGGTCGGAACCTCACCGTCCAGCGGACCCATGCCCAGGGGGAGATCGCCAACATCCCCGCCATCCTCCAGACGCTGGATTCGGCCGAGGTGGACCTGATCATCCCGATGACCACGCCGGTCATCTCCGGGGCCTGTGCGATGGTGAAGCACAAGCCGGTGGTGCTGACCTACTGCTTCGATCCCCTGGCCGCCGGGGCGGGGACCTCATTCACCAATCATCTGCCGTTCATGACGGGGGTCGGCTCGTTCCCGCCCGTCCCTGAGATGGTCGACGCCATCCGCCGGACGCTCCCTGGAGCGTCGTCGGTCGGCACCCTGTACAACGCCTCCGAGGCCAATTCGACGAAGGTCGTGAACGTCGCCCGCGGACTCTTCAAGGCGAAGGGCATCGAGCTGTCGGAGGTGACCGTGGGCACCTCGGCGGATGTCTTCCAGGCTGCAGAGGCGTTGGTGTCCCGCGGGGTGAGGGCATTCTACATCCCGGGCGACAACACGGTCCTGCAGGGATTCGAGGCGGTGGTGCAGGTGGCCAAGGAAGCCCGGTTGCCCGTATTCGTCGACGATCCCGACACGGCGAAGCGGGGCGCCACCGCTTGCGTCGGGCTCGGCTTCTACGCACCCGGCTTTTCCGCTGCCACCCCGGTCGGCCGGGTCCTCAACGGGGACCCCCCCTCGGGGATCCCCCTGGTGAACGTCTCCGACCCCGTCGTCTGGCTGGACGTCCCGAAGGCCGGGACGTTGGGCATCCAGTTCCCGGAGGACCTCCTCAAGGCCTACGACGAGTTCGAGGCGAAGACCCGTTCCGCCCCGGCCCCCACCAACGCCGTGCCCGCGACCCGCTCCAACTGACCCATGGAAATCACCACCCAATCCCAGAGCGATGGCCATGAACTGAGGTTGAATGGTCGCCTCGACGCCAACTGGGCCGATCTCGTGGACCAGACGATCGAGGCCGCGATCCGTTCCGGACACCACCAGGTGACCCTCGAGTTCTCCCAGGTGAGCTACGTCAGCTCGGCCGGGATCCGGGTCCTCCTCAAGCACTACAAGCAGCTCAAGGCGGCCAAGGGGCACCTCCGGGTGGTGCGTCCGACCGACTCCGTCTTCTCCGTGCTGAAGCTCTCCGGGATCGCCTCGATGCTCGTGCAGGGACTCCAGAACGCCGTGGCCCCGGTGGTCGCAGCGGTCGCGGCAGCCGCTCCCGCTTCCGTGGTGGAACCCGTCGTGAAGCGCTGGTCGCGCGAGGGGGTCGAGTTCGAGGCCCATGAACTCGGTCCGATCCGTCCTCTCGACGCGACGCTGATCGGGAATCCCGCTGGCCTGTCCCAGGGGACGCTCCGGACGTCGGACATCCGGCCGATCCGTTGTGGCGCCGACACCCTGATGGTGGGCCTCGGTGGTTTTGGCAACGGGCCCGGGGATGTCGTGGGCCGCCTCGGGGAATCGCTCGCGGCAGCGGGCACCGTGATCTCCCTGCCCACGGATGGCAGCAGCGTGCCGGACTATCAGGTGTCCGAGGCCCAGCTGGTCCCGGAGATCCAGCTGCAGTACGGCATCGGCATCCGCGGCACCCCATCCCGGCTCTTCCGCTTCGAGGCGGGACGGTCAGGTCGTGGCGTGGTCGGCCTCTCGCAGGTGGTCGAGGCCATCCTCGACTCCACCGGGTGGTCGGCGGCCGGTTTCGCCTTCCTCGCCGAGAGCGCCTGTGTCATCGGCGCCTCGCTCCAGCGGTCGCCGGCGGCGGACCAGGACCCCTTAGCGTTCCCGGGAATCCGCGACTGGATCAGCTTCACGACCGAGCGCAGCGACGAGCGGCACGGGCTGCTGATCGTCGGCATGGCTGTCCGGAACCCCAGGACCGAGGGGGCCGCGTGGTTCCGGCCGATCGGGTCGGGCACCACCGCCCAGGGACACTTCCACGCCGCCGTCTTCCCCTATCGTCCGCTCCCCAAGGGACGGCTGGAGCTCGTCGACACGGTCCAGGGCTGGGTCTCGAACGCCGCCGCCCAGACGGTCCTGCATCTCGTCGCCGACGAACGTCCGTTCGAGGGGGTGGGGCAGACGGACCTGATGCGTGGGGCCTGCTGGGCGGGTCCCATCGAGGGGTCGGGTGAGATCCAACGGAATTCCTGAACACACGCCATGAGCCTCCTGATCGGCGCCTCCACCATCGGCCTCATCCTCGCCCTCCTGGCGCTGGGGGTGTACCTGAGCTTCCGGATCTTCAACTTCCCGGACATCACGGTCGACGGCTCGCTCACCTTCGGGGCCGCCGTGACGGCGATCCTGCTGGTGCGGCACGTCCACCCCATGCTGGCCACCCTCGCCGGCTTCGGTGCCGGCTTCGTGGCTGGCGCCCTCACGGGGATCCTGCACACGAAGTTCAAGATCCACGGCCTCCTGAGCGGCATCCTGGTGATGACCGCCCTCTACTCGGTCAACCTGCACGTCATGGGGAAGAGCAACCTGCCGCTGCTGAACGAGAAGACCCTGGCCACCGCGGTCGAGCAACTGGCCGCCCGGCTCCGCGGCGGGGAGCAGGACATCGGCATCCTCGGCTGGTCGGTGGGCCTGCGCGATCTGTCGATGCTCCTCGGGACGGTGGGTCTCGTCGGGGCCGTCGGTGCGTCCCTCTATGCCTTCTTCTGCACGGACCTTGGGACCGCGATGCGCGCGACGGGCGACAATCCCCAGATGATCCGGGCGCTCGGGGTCAGCGTGGATTTCATCCTCATCCTCGGGCTCGCCCTCTCAAACGGGCTCGTCGCCCTCGCCGGATCCCTGCTTGCCCAGTACCAGGGGTTCGCGGATGTCCAGATGGGCATCGGCATGGTGGTCTGGGGACTCGCGAGCGTGATCATCGGGGAGGCCCTGGTGGGCACCCAGCGGTTCGGATTCCTGATCACGGGAGCCGTCATGGGATCCGTGCTGTTCCGGCTCCTCGTCGCGATCGCCCTCCGCTGGGGTCTCAATCCCAACGACCTCAAGCTCATCACGGCCGTCTTCGTGTTCGTCGCGCTCGTCGCTCCCAACCTGGTGCGCCGCATGAAGTCCTCCGTCCCGAAGCCCAACCCCGCCTGACATGCTCGAACTGGACCAGCTCCTCAAGACGTTCAATCCGGGCACGCCCAACGAGGTCCGGGCCCTGCGTGGGGTCTCGCTCCGTCTCGAGCGCGGCTCGTTCCTGATCATCATCGGTACCAACGGCTCCGGGAAGTCGACGCTCCTGAACGCCGTCGCCGGGACCTTCCTGGTCGACACCGGATGCATCCGCCTCGCGGGGCAGGACATCACCCGGTGGTCGGAACACCAGCGGGCCCGGTTGGTGGGGCGCGTGTTCCAGAACCCCTTCAGCGGCACCGCTCCCACCATGAGCATCGCCGAGAACCTCGCGATGGCGGCGCTCCGGGGACGTCCCCGGGGGTTCGGATGGGCCCTCAACGCCCGACTCAAAGGTGAGATCCGGGACCGGATCCGGACCCTCAACATGGGACTCGAGGACCGGGTCGACAACGCGATCGGCAGCCTCTCGGGTGGGCAACGCCAGGCCCTCACGCTCCTGATGGCCACCTGGCTCAAGCCAGAGCTGCTGCTGCTCGACGAGCACACGGCGGCTCTCGACCCGAAGAGCGCCGACCAGGTCATCCGCCTCACTCACGAGATCATCCAGAAGGACAAGCTCACCACCCTCATGGTGACCCACTCGATGCAGCAGGCGGTCAATCTTGGGGACCGCATCGTGATGATGCATCGCGGCCAGATTCTCCATGATCTCCAGGGTGCGGAGCGCGCCCGGGTGCGTCCCGAGGACCTGTTGGCCCGCTTCGACCAGGTGCGACGTCGGGAACAGCTCGACCCCGCCGTCGCCGAGCTCCTGCAGCGAAGCTATGTGTGATTCGCCCAGGATCGCGTGGTAGCGCTCTCCGCAGCGTCCCCGTCTGGACCGCGAGGGAGGGGGGAGTTGAGCGTTGAGAGAAACGCTCAGCTCTCAAATTCCTCCCCTCTACTTCCCGAACGCCGGGAGGTCCGGATTGCCGCCCGATTGCAGGAACGCCAGCAGGTCCAGGATCTCCTCCTGACTGAAATGGTTCAGCAGCCCGCCGGGCATCGGGGATACCGGAGAGGTGGCCCGTTCACGGATGTCCACCTTGAGCAAGCGGGTGGGACGGCTCGACAACGGGTTCACCACCACCTCGAGAGCCTCGGGGGTCTCGCCAGCGATCGCGCCTGTGATGACGTCCCCGCTCTTCAGGGTGATCACCTGGGTCTGGAACTGCGGTGGCACACTGGCGTCGGGCTCCAGGATCGACTTCAGGAGGTCCGCAGCGCTGTAGCGGGAACCCACCCCGGTGAGATCGGGTCCGGTGGATCCTCCGACGCCATCGAACCGGTGGCAGGCGTCGCAGCGCGCCTCCTGATATACGGATTGGCCCTGCAGGAAGTCCCGTCCCTTGGCCAGTTGCCCCAGGGCCGGTTGGAGGTCGGTGGTGGTCCAGTCGCGGACCTTCTCCCGGAACCGGGCCTTGGTCTGGGGGAGTTTCTGCTGGGACATCAGCCCGGCGAGCGCGGCCTTCTGGTCATCCGGAACCTTCTCGAAGGCCTCCTGACGCAGGTAGCGGAGGTAGTTGTCGAAGCTGTAGCCGCTCGACGGCTTGAGCCCCACGTCGGAGAACCACTGGATCATCTGACGAGGGAACGCCGTGCTGCGGTTCGCCATGGGATCCTCCTTGGGGCGGCCGAACCACAGGAAGTAGCGCTGGCGGAGTTCCGGGGTCCACCCGGCGGTGACGATCCGCAATGGGGCCTGGTAGGCCATCTGGTCCTCCTGTGTGGTGGCGGCATCCCGGAGGGCGAGGGTCTTGGCGACGAGGTCCGGCGCGTTGAGCGCGGCCAGCAGGGCCAAGAGCTCCCGGTCCTTCGCCGGGGATCCCGTCGGGAACTGGGCCGACAGCTTCTCCAGAGCCCGGGGACGGATCGCGTCGGGGATCCCGTGGCGGGCGAAGCTCACCTCGATCACCCGCAGCTTGATCAGGTAGTCGGTCTCGTTGAGCGACGACATCGTCCAACGCGCGAGGCTCTGGAGCAGGGGACCCTGGTCCTCACGGCTGCCGACCCGGGCAAGCGCGAGGCCGGCGGTCAGGCCGGTCGTGGACTGGGTCTCCGACAGAGCCTTCTCACGCCATTGGGTGACCGGCACCGCCTGGAGCGCCACCCGGGCGGCATGACGCACGGTCGCATCCTCGTGTCCGAGGGCGGGCCAGATCGACTCCACCGGGCCCGGAGCGGCCGGAGGATGGAATCCCTCGAGCCGTCGCCGCTCCAGGCGCGCGGTCTTCTCCGGGGTCATCATGGCGATCGATAGGCTCTTCGGCTCGGTGGTCTCCGACCCCGTGTAGCGCACACGGTAGAGTCCCGACGGGATGCCCCGTCCGCCCGTAATGAAGTACAATGCCCCGTCCGGGCCGACGACCGCGTCGGTCACACTGAGGGGACGCCCCCGGACAAGGGTCTCGAAGGTGCCGGTGTAACTGGAGCCCTTCGGTTGCAGGTGGAACGCCAGGATCCGGCCCATCGTCCAATCGAGCCCGATCATCGCCCGCTGGTAGCGGTCGGGGAACTTCGCCCCCTTGGCCGAGATCAGGCCCGAGGGGGAACCCAGGCCGGCATCGACCACGGCCGGCAGCGAGTCGGCGGAGGTGCTTGGCCACTTCAGGGACCAGTCCCGGTATCCATGGTCCACGCCGCTCACGAGATGGAGCAGCCGGTTCGGACGGTACCACGGCACGCCCCAGTCGCCCTCGCTGTCGCTGTCGAAGGCGAACAGTTCCCCGTCGTCGTTGAAGGCGATGTCGTAGGCGTTGCGTTGGCCGGCCGCAAAGAGGGCGACCTTCTGTCCGTCGGGTGAGATCCGGAGCACATGCCCGCCCGGTGGGGTGAGTCCGGGCTTGGGACGCGAGCCGTCGGACACCGGGGGCAGGACCGAGTCGTTCGCGAAATGCTGCACTGGGGACTGGGCGGGGAGCTGGGGATCCACCTGCACCATGTTGCCGGCGACCACGTACAGGTTGCCGTCGGGCCCCTGGACGATCCCGTGGGCCCCGTGTTCACCGGGCGCCCCGTTCTTGTCCTGAGGCGACCAGCGGTGGAGGACCTCGACGCGGTCGTACTGGTCGTCCCCGTCGGAATCCGTCGTGCGGTACAGCTGGTAGCCCTCGGGGCCGTGGGCATTCGCGTAGAGGACATTGGAGACGGCGAGGAGTCCCATCGCGCCGCGGAGGGGGGTGTTGAGCGTCTCGATCCGGGCGATGCCACCGGAGGCGTTGAGGCTCAGGCGGAGAAGCGGTTCTGTGCCCTGGGGACTGATCAGCAAGCGGCCCTTCGGATCGGTGGTCATGGACACCCAGGAGCCCTCGCCGAGGTCGGCGCTGTGGACGAGGTCGACCCCGAAGTTCGTGAGGGTCTTGAGGGCGCTGGCCGGCGTGGGCTGCAGGGCGAGCGGGACCGGTCCCCACGGGGCCACTCCGACCGGGCCCAGCGAGGTGGCGGGCTTCCAGCCGTCGGTACCGTTTGCGGAGGTCTCCCAGGTTCCGTCGGAGACCACCACCTGGCTCAGGCCGTTGGTCTGGATCATCTCGAGTCGGACCAGGAGTCCCGCGGCGCCTGCGGCATTGCGCGCCTTGACCTGGATCCGGTGGGGACCCGGAGGGAAGTTGCCCGGGAGGTTTCCGCGGGTGGGCTGGTCCCAGAGGTTGTTCTTGATCTGGTGCCGGTCGTCGAGGTTGAGCTCGGCCTGGTTGTCGGCGGCGAGGATCACACTGACCTTGTTGATGCCGGGTGGGGCCTGGAAGGTCTTCCGGAAGTACCGGATCTCCTGGTCGGCCGGCGGACCGCTCCAGATCCACTCGGGCTTCGGGATCGCGGCGACGATCTGGGTGACGGTGACCAGGGCAAGCAGGGTCCGGAGCATGGGGGAATTCTATGGAGGGAAGGTCGGATGGGAAAGCGGCCTGTGTGCTCTTCAAGTTTCGTTCCCGCGACCGTTGCCGGAGGGGCTGTTTTCATGCACTGCTTACGGCACCATGAACGGCCGCATCATATCGGTATGCCTGGCTGCTGCGGCCGGCGGGGCCGTGGGGTTCCTTGCCGGCACGACCCGCAAGCCGGTGGCGCCGCCGGTCGGGGTTGCCATGACGGCTCCTCCCGTGTCGGGAACCCGTTCCGGCGGGGTGGGATCCGATCGGTCCACTCCGACCGAGTTGCTGGTCCGGCCCGACCAGCTGGCGGATCTCCTGGCCGAGATCCAGAAGGAGCCGGATCCCGAGCTCCGACGGGATCAGCTGCGGGTGTTGGCTGCCCGGATTGCCCCCTCCGACGCCGCGGCCAGCCTCAAGATCGCACAGCCGATCCTGACCCCGGATTTCCTGTTCCTGTTCCGCTACCGGATCCTGGAACTGTGGGCCTCCCGGGCTCCCCAGGCCGCCCTCGAGTGGGTCCAGTCGCTCCCGGCCCGTGGTGATCGCGAGATGTTGATCGGCGGCGTCCTTCATGGATGGGTCCGATCGGATCCCGCCGCGATGGTGCGGTGGTTCGCGGCGCTGCCGAAGGGGCCGGATCGGAATGTGGCCCTGACGCCCTTGGCCCAGGCCCTCGGCCGGTTTGCGCCCGAGGTGGGGCTGGGGTTCCTGAGGGGACTTCCCAACTCTCCGGATCGCCGCCAACTGCTGACGGATCTCCTCGAGACCTGGGCCGACCTCGATCCCGTGGCGGCCGCACGGGCAGTGACGCGGGACATGGTGGAGGACCGGCAGATGGCCTTGGGGTTCGTCGTGTCGAGGCTTGCCGCAGTCGATGTCGATGCCGCCATCGCGCTGATCGGCGACCGGCCCGCGACCCATCCCAGATCCCAACAGCTGTGGAAGGCGGTCATTGAGTCGGTGGTCCAGAAGGATCCGGATCGTGCCTCACAGCTCGTGTCCCGCATCCCGGAGGGGACGGGTCGGAACGAACTCCTGCAGATCGTGGGTGCCGGCTGGGCGGCGCAGGACCCAAAGGCGGCCATGGCGTGGTTGGAGCAGATGCCCGACACCCCGGCCCGGGTTCGACTTGCCGTGGCCGTCGCCGAAGGGGTGTCGGGTGAATCCCCGGAGACCGCAGCGGCCCTGCTGGGCCGCACGGGCATTGGTCCGGGACAGGCGGGGGTGTATCGGCAGACCGCGATGGCGTGGGCGGAGAAGGATCCCCGGGCCGCCTTCGAGTGGGCTTCGAAGCTCGATCACCCCCAGGGGCGGGTGAATGCGTTGTCGGGTCTGATGGAGACCTGGGCGCAGGAGGATCCGCGGGCGGCGTCGACCGCGGCACTCGGGCTCGCCCCCGGACAGGCCCGGGACCAGGCCCTGCAGTCGGTCGTCATGAACTGGGCGGAGCGGGATCCCAACGCCGCCCGGGAATTCGTCCAGCAGCTGCCGCCGGGTCGGACCCAGCAGAATGCCGTGGCCCAACTCGCGTGGCGCCTCGCCAACCAGGATCCCCAGATCGGTGTGGCCCTCGTGGACTCCCTTCCAGCGGGCCCCGCCCGGACGATGGCGGCTTCATCGCTCGTCGCCGGATGGGCGGCGTCGAACATCGACGGTGCGGCCCAATGGGTGCAGTCCCTCGAGGAGGGCCCGATGAAGCAGCAGCTCCTTTCCTCCGTTGTGGAGAACTGGGCCGAGCAGGACCTCTCCGCGGCCGCCCGGTTCCTGGATTCGAACCCGGCTGCGATGTCGCCTTCGGTCGCCACGGGACTCGCCGCTCGATGGGCCCAGAGCGATCCGGATGCCGCGATGGCCTGGGCCCGGACCCTGCCGGCTGGGGACCAGCAGGACCAGGTGCTTGCGGTGGTCTCGACCTCGTTGGCCCAGTCGCAACCCGCGAAGGCCGCCGAACTGGCCCTCACCCTGCCGCCAGACCGCCAGCGCGAGGCCGTCGTCGGCATCGTCAGCCACTGGTCGGGCGAGGATCCCTCCGACGCCGCCGGCTGGGTGGGACGGTTCCCGCCGGGCGAGCTGCGCGACCAGGCCGAGTCCGTCCTGATCCAGCAGTGGTCGAACCAGGATCCCTACGCGGCTGCAGCATGGCTCAAGGACCAGCCCCAGAGCGGGGTCCGCGATGCCTCCACCGCGGCACTCGCCCGCAACCTCCGTGAGTACGATGCCAACGCCGCCTCGGCCTGGATCGATTCCATCCAGGACCCGACCCAGCGACAGCAGGCGCAGGAGGAGCAGTTCCAATGGTGGTCTCAGCAGGATCCGGCGTCGGCGCAGTCCTGGCTCGACCGGAGCTCGGTCCCGGCCGAGGTGCGTCAGCGCTGGCTGGAACGCCTTGGAAGGCCCTAGCCGCAGGGATGTGTCGAGTGCCGGTTGAGCGGAGTCATCCTCGCCACCGCTGGGCGATCGGCATGCGCCGGCCCACGCCGAAGGCGCGGGAGGTCACCTTCAGGCCCGGGGCGGCCTGACGCCGCTTGTACTCCGACCCGTCGATCAGGCGCACCACCCGGCGGACCGCCGCCGGATCGAGTCCCGAGGCGATCAGATCCTCCGCGGACCGGTCCTCCACCACGTAGCCCTCCAGGATCGCGTCCAGCACCTCGTACGGCGGCAGGCTGTCCTGGTCGGTCTGGTTGGGACGCAGCTCGGCCGACGGGGGTTTCGTGATGCTGGATTCGGGGATCAGGATCCGACCGGTCCGGCGCTCGGAGTCGTCGTTGATCCAGCGAGCCAGACGGTAGACCAGGGTCTTCGGGACGTCGCTGATGACCGCGAGCCCGCCGCACATGTCTCCGTAGAGCGTGCAGTAGCCGACGGCGAGCTCGGACTTGTTGCCGGTCGTGAGCAGCAGCGAGCCGAACTTGTTCGACATCGCCATGAGGGTCACACCGCGGAGTCGGGCCTGGAGGTTCTCCTCGGTCGTATCCTCGGCCCGGCCGGCAAACAGCGGGGCCAGCTGGGACTTCATCGCCTCGAAGGATGGCTGGATCGGGACGACGTCGTAGGCGATCCCCAGGTTGCGGGCCAGGTCCCGGGCATCGTCGAGGCTCCCCTGGGAGCTGAACTCCGACGGCAGCGAGAGACCGCGCACCTGATCGGCCCCCAGGGCGGACACGGCGAGGCAGGCGACCACCGCGGAGTCGATCCCGCCGCTGAGCCCCAAAACCACCGATCGGAAACCGCATTTCTGGAGATAGTCCCGCGTCCCCAACACGAGTGCGTCATGGAGCTGCTGCTCGTCGGTCATTCCGTCGAGGTCAACCGGTCGTGTCTCCTGGAGATCCACGAGCACCTGGTCGCTGGTGAAGGCGCGAGCCCGTGCGATCTGGCGCCCCTGGGCATCGAGGACGCAGCTCTGGCCGTCGAAGACCAGCTCGTCGTTGCCTCCGACGAGGTTGACGTAGACCACCGGGACCCGGCACTTCGCGGCAAGCTGGGACAGCATGGCCTGTCGGGTCCGTTCCTTGCCCAGGTGCCACGGGGAGGCCGACAGGTTGATCAGGATCGTGGCTCCCGCCTCCACGAGCTGCACGGCGGGATTCGGTCGGTACCGCCGCTCGCTCCAGAAGTCCTCGTCGTTCCAGAAGTCCTCGCAGACCGTGAGGCCCAGACGCTGGTCCCGGAAGGGCACCGGCGCGTTCGATTCGGCGGGATCGAAGTACCGGTCCTCGTCGAACACGTCGTACGTCGGCAGCAGGGTCTTGTGTCGGACGGCGACAACGGCTCCTTCGGCCAGGAGGGCGACGGAGTTGGTGAGGCCGCGTCCGGGGTTGCGTCCGCTCCGGCCGACAAAGCCGATCACCATGCCAGTCTTGCTGGTGGCCTTCGCGAGGCGGTCGAGCGCGGCGAGGTTGGCCTCGATGAATGCATCCCGGAGCAGCAGGTCCCTCGGTGGATAGCCAGTGAGGGTGAGCTCCGGGAACACGACGAGGTCGGCCCCGGAGTCCATCCCGGAACGATAGGCCTCCAGGATCCGGGCCTCGTTGCCGGGGATGTCCCCGACCGTGGTGTTGATCTGGGCGAGGGCGACGCGCATGCGGGTCAGTTGAATCCGAATTCCTCCCGGAGCGACCGCTTCGTGCTGCGGATGAGGGTCCCGGGCTTGATCCCGTTGCGCTCGAACCATCCGGGGGCCGTCTCGAGCACGAACTGGATGTTGTCGGACTTCGAGGGCACCGGGGTCTCGTCGAGCTTCTTGAGCCGGACTACCTCCTGGATGACTCCCTCGGAGTCGAT
>JBDLQQ010000160.1:0-4292 GCA_039800465.1 Verrucomicrobiota bacterium
AAGCTGCGGAGGATCATCCCTTGCGATGCCCCGCACCCGCGCGGCGCGCGGCGTCCCGATTCGGATCTGGCGATCCTCTCCGAGATCGCCCAGCACCTGGACACGCTCGTCGCCGGGTCCGCAGCCGATGCGGCATCGGTGCCCCTCGTGGGCGACAACCGTTCATCGACCCGATAGGATCGCCCCGTGCCGGACATCGTCCTGTCCACCCTCAACGCGAAGTATCTCCACGCCTCCTTCGGGTTGCGCTGCCTGATGGCCAACCTCGGAGAACTGCAATCGCGTGCCCGGATCCTGGAATTCGACATCAATCAGCGACCTCTGGAAATCGCCGAAGTCCTGCTGGAATCGGCTCCGCGGATCCTCGGACTGGGAGTGTACGTGTGGAACGCCGGCCCGACCCTCGAACTGGTCGGCATCCTGCGCCGCCTCCGACCGGACCTCATCGTCGTGCTGGGCGGGCCCGAAGTGAGCTACGAATGGGATCGCCAACCGCTCATCGAGCTGGCCGACCACGTGATCACCGGCGAAGCCGACCTCGCCTTCGCCGCGCTCTGCCGTGACCTGCTCGCCGGTACCGCCCCCCGGCCGCCCAAGCTCATCGCCGCGCCAGTGCCCGATGTGGCGGCCTTGGCCCAACCCTACGACCTGTATGACGACCGAGACCTCGAACATCGGGTCGTCTACGTCGAGGCCTCCCGTGGGTGCCCATTCACCTGCGAGTTCTGCCTCAGTTCCCTCGACATCCCGGTGCGCCAGTTCCCGCTCGAACCCTTCCTGGAATCGATGCAACGACTGCACGACCGGGGCCTGCGGCGGTTCAAGTTCGTCGATCGGACTTTCAACCTGAACCTCGCCACCAGCCGACGCATCCTCGGGTTCTTCCTCGAGCGCCTGAGCCCGGAACTCTTCGTCCACTTCGAGATGATCCCGGATCGGCTTCCGGCGGAATTGCGCGAACTCATCGCCCGATTCCCGGCCGGAACGCTGCAGTTCGAGGTGGGCATCCAGACGTTCGATCGCGAGGTGGAGGCCCGGATCAGCCGTCGCCAGAACCACGAACGGCTGAACGACAACTTCCAGTGGCTGCGCCGGCACAGCGGCGTGCACCTACATGCCGACCTCATCGCGGGCCTGCCCGGCGAGACCTTGGAGTCGTTCGGACGCGGATTCGACCGCCTGATCGGCCTCGGGCCGCAGGAGATCCAGGTCGGCATCCTCAAGCGCCTGCGGGGAACTCCCATCATCCGCCACGATGCGGAGTGGAAGATGGTCTACAATCCCCACCCGCCGTACGAAGTGCTCTCCACCCGCACCATGGATTTCGCGACGTTGGCCCGACTGCGCCGCTTCGCGAAATTCTGGGACATCTTCGGCAACAGCGGCAATTTCGTCGAAAGCCTGCCGATGCTGTGGAGCCGCGGCCGCGGGACGGAGACTTCCGCGAGTGATCGGCCGACACCGTCATCGACCCCGGGCGATCTGGTCCCACCGCAATCCGTGACCGAGGACCTCGAGACCAGCCTCACGGCCCACGAATCCAAGCACACCGCAGGGTCGGCCTTCGAAGCCATCCTCGCCTGGAGTGATTGGCTCCATGCCCAAGGCGTGAAGGGGCACGGCATCGCCCTCCCCCGGCAATACGAATTGCTGTGGCGCTGGTCGGTGGAGGTGGTGGGAATCCCCGCCGAGGTGTTCGGTCCGGCGTTGGCTCGAGATTACCGTCGACCGGGCCGTGCCGACCTGCCCGCTTGGCTCACGCCCTTCGCCGGCGAAGAAACCCAGCCTCGTCGTCCCGCACGCCTGCCCCGTCGGCAGGCTCGACACTTGGGCGGCACTTGATCCTCGGCGCATCGTCGGCATCGACCGACGACACTGATTTCCTCTCGCTTCGACGTCCCTCCGATTCCTGCCCCGGCAAACCGGATCCGTGGCCCTAGAGTGGCACACCCATTCAGGAAACCGGAACCACCGGCCGATACCAGTTGTCGCGTTGGATGGGCTCGAAGCCGAGCTCCGAGATCAGCCGCTTCATATCGGCCACCCCCATACGGAAGGTGGTGCCTGCCGAACTCACCACGTTCTCTTCGATCATGATCGAACCGAGATCGTTGGCCCCGTGGAGCAGCGCCACTTGGCCGACCTCCGGCCCCTGCGTCACCCAGGAACTCTGCACGCTCGGAATGTTGTCGAGATAGATGCGGGCCAACGCCTGCATGCGGAGGTATTCGTGGGAACCCACGGTCGTGGCCTTGAGCACGGTGTTCTCCGGCTGGAACGTCCAGGCGATGAAGGCCGTGAAGGCGCCGCCGTTGAGGCGCCCCTGCTCCAAGGCGAGCGAATAGGCCGCCGACCATTCCGAAGGCCCTCCCTCCGCCGGCAATCGCCCCGCATCCACCAGTCGCCGCAGCGAGACATCCTGCTGCGACCGAACCACCTCCAAGTGCTCGAGACGCTCGGCCACCGTCTCCACATGCCCGAACATCATGGTCGACGAACTGGCCAACCCGAGGCTGTGGGCGACATCCATCACTCCCATCCATTGCGCGGTGTTGGCTTTCAGCGGAGCGATGCGTTGGCGGACCCGATCCACCAGGATCTCGCCACCGCCCCCGGGCAGACTGCCCAGACCGGCCGCGACGAAATCGCGGAGGACCGTCTCGACCGGTTCGTTGAAGAACTCCGAGAACGCCACGAACTCGCTGGGGCTGAACCCGTGCACATTGAATCCCGGGTACTTCGAACGCACATGGTGCAACAGGTCGAGATACCACTGCTTGGTCAGCTTCGGGTGGTGCCCTCCCTGCAGCAGCATCTGGGTGCCACCGAGCGCCAGGGTCTCCTCGATCTTCCGGTCGAGTTCATCGAGGGTGATGACATACGAATCCGCATCCTTCTCGGTCCGCCAGAACGCGCAGAACTTGCAATAGACATTGCAGACGTTGGTGTAGTTCACGTTCCGGTCCACGATGTACGACACGGTCTCCGGACCACGCCCTCCCAGAGCTTGGCCGCGGGCCAACCGCCGGCGCCGATCCGCCAGCGCCCCCAACTCGGAAAGCGGCAACGCATACAGAGCCATCGCCTCCGCCGCATCGATCCGCGCCCCATCCCACACCCGCTGCAACAGGGCATCCCGCGAAGCTTCCAACACCATGGGCGTGAGCCTACCCCCGAACTGCCCAAGGACAAGAAAACCGCTGCCCTCGAACCCCAGCGACCGAAGCGAGCAGGAGCCTCCCTGCGAGCGCAGGGGCGATCCCCTGCTGAAGGTACACCGGGCGGAGCGGGATCGCCCCGCAGCGAGCTCTGGAAGCGATCAACCCCTCCCTCGCGCACAGCGCCAAGGCGTCTCCTTCCCCGAGCTTCCCTGCGAGCGCAAGAGCGATCCCCTGCTGAAGGTACACCGGGCGGAGCGGGATCGCCCCGCAGCGAGCTCTGGAAGCGATCAACCCGTCCCTCGCGCATAGCGCGAAGGCGTCTCCTTCCCCGAGCTTCCCTGCGAGCGCAGGGGCGATCCCGCGGAGCCCGCGCCTTTACGTGGGATAGGTATCCGCTACGGTCAACACCGATGGCATCGCCCGCACGCATCTCCGGAGCACTTCTCTCATTGGGGCTCGTCGCTGGCACCCTCTTGGCCAAAGACCCCGCCTTGGCCAGCAATCGACACCCCGGCATGAGCGGAGCCTCGGCCGCCATCTTCCTCGACGCCACCCGCGTCGTCGTGGCCAGCGACGAAGACAATCGCTTGCGCATCTACGACCCAACGGCCAGCCAACCGGCGATCACCGCTTGGGATGCCTCGCCTTGGCTCCACCTCAGCGGCCACAATCTCGAATGCGACCTCGAGGGAGCCGCACGGGTAGGCAACCGGATCTATTGGATCGGATCCCATGGCCGGAACAAAGACGGCAAGGTCCGTCCCAATCGCCAGCGGTTCTTCGCCACCGAGGTGGAAGCCACGCCCCAGGGCCCCCGACTGCGCAACGTGGGAACCCCATGTTCCACCCTGATGGCCGCCATGCTGACCCAGGCCTCGTTGATCGCACTCCACCTGGACACCGCGGCCACCCTGCCGCCCGACTCCAAAGGTGGGCTCAGCATCGAAGCGCTGGCGGCTCGTCCCGACGGATCCCTGTGGATCGGCTTTCGCGGCCCCTTGGCCAAGGGCAAGGCCATCCTGGTGCCACTGCTCAATCCTGACGACGTGATCACCGGACAGCCCCCGCGTTTCGGACCTCCGACCCGTCTCGACCTCGGCGGACGCGGCCTCCGGGACATGACCTGGACCG
>JBDLQQ010000161.1:0-6043 GCA_039800465.1 Verrucomicrobiota bacterium
GCCTCTGGCGGTGTTGGAAACCGAATGCCTTGATAAACATGTCGAGAAACTCCCGAATTTCCCGCTTCGGAGTTTCCGGGAATCGGCGACACCAACGAATTCCAGTACAGGGCCGTCGCCAATAGGGGCGCAAGGCCCTCATCGTCTGAACCTCTGCCCACACACCAGCTGCGATCACGACCGCCAACATCATCACCCCGGTCATCAACCTCGGGTCGAACCCGAAATGCCAACATGCGGCCAACCCAACTGCCAAAATCAACCCTCCCACCACCAACCCCTGAAGTATGCGAATCGATGACATGTGTGATGCGCCTTGGCGACGAGTATGAGCGACGATCCCGGTAACTGTCACGCGGACTGATGTAGAGAAAACGGTGGGTCCTGAACGCCCTGATCTTCATTCGCCCTGCTTCTTGGTGGTGCTTGTCGACGAGCGGTGATCCGGGGCGGGTCACGCTCCGAACCGGTGCCGTTTGATGAGGCCTTTGCGACGCCCTTGTTCCCTGATGGATGTAAAGAACCAGTCCCGAGACAAATCGGGGTCTGTCCTCAGCCCTGGTTCCCCAGCCCATGCAAAGTCCTCGAATCGCTCCACCTCATTCGGCGCAAGGGGAGCTGGCCGTCTCCGGTGCTTGGGCCACAAAGCTCCCCTGGGTGACAGGTGCGTTCGAGCTGTCTTCAGACAGATTTCCGGTGACGCTCCCTTTGCATCCGGGGAAGCTGAGCAACCTTCATTACCTTGTGAGCAAGCATCTGACCGACAAGCAGAGTGAACCCGACCATCGGGAGCTCCCCATCGACAAGGTGGGCGTTCGTGGGCTCCGATATCCGATCCAGGTCCGCGACAAGTCGAGCGACTCCCTGCAGAGCACGGTGGCGACGGTTGGCTTGTTTGTGGATCTCCCCAAGGAATTCAAGGGGACCCACATGAGCCGCTTCGTGGAGGTGCTCAATGCCCACGGCAGCATTTTCCACGTCGAGAGCATCCCTGTCGTCCTCCGTGAGATGCAGTCGCGCCTCCATGCCCGGAGCGCCCATCTCGAGATGGAGTTCCCATTCTTCCAGACCAAGAACGCCCCGGTCTCCGGCAAGCCTGGCGTCATGGACTACACGGTGCGGTTCGAGGCCACGATGCATGGCCAGGACTACGACCTGGTCCTGACCGTGAAATGCAACGTCACCACCCTCTGTCCCTGCTCCAAGGCGATCTCGAAGCATGGGGCCCACAACCAACGGGGTGAGGTGACCGTCAGCGTCCGGTCCAGCGATGTGTTCTGGATCGAGGACCTGATCGCCCTCATCGAGGCCAGCGGCAGCAGCGAAATGTATTCGCTCCTGAAGCGTGAGGATGAAAAGGCCGTGACGGAGCGGGCCTATGAGAACCCGGTCTTCGTGGAGGATCTGGTGCGCAACGTGGCCCTGCGGCTGAACCAGCGCCCTGGGGTGTCGTGGTACCGGGTCGAGGCCGAGAACCAGGAGAGCATTCACAACCACAACGCCTACGCCCTCATCGAGAGGCATTGACCCCGTCCCCCTGATGCCCCCGTCACGGAAAGCAAGCCCCGGATCGGGTGGGCGTCTCCCGGTCACGCGGCCTCCGCTGGACCGGATGATCCGGATCCACGCGGCCCTCCAGGAAGGGGGGAATCCGAACTGCTCCACCCTGGCGAAGGCGCTCGAGGTTAGCACCAAGACGATCCAGCGCGACATCGAGTTCATGCGCGACCGGCTGGGTCTGCCGATCGAGTTCCGTCCCGAGCACAATGGCTTCCGGTACACGGAGGAGGTCGATTCTTTCCCGACGCTCCAGATCTCCGAGGGGGAGCTCGTGGCGCTGCTGGTGGCCGAGAAGGCGTTGCAGCAGTATCGGGGAACCCCCTTCGAGAAGCGTCTGGTGGGGGCGCTCCGGAAGTTGGAGCAGGCCCTGCCCGACACGGTGTCGCTCAACCTCGCCGACTGGGACCAGTCCATCTCCTTCCACACCACCGCGGAGCCGCCCGACCAGGTGCCGGCGGTCCTGGAATCCCTCATCCGTGCCGCACAGCGTCGGCAGCAGCTCCAGCTCCGGTATCGGAAGCCTGGTGCGGCGCAGGAGGAGGAGCGGATCGTGGATCCCTACCAGATCGCGAACGTCAACGGGGACTGGTACCTGTTCGCCTTCGACCATCTGCGGCGGGACCTGCGGCGGTTCGTGCCGGCCCGGATCGTCTCGGCGACCCCGACTGGCAAGACCTTCACGCGTCCTGCGAAGTTCGAGCTCCAGAAATTGCTGCGGGACAGCTTCGGGGTCCGGTCGAAGGAGGGTGACTTCGACGTGGTGATCCGTTTCGAGCCTTCTGTGGCCGACTACCTCCGGGAAAAGCGGTGGCATCCGTCCCAGGTGGTCGAGGAGCTGGAGGATGGCGGCGTGGAGGTCCGGCTGCGTCTGGGCAGTCTCCTGGAGATCGAGCGCTGGATTCTCAGCTGGGGGGGCACCGCCCGCGTCATGGCCCCTCCGGAGCTGATCGAGCGTGTCCGCGGCGCCGCGGTCCGGCTCCAGGAGTCCCATCCGTTGGCCGGAGGGGCACGGACACGTCCAGCCGCCGGGGCCTAACCGGAGGCGTGCGGCGTCTCGAGCGCACCGTCGAATGAGGGGTCAGCCCGCGTCGCCGGTTCGCGGAGTGGCCGGGAGGTGTCGATGGCTTCCGAATTCGGGCTGCGGGGGAAGGGGGACACGGACACGGGGGACAGATGGGCGGCCCGGATCTGGGCGATGTCCTCGAGGCATCGTGCCGGTGTCGGGTGCGCCCCGCCGCCCTGGGCCAGGGGGCGTCCATTGGCCTCAAAGGTCCACCGCCACTGTCCGACGGGGTCTCGATAGATGATGAATCTCATGGGGGTCAGCTCGGTGCTGCATTGCCATCAATCGATGGGCCTCCAGCAATTATTACCGGTCGTTCTGGTTTTCCATCCCGAGGCACCGCGGCGCATCGGGAGTGTCAAAATCGCGGCAACTTCTGCTTCCGGCCCCTGCCGTCTCTTCCCTAGGCTCTCGGCTCTGGGCGATGTGGGATCGTGACGACTGGGACAAGTTCTTGGACAAGGCCACTCTTGTGGCCCTGGTGTCGACCCTGTCCTGGGGACTCCTGCTCTTCGGCGGGGTCCGGACGAGCGACTTCGCGGGAATGCTCTTCCTGGCGGGTGTCGCCCTGGCCCTGACGGCACTTCGGCTCTGGACCGCCGGAACCCCGCGACTGCTGCTGCATCCGGTGCTCGTCCCGGCCGTTGGATTCCTGGGCTATGCCGTCTGGCGCACCCATCAGGCACCGGTCGGATACCCGGCGGAACGGGAACTCCTCCTCCTGGTGCTGGTCGCGGTCGTCTTCTGGGTCGGCCTCCAGTCGCTCTACCGTCAGGAGACGGTCCAGGTGGTCACCCATGTCCTGGTGGCCCTGGGAACCCTGGTCGCGGCCTATGCCCTGATCCAGTGGATCAGCAACTCGAACCGTGTCCTGTGGATGACCCAGCCGCCGCAGTACTTCAAGCGGGCTGGCGGGACCTTCGTGAACCCCAACCATCTTGCGGGGTTCCTCTCGCTCGTCCTTCCCCTCGCCGTCGCCCAGGTGTTCGTCGGCCGGGGCGGTGCACTGCTGAAGGTCCTGTATACGTATGCCTCGCTGATGATTTTGGGAGGGGTGGGGGTGACCATGTCGCGTGGGGGCTGGATGGCGGTCGGCGTCGGGCTTGTGTCGCTCCTGGGCTGGCTGGCATGGCGTCGCTGGGAACTCCGGATCCCGGTGGCCATCACGGCGGCGGTGCTCGTGCTCGGGGGGTGCAACTTCCTGGAGCGCTCGGAGAAGGCCAGGGCCCGGATCGAGAACCTGAACCGCGATGGGAACATCGACTCGGGGCAGGGGCGTGGGGTGATCTGGGGACCGGCCTGGACCATGTGGAAGGACCATGTCTGGCTGGGGGTGGGCCCTGGACAGTTCGATGTCCGATTCCCCCAGTACCGGGGACCGCGGAACCAGACGTCGCCGGCGTGGGTCCACAACGACTACCTGAACCTCCTCGTCGACTACGGTGTCGCGGGGGCCGGCCTGGTCGCCCTGGTCCTCCTCGCCTTCGGCTGGGGCGTGGTCCGTTCGCTGAAGTATGTGGAGCGCGGATCGGGGGACCTCGGGACCCGCAGCAGCAACAGGACGGCCTTCTACCTCGGTTCCACCGTGGGATTGGGTTCGTTGGCGCTGCATGTCTTCGTGGACTTCGACCTCCACATCCCGGCGATCGCGGTCGCCGCGGCGCTCGTGGCCGCCCTGTTGGCCTCCCACCTGCGTCACGCCACGGAGCGCTTCTGGTTCGGGGCGGGTCCCTTCTCCCGGATCCTCCTCACCCTGGCGACCGGCGCGGTCCTCTTCTGGCTGTCAGGGGAGGTCTGGTCCCTGGGTCGGGAGGGCCTGGCGTTGAACCGGGCCGCGGTCCAGAAGGAGGTCACGGACACCCTGATTGCCGACCTCAAGGCCGCGGCCGCGGTCCGTCCGGACAACCCGAGGACGGCCTACGAGCTGGGTGAGAACCTCCGCCGGGCGAGCTTCGAGGGCGAGGTCACCTGGCGCGAGCTGGCCACGGAGGCGGTGGAGTGGCTGGAGCGTGCCGCCCAGCTGGATCCCTATTCGGCCCGGACCCAGCTGGCCCTCGGGCAGACCCATCGCTGGCTGCGGGACCACGACAAGGCCGCGATCGCCCTCCAGAGGGCCGAGCAGCTCGGCCCCAATGACATCGTGATCACGTCGAACCTCGCCTGGTATGCGCTCCAGGACGGTCGCATCGAGGACGCCCGCACGCTCGCAAAGCGTTCCCTCGAGTGGCAGTGGTGGAGCAACGACATGGCCCGTGCGGTGCTCGAGGAGATCGAGGCGCAGGGTCGGCTGACGACGCCCCCCACGCCCTGACGGGGCTGGGTGGAGGGGTTTCCCGCAGGCCTCAGACCCCGAGGGTCTTCAGGAACCGGCCCGTATGGCTCTGGGCACAACGGGCGACCCGTTCCGGGGGACCGGCGACGACGACCGTCCCCCCCTGGTCTCCGGCCTCGGGGCCGAGGTCCACGATCCAGTCGGCCGCGCGGATCACGTCGAGATTGTGCTCGATGACGAGCACGGAATGCCCGCGGTCGACGAGGCGCTGGAAGGTCTCGAGGAGGATCCGGACATCCTCCATGTGGAGTCCTGTCGTGGGTTCATCGAAGAGGAAGAGGGTGTGTGCCGAGGGGGTGGTGGACGACTCTGCCAGGTGACGGGCGAGTTTCAGGCGCTGGCTCTCGCCACCACTCAGGGTATTCACCGGCTGGCCGAGGGGCAGGTAGCCGAGACCGACCTCGCAGAGGACCGAGATCCTCGCCATCGCGCGGGTCGAGGCCTTGGACGGAGGCAGGGAACCGAGGAACTCGAGGACCTTCTCGAGCGGCGCCTCGAGGACGTCGGCGATGGAGACCCCGTCGAGCGCCCCGGTCTCCGCGGCCGGTCGGGATCGCTGGAGCCGGACCTCCAGGATGTGGTCCCGGTAGCGGCGTCCCTGGCAGGCGGGGCATCGGACGAAGACGTCGCTCAGGAACTGCATCTCGATCTTCTCGAATCCGGCCCCCCGGCAACGCTCGCACTGGCCCTGGGCCGAGTTGAAGCTGAAGGCTCCCGCGGAGTGGCCCCGCTCACGGGCGGCTGGACTGGCGGCGAAGAGGTCCCGGATGTCATCGAACGCCCCGATGTACACGGCCGGATTGGAACGCGGGGTGCGCCCGATGGGCGACTGGTCGACCAACACCACGGAGTCGAGCGAACCGGTCCCGGTGAGCGATGCTCCGGCAAGAGCTGACCGCGCCTCGTCCCTGGACTCCCCATCCACCTCCTCCTCGAGGGCGTCGGACGTCGTTCCACGCATCCCAGCCAGCCGTTGCTGGAGCAGGGGGAACAGGATCTCCCGGACGAGGGTGGTCTTGCCCGAGCCACTGACGCCCGTCAGGCAGACGAACCGGTGCAGGGGGATCTCCACGGTGAGATCGCGGAGG
>JBDLQQ010000162.1:0-7245 GCA_039800465.1 Verrucomicrobiota bacterium
GGGATAGAGCCGGAGCAGTCCGGCCTCACGAGCGAGAACATACACCGCCAGAAGGTCCGAGAGCCGTCGGGTCATGCTGACGATCAAGGCCCCCAACCCATCAGCCCCATGGACCCGGAGATGCTCAGCCAGGACCCGATAGGTTCCCACGACGGCATCGGCCTCCGGCCCAGCCGAGACGGAGGGATGGAGGAAGGGACGAGGCGACCGGATCTCCCGCTCGAGGAGCCGCAACCGCTCCGCCTCGGTCCAATCCTCCCACTGCGAGGCATCGATGCCCGCCGCACAGAGTAGTTGGCGCAGGGCCCGGTCATGGAACGCCGAGTTCTGTCGGACATCCAGGATCGCGAGATGGAACCCGACCGTGCCGAGAACGCGACGCACCGGGGTGACGTCGTGCTCCGCCAGACGGCCGGCCCCCGCCTCCACCAGGGAGGATTCCAGGGTCTTGAGGTCGGACTCCAACTCGGCCGGGGCCTGGTAGAATCCGGTCCCGGTCCGGACGCGGTGCGAGGATTCGGGGCCCACCTCCACCGGAAGTCGTGCCGCCATCAGTTCGACCACCTGTCGCCACGGTTCCCCGGGATGCCTCTGCAGGATGGAGGGGGCCGCGTCGCCCAACGCGGACACGCTCCGATCCCGGAGATCCTGGAGGCTCTTCGGAGCGGGCTGGATCCATTCGGAGAGCGGCAGGTGCTCGGCCAATCCGGTCAGCTGTCGATGCAGGATCACGAAGGCATTGGCACGCAGGCTCTCCAACGTCTCAGCGGTCACCTCCGCCGTCACCCCGGGGTGGCCGTCCCGGTCACCACCTACCCAGGTTCCGAAGCGCAGCGCTGGGAGTCCCGGACTTTGATCGAGGGCGGAGGGAGGCAACCCAGCCCGGTTCCAGGCGGTCCTGAGCCGGCTGTCGAGGTCCCGGACCACTTCCGGCAGGACATCCCGGAGGTAGTTGAGCAGGTTGCGCCGCTCGTCTGCGACGGTGGGTTTCTGGAGAAGGATCTCACCCGTCCGCCAAAGCCTCTCCAGAAGGGCGCTCAGCTCGACCTGATGTCCCCGTCGATTCCCCGTCCTCCCCACGCCCTGCAGCAGCTGCATGAGAAGCCGGTGCTGCTCGAGCACCGAGGCCCGCTTGGCCTCGGTCGGATGGGCCGTGAAGACAGGTTCGACCTCCACGGATCGGAACACCTCCAGGATCGAGTCGGCCGAGGCGCCGGCCTTCACCAGTCCGGACAACTGGTCGAACCACAATCCCTTCTCGGTCTCCGGGGAGTCGGCCTCTTCCCGAAGCTCGCGAAGACTCTCCGACACGCGTTCCTCAACGGAGTTAAGGAGCTGGAACGCCATCGCCATAGCCAACCCCAGTCTCGTCGGGGTGGGCCCCTCGTGGGCCTCCAACCCCTCGCCCCCTGAAGACCATGGGATCCAACGGGCGAGCTGATCCTCACCCAGCCCCTCGAGCACCTCCGCCATGGAGCGTGCCAACCATTGGATGTCCTGGTGGATCTGCTGGAAGCCCCAGTCGACAGGATCGATGGGAAGCCGGGTCTCGGGAGGGGTCATGGTGAGGGGCAGGGTCTCCCACAACGAAGATCCCGCGGTGGGACGGCAGTGCCATCAGTCCGGCAACCCGTCAAACAAGGTGTTCGAAAATGAGTCAAAGCATCCCGCGGCGCTTCCCCGGACGACCGCCTCCCATGGGTATCGGAATCCCTGCGCACCGGGGCGGGTGATGGCGGTTCAGGGAAGGTTTTCAACACGGTAGAACCGCTGGTCCGTCCCGGGTTGGGCGTCCGTCCACTCGGTCAGCTCCCCCGCGGAACGGATGCCCGTCGCCCGCAGCTCCCAGGTGGCTCCATCCAGTCGGACACGACTCCAGATCCGATAGGTCTGCCCAATGCCGCTCTCCCACGTGATCAACGTCCGGTCCACCCAGCGCTTCACGAACACGATCCGATAGTTCACCGAGGCCTTGTCCGTCGGGTTCGACCCCATGCGTTCCTCCCGGACGTTGGTGTACCCGTCGCCATCCGGATCGGATGCCGGGGCCGCCTCCTTGCGGGTGAACGGGCTGAAATACCGGCGTTGGAACAGGTCATCCAGGCCATCGAAGTTGAAGTCGGGGAACGGTGGAAGAATCTCGATGAACCCATTCGCCCAGGCCGTGTGTCCGTTGACGGTCAGGGACAGGCTTCGCACGCCGGGCAAAGCGTCGGGTGCGACGGAGACAGGCACCTGGACCCGCGTGAGCTTGCGCAGCGACCCCGGCTTGAACTCGGTCGGCCCGAAGGTGAGGCCAGCACCCGTGATCCGCAGCATGCCCTCGGTAGCCTGCAGGTTTGGCACATAGACCGCGACCGAGGCGTTCGTCTGCCCCGGCGAGAGCTGGATCGTGTCATCCCCGCTGCTGAATCCGGAGGGGTCCAGATACCGACGCGTCTCGGTGATCCGGAAAGGCTGGGCCCCGGCGGTCACAGCAAAGGCGCGGGAGGTGTCCTGTCCCGGCTTCACCGTCACCCCATCCACCGTCAGCGGCAGGAACTCCGGGGCGACCCCGGCGAACTCGTTGGCCGTCGTCACATCCAGATCCTCGCCACGGACCAGATAGGAATCCCGCCCCAAGGTTCCGGGATCGAGCGGGATGACCCGGACCCGATACACCCCCGGCGCCAACCCACCCACCTCATACGTACCGCCGCTCCGACTCACGGCTGAACCCACCAAGCGACCTTCCGAATCCTCCACCACCACGACTGCCCCCTTCACCCCGACCCCGCCGGATGTGACGGACCCGAGGAGTCGACCTGTTCCACCCGCGGCTTGCCCATAGACGGAGCGGATGCCGGTGAGCTCGTCGGAGGACAGACCGGAACTGGCGCCCACGGCGTCGGAGATGTGCCAGAACATCGTGGACCCGCCGACCGCGGCATGGTTGAGACCCAGCAGATGCCCGATCTCATGGAGGGCAACCGTCTCAACGTGGTTCACCGCCGTGCGGCTCGGGTTGAATTCGGTGAACCATTGGAGATCCCGGTTCAACACGATGTCTGCCTCGGCAATGATCTCATCCGCGGTGCTGCCCGACAGGACCGTCAACCCCGCGACTCCCGACGGGAAGAAGATGGACCCACCATCCAGCATGCGGTTCGACGGCAACCAAACCACCATGTTGATCCCGTCGACGCTGTTCACGTCCTGCACGCCGCTGACCATTGACGCCTCCTCAAACTGGTATCGGATGCCCGGAACAGCCTGCCAGATCGCGAAGGCATCCCGGATCGCATCGAGTTCCCGAAGCCGGTTTGCAGCCGACCACGCCTCGGTCGAGAGATGGTACCGGATCGCGAGGGTCTGGGGGTTCTGGTCTGGGAACAGACTGGTGTCGTAGAAGTTCAGGTTCCAGCGGAGTGGCTTCCCATTGGGCCCCCGCTGGAAGACAGCGGCCGGCACCAGGGTCTGCACCAACAGGATGCCGAGCATCAGAAACAGGATCCGGCTCATTGCGCACCTCCAGATGGCGTCTTCGCCCGGATCTCATCCCGCAGAACGGACAAACCGAGTGGGGATGTTCGCTCTTTCCCAAGGATCCCATTACCGACCCGGACTCCGTCCTTGTCGCGGGTCACCGAGAACTTGCCCTGAGCCAAGGGAGCCACCACCCACTCTCCAGTCGGCGTCTTCACAAGGAACAACACCACCTCCTCGCCCGGCCGGAACTCGGGCTCCCCCACCACACGCACCCAACGCTCCCCCAAGACACCGCTGCCCTGGATCACTTGGACACGTGGCTCCGAAACACCCTTCCAGGTCTCGTCGACAACCACCTCGACCCGGGTCCGGAGGCGTCCGTCTCCACCCTTGATTGTCTCCACGGACTCAACGCGGCCATGGACGACGCGGTCCGCCCGATCAGCGATCCCCTTCAGGCTGAACGCGGGAATCTGGGTGGCCTCCACCCGAAACAATCCCAAGAGCAGGAGGTTGAGACCGAAGACTAAAGTTCCCACACACAACCCTCGGAGGCCGAGCGCCGGAAGCCGTCGAGAGCGACGGAGTCGGATCTGGATCCAGGAGCTGGGTGGATTTGGATTCATGACTTGGCGACGCAGCCGGGCTGGGTACCGACCGCGAGACGCGGCTGTTCGCCGCAGCTGAGTTCCCGAATGCAGCTATCCTTGAGTTCGAGGATCCGATCCACCGAGTCCAATGTAGCGATGCGATGGGCCACGATCAACACGGTGCGCCCCCGGCAAAGCTCCTGGAGCCCCTTGAGGACCTCCTGCTCGCTGGCGAGATCCAGGGCGCTGGTGGGCTCGTCGAGCAGCAGCACCGGAGCGTCCTTGAGGAATGCACGGGCGAGGTTGATGCGCTGCTTCTCACCGACGCTCAGCCGTGCCGCGCCTTCCCCGACGCGGGTGTCCATCCCCTGGGGGAGTCGATCGATGAACCCGATTGCGAACGCCTTCCGTGCCGCCTCCCGAATCATCTCGTGCGTCGCATCCGGACGCCCGTAGGCGATGTTCTCAGCTACGGTGCCCGGCAAGAGGACCGGTTCCTGGGGCACCACCGCGACCTGTTGACGCAGCCAGCCCCGCGGCAGGCTCCGGAGCGCGACACCCCCAAGCCGCAGGGTTCCCTGATCGGGATCCAGAAGCCGAATCACCAGCTGCAGCAGCGTCGACTTCCCGGCCCCGCTCGCACCCACGATGGCCACGGTCTGGCCGCTCTCGATGCGGAAACACACGTTCCGAAGGACCTGGTTGTCCGGGGTGTACCCGAAGTCGACACGATCCACCTCCAGGCTCCAGTCCTTCAACTGGGTCGACGGAGTGGCCGCCTCGTTGGTTCCAGAGGCTTCATCCCCCGCGGCCTCACCCATCCAGTCTAGGACGCGACGGACCCCGGCGCGGGCATCGCTCAGGGTGGCCCCGAGATGCGACAGTTGGGTCAACGGCTCGTAGAGCTGGGCGAGGTAGGCCACGAACACCATCATCTGCCCCACGCTCAAGACACTCGACTGCACCTGCCCCACCCCAAGGTGCACAATGAGGGCGGTCCCCAGCGCGAGAATCGTCCCCACCGCGGTGAGGTAGAGGAGCTCGAGTCGATGCTGGTCGGATCGGGCCGCACGAGCGTCCTGGACCTGTCCACCAAAGCGGGCTCGCTCGACCGCCTCGCCCGTGAAGCTCTGGATGACCGGGAGGTGGGCGAGGGTCTGCTGGACCGTCGAGGCGATGGCCGCATCTGCTGCTTGGGATCGGGTCGACCGCGCGGTCATCCGTGTCCCCAGGGCCCGCATGACCGCCAGCAGGAACGGGATCGTCCCCAGCGCGACCCAGGTGAGGGAGGGACTCATCCGCACCATGACCACCACCATGGCTGCGATACCGAGGGTGGAGGACAGGAACCCAAACACTCCTTGGGTGAACAACGTCTGGAACGCGTAGACATCCCAGGTGGACCGGTAGATGAGATCGCCTGTCTGGGAGCTCTGGACCCGACGGAGGGACAATCCCAGAAGGAGATCGAAGACCTGTTGGCGGACGCGGGCCAAACCGCGGAGGCCGACTCCGATGACGAGTGACTGCTGCAGGGCACCCAGGGTGGAATGTCCCACGGCGATGATCGCCAACATCAGGACGAGGGTGGTCGCATACCGATCGGACCCGATCCACGACAACCCGGGCCAGAGTCGGCCTGTTGCCAGGAAGTCGATGAGGAGTGCCAAGGGCCAGGGCTTCAACAGGCCGAGGACCGTGTTGAGGCACAGCAACCCAAGCCCCCCGAGGATGCGGGGACTGTCCGGGGTGAAGAACACTCGGGCACGCCAGAGGATGTCCATGCGAAGCGCCCTTGGAAGCTGCCCGGAAATCAGCCCCTGTCGCGAGGCCTTTCAGCAACGCCGAAACGCACGTCGGGCCGACCTTTCCGGTCAGGGACTCGTGACCCGATAGAACCCCCCGGAGCCACCGATCTCGACCGGTATGACCTCCGGAGCACTCGAGAGGGTCCCACTGCGGACGAGACTCCAGACGGCAGGCGAGAGGGTCGGACTCCACTCCACCCGGATGGTCCGACCCACCTCACCCTTCACCGTCAGGCGGAGTGCCCCAGGTGGCCCCGAGATGAACACGGTGGGTGACGTTGGCGCCACCGGCTGTGGATCGCTGAGGTCGGGGATGCCATTGGCGTTGGCGTCATTGGGGTCGACCACGAAGACATCCCAGACATCGAACTCATCCTGGAACGGTGTCGTTGGCAGACCGTCCAGCAGGAACAGGGAGCCGGCGTACCAGGGTCGGCTTGCGATGCGATCGAGGAACAATTCCACCCCGTCCACCTCCTTGGAACCGAGGACCTCATACTCCTTCTGTTGGTCATCGAGCCAATGGGTGTTGAGCCGCTCCAGGGTCCGGGCGTCCCGGACGATCAGGGGCATGGGACCGGTCCATCGCCCCTTCGCCCCCAGCCGTTCCAGCTGTACCCGGGCCTCGACTCGGGTGGTTCCGACCGCTGCGGGCGTGTAGGTCAGGGAACCGCGGTAATGCAGCACCTCGAAGGGGTGCAGGAACTCCAGTTCGGTGCCGACCTCGAAGGGGGAGGGCATCCGGAACGTGACCGTCCCTTGGGCGGAACCGGCCATGCGATTCCACTGCGCCACCACGGGTTCAATCCCCAGGCCCAGGTCCACGGATCCCTGGGTCGTGGCAGACACCGCCTGATCCACCTCGAGGAAATCCGTACAGAAATTCAGGTTCAGATCCCCGGACTTTGGAATGTCCACCTCGATGACCCCGTCCCACTCGAGACCGAGTTCAATATTCCGAAGCCGGATGTTGCTCGTGTAGCCGAGGGTGCCGTTGTAGGGGAACCATTCGCCGTTGACCGATCGGAACCTCCCGAGGTCGTCGAGATCGGTGGTGAATTCTCCGATGCAGTCGAGCGCGCCGGGGCCGCTGGGATCGGGAACCGACTGGGCAGGGCGGACGGCAAACGACTGACAGACGAGGTTCATCGTCACCTCGTTGGCCCCGAGGCTCGCCGCCAGGCAGATACCCCCCATACCCAGCAAAACGCCAAATCGACCCATGGAAGGAAAAGACCTCGGTAGGCCCGTCCGGTCAACGCCGGGATCTGGGAGGTTTGGGGTCAGGTCACAGGTTTGGGGTCAGGTCACAGGTTTGGGGTCAGGTCACAGGTTTGGGGTCAGGTCACAGGTTTGGGGTCAGGTCACAGGTTTGGGGT
>JBDLQQ010000163.1:0-19028 GCA_039800465.1 Verrucomicrobiota bacterium
ATGAGTCCTGCGAGCAACCGAACCCCAACCCGCCCATCTCCAGGCGCAGGCATATGGAGCGACTCCGCCTGGCAATCAGAATCGTCGAACCCAATGAGCACGTTTTCGTTGTGTACAGCGGATTCGGTGTTTAGGGCATTCAGGAACTTACCGGGGGTGTACTTAAGGAAGCTGACTGTACCCGAAAGCGGGGCGTTTTGAACGTGGACGTCGAAGACAGAGAGGAAGATCGAGATCCTCCTGCAACGTCCCCCCATCACGTCGGGCTCATCGATTTCGTCGATGACATCCACCTTGCCGTGGGCCGGGGAGACGACCACCCCGTCCTCGGAGGGCACCCTCGGGTTGGGATCGCGGAAAAACCACAGGACGAAGACGCCAAAGACGAATCCAAGGAACACGACGAGCGCCGCAAGTCCAAGGCTCTTGGGCCAGGCAAGGGAGAAGAAGGCTGCGAGGAAGAGACACAATAGGACTGACTTCGACAGCATCGCCGCGGCGGCGCTCAACGCTTTTCCCTGATGCTTCACGCCCACGAGCCTAGCCCCGGGCAGCCGGCGAGGGGAATCTGTTTCACCCGGGACGGTTTCCGGTTCGACCCACCACCCTCCCGGGCTCTACCCTCCCCGTGATGAACCGCTACGACCTGCTCCTGAATGGGGAATGGATTCCTTCGGCCTCCGGCAACCGCTTCACCACCCGGAATCCCGCCGACACGCGGGAAGTCGTCGCCGAGTACGCATCAGCCGGCGAATCCGAGGCGGCCCAGGCCATCGCGGCTGCATCGGCGGCGTTCCCGAAATGGGCCGCCCTGTCACCGGTCTCCCGGGGACGGTTCCTATCGAAGGCGTCGCAGATCCTCGAGTCCCGCAAGACCGCCCTGGCGGAACTCCTGGTCCGTGAGGAGGGCAAGACGCTCGCGGAGGCCACCGGGGAGGTCCAACGGGCCGTCGACATCTTCCGGTTCCACGGGGGTCTGAGCTACGTCCACGGCGGTCAGACCCTTCCCCACGAACTCCCCGGGAACCTGATGTACACCCGACGGGAACCTCTCGGCGTGGTCACCCTGATCACTCCCTGGAACTTCCCCATCGCGATTCCGGCATGGAAGCTCGCGCCGGCACTCGTCTGCGGCAACACCGTGGTCCTGAAACCCGCCACCGCCGCCCCCTCCATGACGATGGAGATGGCCAAGGCGCTTCTGGAGGCGGGCCTGCCCCCGGGAGTCCTGAACGTCGTGACCGGCAACGCCGCCGCCTTCGGCGCGGAGATCACCCGGAACCCACACGTGCAGGCGGTCAGCTTCACCGGATCCCACGCGGTCGGGAAACGCCTTTACGAGGCCGTGGCACCCCGCATGATCCGCTGCCAACTCGAGATGGGATCGAAGAACCCCACCCTCGTCCTGGCCGATGCGGACCTCGACCTCGCGGCACGCCTCGTCGCATTGGCCGGTTTCGCGCTCACCGGACAGGCCTGCACCGCCACCAGCCGGGTCATCGTCGAACGCCCGGTCGCCGAGGCGTTCACTCAGAAGCTCACCGCCCTCGCCCAGAACTGGAAGGTCGGACCCGGACTCGAGGCCGGTGTCCAGATGGGGCCGGCCGTGAACGAGGCGCAGTTGGCTGGGAATCTCGAGGCCATCGAGACCGCCCTCAAGGAGGGGGCCTGCAGGGTCTGGGGCGGGCGTCGGCTGGACCAGGGGACCCATGCCCATGGCTGGTTCATGGAACCCGCCGTGATGACGGAGGTGACCCCCTCCATGCGGATTGCGCAGGAGGAGATCTTCGGCCCGGTCGTCGCGGTCATGACGGTCGACAGCTTCGACGAGGCCCTCCAGGTGGCCAACGGCGTCCCCTACGGACTCAGTGCTAGCGTCGTGACCCGCGACTACAAGAAGGCCATGACCTACGCCGAGCGCATCGAGTGCGGCGTGGTGAAGGTCAACCAGATCAGTACGGGCCTCCAGCTCCAGGCCCCGTTCGGCGGGGTCAAGCAGAGCTCGACCGACAGCTTCCGGGAACAGGGCTCGGCCTCCGTCGATTTCTATTCCCGGGTCAAGACGGTGTACCTCGACTACTCGGCCTGACAGGCGCGGGTTGGGAGCAGCCTCCAGGAAAACAAAAAGGCGCAGGGACTGATCCCTGCGCCTGGATGCGGGGCCTTGAAGATTACTTGAGAGGCACCGTCGCGATCGTCTGGAGCACGCGGCTCGCGATCTGGTACGGGTCGCCCTGGGAGTTCGGACGACGATCCTCGAGGTAACCGCGGTAGTTGTTGTCCACGAAGCTGTGGGGAACGCGGATGGAGGCGCCGCGGTTGGCCACGCCGTAGTTGAACTTGTCGATCGACTGGGTCTCGTGGAGACCGGTCAGACGGAGGTGGTTGTCGGGACCGTAAACGGCGATGTGCTCGTTCTTGTACTTGTCGAACGCCGCCATCAGGGACTCGAAGTACTCCTTCCCGCCCACCTCGCGGAGGTTCTTGGTCGAGAAGTTGGTATGCATGCCGGAACCGTTCCAGTCCACATCCTTGCCCAGCGGCTTGCAGTGGAAGTTGACGTCCACGCAGTACTTCTCGCAGAGCCGGACGAGGAGATAGCGGGCGACCCAGACCTGGTCAGCCGCGGTCTTCGAACCCTTGCCGAAGATCTGGAACTCCCACTGGCCCTTGGCGACCTCGGCGTTGATGCCCTCGTGGTTGATGCCGGCGTCGATGCAGAGGTCGAGATGCTCCTCGACGATCTCACGGGCGACGTCGCCGACGTTCTTGTAGCCGACACCCGTGTAGTACTCGCCCTGGGGATAGGGGAACCCTCCGTCCTTGGGGAAGCCCAGCGGGACGCCGTCCTGATAGAGGAAGTACTCCTGCTCGAAGCCGAACCAGGCGTCCGGATCGTCGAGGATCGTCGCGCGAGCATTGCTCGGGTGCGGAGTCTTCTTGTCCGGCATCATAACCTCGCACATCACGAGGGCCCCGTTCTTACGGGTCGAATCCGGGTAGACGGCGACGGGCTTGAGCATGCAGTCGGAGCTGCGGCCCTCGGCCTGACGGGTCGAGCTGCCGTCGAAACCCCAGAACGGGAGCTGCTCCAGCTTCGGGAAGCTGCTGAACTCCTCGATCTTCGTCTTGCTGCGGAGGTTCGGGGTCGGCTGGTAACCGTCCAGCCAGATGTATTCTAGTTTGTACTTCGCCATGGATGGTAATGAGGCTTTGGTTTGAGTCTTGGTCTCGGAACGAGAGTCCGAATGGAGGAGCACCTCGGGTGCCACGTCAAGCCCGGCACCCCCCTTCCTCGGGAGTCGACACAGGGATTCGACCCTGTTTTCGGGCCTCAGTCTCACGAAGGATTCCTCATGGCCCCCGTCTGCTCCAACCCGGCCCCTTGGTCGGCTTTGGGCAGGCTGGTCAGATTTCGCCAAAACAACATTCCGACATCTGTCGGGATGCGCTACTCCTAGCCGGCATCCGACGCAGCAACGGACGCGCCCCCAATCCGCCATGATCAAGGTCAAGGACACCCTCCGATCGACGGTCCAGCTCACCTTCGATGGGCGGGTGATCAAGGTCTACCACGGTCCGGACGCCGCGACCCGGTTCGCCAACGAGGTCCGGGTTCTGCGGCATCTCGAGGAGCGGGAATGCCCCTTCGTGCCGCGTCTCCTCGAGGCCGACGAGAACCAGCTGCGGATCGTCACCACCAACTGTGGGGCGCGCGTCGAGCATCTGGATCCCAATCGTGAGCAGGAGCTGTTCACCGAGCTGGAGGCCTTCGGGGTGCGCCACGAGGATGCCGACAAGCGCAACATCACCTACAGACGGTCGGATGGACGCTTCTGCATCATCGACTTCGAATTCGCCTCCCTGCTGACGGACCCTCCCAAACCCCATGGAACCGCAAGCTAGGCCCGCGCAGCTCATCTGGCACGGATGGACCGACCGGGGAAAGGTCCGGGCCAACAACGAGGATTCATTCCTGGGACTCCAGTTCGACGCCCGGGAGGTCCAGCTCCTGGGCCGCCTCGGGGAGGGATCCCTGGGGGCGGTCGACTGCGCCTTCGCGGTCTGTGACGGGATGGGCGGCGCCAAGGCAGGCGAGATCGCCAGCAGGATCGCGGTTGAACAGATCACCCGGCTTCTCCCCCGCAGCTTCCAGCAGAAGGCCAAGGGGCTGGAGGCGGGCATCTTCGATGTGCTCGGGGAGCTTTTCCTCAAGATCCACAAGGCCATCGTCTACCTGGGCGACAGCTACGAGGAGTGTTCCGGGATGGAAACCACGCTGAGCCTGTGCTGGTTCACCCCGGAATGGCTCTACTTCGCGCACATCGGGGACAGCCGGATCTACCACCTGCCGCACGGGACGGACGAGCTCCGGCAATTGAGCCAAGACGACACCCATGTCGGCTGGCTCCTACGCAATGGGAAGATCACCGAGCGCGAGGCGCGGTCCCATCCCCGACGCAATGTCCTCCAGAAAGCCCTGGGGGGCGGCAACCAGTTCGTCGACCCACAGGTGGGGCGGCTCGACCACCGGCCGGGGGACATCTTCCTGCTCTGTTCCGACGGACTCTCCGAGGGGTTGTACCCCCACCAGATCGTCGATCTCCTCCGCTCGGGGGCACAGGACGGGGCCAATCCCGCCAAGGCGCTGGTGGAGGCGTCGGTGGATCGCGATGGTCGGGACAACACGACGGCCGTGGTCGTTCGTGTCGCTTGATCCGTCCCTCAGGAAGCCGATGGTCCCCGCGGCCCGGTCCCCCGGCCTCCATGACCGTTCCCGTCTGGGCAACGAGACCCCACCCCATCACACTCCCCGCATGAGCAGCGCGAAGACACCCCTCGAACTCGGCTATCGGATGCCCGCCGAATGGGAACCCCATCGGGCCACCTGGCTCACCTGGCCGCGTCCCGACGGCATCAGCTTCCCCGGACGCTACGAGCCCGTGCCCGACGTCTATGGGCAGTTCGTGTTCCACCTCACCCAATGCGAGGAGGTCCACATCAACGTCTGGAACGACGACCTCGCGGCGGCGATCCGGGACATCCTCCGGCGTCATCACGTGCATCTGGACCGCGTCCACCTGCACCCATTCCGGGCGTACGAGCCCTGGTGCCGCGATCACGGCCCCATCTTCCTCGTCCGCGAAGGCCAGGGTTCCCGGGACCGTGCCGTGGTCGACTGGGGCTACAACGCCTGGGGCAACAAGTATCCCCCCTTCGACCTCGATGACCAGGTCCCGACCCACGTGGCAAAGCTCCGGGGACTGCCCCTGTTCGAGCCGGGCATTGTGATGGAGGGCGGCTCCCTCGAGGTGAACGGTCGCGGGACCGTGCTGACCACCGAGGCCTGTCTTCTGAATCCGAACCGGAACCCCCACCTCAACAAGACCCAGATCGAGGGGTATCTCCGGGATTTCCTCGGAGTGCGGCACATCCTGTGGCTCGGGGATGGCATCGAGGGGGACGACACCGACGGACATGTCGACGACCTCGCCCGGTTCGTCTCCCACGACACGATCGTCACGGTGGTGGAGGAGGATCCGGCGGACAACAACCACGCGGTGCTGCAGGAGAACCTCGAGCGCCTCCGACACATGCGGGACCAGGACGGACAGCCGTTCCGGATCGTGGAACTCCCGATGCCGCGCCGGATCGAGGTGGAGGACCAGCGTCTGCCCGCCAGCTACGCCAACTTCTACATCGCCAACGACCGGGTGATCGTCCCGACCTTCCGGGACCGGAATGACGCGGTGGCCCTGGAGCGGCTGCAGCGGCAGTTCACGGACCGCAGGGTAGTGGGCATCGATTCCTCGGACCTGATCTGGGGTCTCGGCTCCTTCCACTGCATCAGCCAGCAGGAGCCGGCTTGATCCTCACGATGCAGCGTGGTCTTCACGGGCACCGCATCCGGTGTCTCCTGTGGGCCCTTTTTGGGGTGCTGCTCGCCGGGATTCCCAAGCTGACGGCCCACCCGTTCCTCCAGGACTCCTGGTGGGTGGTGATCGAGGATCGGCGAATCCTGTGCCGGGTCACGGCAACCCTGCGCGAGGTCACGATCGCGCGAGGCCTCACGGCGGGATCCGAGACACCGCCTCTTGGGACGCTGGTCGACTGGATCCCGCAGCATGGCCCCGCGCTGGCCCAGTCGATCTCTGTAATCGCCGATGGCAAGGTGCTTCCGGCCGTCGTGCTGGATTCCCGACTCGAGTCCGACGGCGCCGACGGGCCGGGCCCCGATTCACCGTTCTTCCTCGACCAGACCCACGCCGTCTTCGATCTCGAGTTCCCGCTGGTAGGCCCGGTTCGCGAACTGGAATTCCGTCAGAAGACGCTCCAGGGCTTCAGCTATGCACCGGGGACGCCCTGGGACGTGACCTATTCGCTGTTGGTCCGGGACTTCCGGGGCCGCGAGGTGGGGGCTGGGATTGTCCGGGCGGATCTCCCCTACCAGCTTACCCTGGGAGCGGTTCCAACCCCGGCTCAGACCCCTGGAACCCCAGCGAGTCCCACACTGTTGGAACCATTCTCCGGCAGCCCAGAACCGCCGCCGTTCCTGGATTACCTGCGACTTGGGATCCATCACATCCTGCACGGATACGACCACCTGCTCTTCCTCGCGGCCCTGGTGCTCGCGATGCCCCCACTGCGCAGCCTCCTCGGGATCATCCTCGCCTTCACCCTCGCTCACTCCCTCACGATCACCCTCGCCACGCTCCAGTGGATCCGAGTGCCATCCCTCGTGGTGGAACCGCTCATCGCCGGGAGCATCGTGGTGGTGGCGCTGATGAATCTGATGGAACGGGAACCTGACCGCGACCCCCACCGGGTCTGGATCGCCTTCGGCTTCGGTCTGGTCCATGGACTGGGTTTCGCGGGAGGCCTCGGGGAAGCACTGGGATCGGATTCGGGACGGCGCATCGCGATGGCGATTCTTGCGTTCTGCCTGGGCGTCGAGATCGGCCACGTCGGGGTTGGGCTCCCTTCCTGGGGTCTCCTCCGTGCCGGACGGTCCCGGTGGAGTGAGGCTTCCTTGGCCAGCATCCGGACCGCGGGCTCGATGGCGGTCGCGCTCGGCGGGCTCTTCTATCTCGTGGTGGCGCTCCGGCAGGTCTTCTGAACCAGAGTCAGACGCCGCCAAACCGACGGTGTCGTCGGGCGTATTCCTCAAGGGCCTCGACCAGCTGCGGCTTCCGGAAATCCGGCCAGAGCGTCGGGGTGATGACGAATTCGGCGTAGGAGATCTGCCAGAGCAGGAAGTTGCTGACCCGCATCTCGCCGCTCGTCCGGATCAGGAGGTCAGGATCCGGCCAGTGCCGGGTGTAGAGGTGGTCGGCCACGACCCGCTCGGTGATTTCGGCGGGCTCGAGCTGACCCCGTTTGACCTTATCGGCCAGCTCCCGGACCGCCTCAACGATCTCGGTCCGTCCGCCGTAGCTCAGGGCAATGATGAGGGTGAGGCCGTTGTTCTTCGACAACGCGGTCCGGGTCTCGGCGAGCTGCTTCTGGACGAACTCGGGAAGGCGCCAGATCTGTCCGATCGCCTCGAGCCGGACGTTGTTGCGCTGCAGCTCCCCGAGCTCGGTCTTGAGGTACCTGGCGAGGTACTTCATCAACGTATCAACCTCGTCCTGGGGGCGGTTCCAGTTCTCGACCGAGAAGGCGTACAGCGTGAGGTACTTGATCCCCAGTTCCCCGGCGGCCTTGACGATGGCCCGTACCGACTGGGCCCCGATGCGATGACCCTCGAACCGCGGCCGGTGGCGGGCCTTGGCCCAACGTCCGTTGCCATCCATGATGATGGCGACGTGCTGGGGAATGTTGTGACCCGGTGCGGCCACGGACTTGGAATCGGCACTCATCTGGTTCTGGTCCTTGCCCGTGTCGAGGGTCGAGGCCCCGGGAGAGCCGGGGCGTCGCACTACAGGAACATGGTCTGGTCCCGCGCGGGACCGACCGACACGATGGTGAGGCGGGTCCCGGTGAGCTGGGCGATCGTGAGCAGGTAGTGTCGGCAGTTCAACGGAAGATCCTCCCAGCGGCGGATCCCGTCGGTCGGCGTCTTCCATCCCGGGAAGTCCTGGTAGACCGGCTCGCAGCGGGCAAGGAGCTCGGCGTCGGCGGGCATGTGTTCCACCACAACCCCGTCGAGGCGATATCCGGTGCAGGCCCGGACCGTCTCGAGCGAATCCAGCCCGTCCACGTTGGTCACCGCCAGCTCATCGATGCCATTGACCATGGCGGCGTGGCGGGTGGCGACGGCGTCGAACCAGCCACAGCGCCGGGCCCGACCGGTAGTGGCCCCGAATTCGCGTCCCATCCCGTGCAGGAGGTCGCCCAACCCCTGGTCCTCAGTGGGCAGCGGCCCGCCGCCAACCCGGGTCGTGTAGGCCTTGAGCACACCGACCACCCGGTCCATCCGGTTCGGCGGCACGCCGGATCCGGTACAGGCGCCACCGGCCGTGGTGTTCGAGGACGTGACGAACGGATAGGTGCCGTGATCAATGTCGAGGAACGTCCCCTGGGCACCCTCGAACAGGATGTTCTCACCCCGGCGGGCCGCCTCATGGAGATAGACGACCGTGTTGGTGACGAAGGGACGGAGCCGATCCGCCGCCCGGGTATACTCGGCCAGAATGGGCTCGTACTCCAAGGGTTTGGCCCCGAGGGACTTGAGGACCTCGTTGTTCTCCTCCAGACGCTCCCGGAGCCGGACTGGGAACCGGGTGGGGTTGATGAGGTCGATGACCCGCAGTCCGACCCGCGCGGCCTTGTCGCCGTAGGTGGGACCGATGCCCCGCTTGGTGGTCCCGATGCCCTGGGCACCCTTCTTGGCGTCCCGTTGGCCGTCGATCTCACGATGCCACGGGAGGACGATGTGGGCGGTCTCGGAGATCCTGAGGTTCGCCGGGGTCACCTCGACCCCCAACCGCAGGAGACCATCGATCTCGTGGTTCACGAGGTGGACGGGATCGAGGACGACCCCGTTGCCGATCACGCAGACCTTGCCCTTGCGGAGGATGCCACTGGGGATGAGGTGGAGGACATACTTGTCCTTGCCCACGAACACCGTATGGCCGGCGTTGTTGCCGCCCTGTGTCCGGACCACGATGCCTGCCTGCTCGGTCAGGACGTCGATGATCTTCCCCTTGCCCTCATCGCCCCATTGGGCGCCCACCAGAATCGTATTGGCCATGGTTTGCTGTGCAGCAACCCGCATTAAAAAAGCCCCGAAGGCAATTCGGGGCGTCCGCCGGTCTTTGCGCGCGGAGACTATGAGGCGCCCCTGAAGAGGTCAACGGAACGAATCTTCCAACACCCGAGCGGCAGACCTGCTGAAGCCCCGGATGGAGGACACGATTCCGGAGACCATTTGCATCGAACCCCGACAGGTCGTCCGTCTGGTTCCCGGACGTTGACACCCCAAAACCAACTCCCTAGCGTCTTTCGAAACGTCTCGTCTCAATTTCTACCATGCTCCGTCTTGCCCTGATCCTCGCCCTGCTGGTCGCCATCGGCGGGCTCGCCGTCAGCGAGTTCCACACCAAACCCAAGGTGGTCGACCTGACTGACCGTCTCACCTCCACCGAGGCCAGCCTCGCCCAGACGACGGAGGCGAAGAACAAGGCCGAGGCCGAGGCCAAGAACCAGAAGGCGATTGCCGACAAGGCCTCCCGGGAGCTGACCGAGACGAAGTCTGCCCTCGAGACGGCTGCCACCGAGGCCGAGCAGCAGCGGGGCCGCGCCGAGCGCCTGCAGAACGATCTCACCAAGGTCACCCGCGACAAGAATGAGGCCCAGCAGACCCTCGCTGCCTGGAACGCCCTCGGAGTCCAACCCGAGCAGGTCGCCCAGCTCCGGACCGACTTGAAGGCCACCGTGGAGGCCCGCGATGTCCTGGCCGACGAGAAGCGCATCCTGACCCGCAACATCGAGAAGCTGCAGGCGGCCCTCGACACCTTCCAGGGCCGGGATCGCCCGATCGAGATGCCCGGTCTCAAGGGTCAGGTCGCTGCAGTCGACCCCCGCTGGAAGTTCCTCGTCCTCAACGTCGGCGAGAACCAGGGCGCCAAGGAACGCGGCGTCGTCATGGTGCGCCGGGGCGACAAGCTGGTCGGCAAGGCCCGCATCGTCTCGGTCGAGCCCAACCGCAGCATCGCCAACCTCCTTCCGAAGTGGCAGCAGCCCGGCACCGAGATCCAGGCCGGGGACACCATCCTCTTCTGATTCCCGTCCGCATTCCCGCTCCCGATGCGCTTCCTCCTTCTGGCCGCCTTCACGTTCGCTGTGATTTTCTTCACCGGCTGCAAGTCGGATGACGGTCTTACCGGGGAGCGTCCTTGGAATACCCCGAAGTCCTGGGAAACGGGTCTCCCGTCCCAGATGAATGAAGGGCGTTGAGCCCGGGACGGATCGAAACCCCCACAAACTCGACAACAGAAACGCCGATGCCCTTGCGGGCATCGGCGTTTTGCTTGGACCGCAGACCGATCCCGGGAGCGCTCAGGCCCCCATACCTTCCTCGAAGCTTCCGGCAGCCTGAGGCCAGCACAGGTTGTTGGCGACGTACCGGATGCCGTCCGCCGAGCAGAAATCCAGCTCCTTGTGGGCGGACTCGGCTTCGACCACCAGCGGAGCCGACTCGCACTTGTGCAGCTTGCAGTAGCGGTCCTTGTAGCCCACCGCCAGCAACAGCTCCACATAGCGCTGCATGTTGAGGTCCCCGGATCCGAGATCCGTGAACTGCATCGCTCGACGGGGCCAGTTCGGCTCCATTGCACGGAGCGGGAACCCGGGCCGGATGACGAAGTTCTTCACGTGAGCCGCATAGATGTAGGGGCCCACCTTCAGGAACCGCGACTCCCAGCTCTCGCCCTCCCAGCAGTGGCTGGGATCGGCATTCACAGCCAGACACGGGTCGTTGTCACAGATCCGCACGAGCATCAGGAAATCGTCGGCACACATCGCACCGGTCCCGGGATGGATCTCGTGGCAGAGCTTGATCCCAAGCTGGTTCGCATGCTTGCGGATCTTCGCGGTCTTCTTGACGAACCGCTCCTGGCCTTCCTTGAGCAGGTCATACCCAGGACCCGCCCAGAATCCCCACGGATAGCCGGTCGCCAGTTCCCAGCCGAAGGCGACGCCCCAGAACATCGGCATGCTCTTGATGCCCAGCTCGGCGGCGAGATCCATCAGCTTCAGGATGTACGTCTCATGCCATTTCTCGATCTTGTCGGCACTGGCCGAGTGGAGTTCGGTGGGGATGAACGGATGCCCCGACTTCGTGCCGGTCCAGGCGCTGGTATGGACCCAGAACGGGCAGTGCGAGGAGATGCCGTCGATCCGCATCCCGCGGGAGCCGAAGATCTCCCGGATCTCCTTGGCCTTGAGGAAGCCGCCCTTCCCATTCCCGAGCATGTAGTTGCTGGGCTGGGCTCCGGCGGCACCGGCCGCCTTGGCGTAGTCGAGGAACTGGGGCAGCGATTTGCCACCGTGTTGGGCGCCTTCAATCGAGGCATGGTAGGCTTGCGTGGGCATGGGAATTCTTTCGTTAGGTGACGAGGAACGGCGGTTCGTGTAGCTGCAGGCCGGGCCGATGGCAAGGGTTTCAAGGTCACCCGGGGCGAATTCCCGGGATCTTTTCCGGGACGTGCCCAGACCGACACCCCCACAGGGCCCCCGTCCAGGGGAGGCGGAACCACTCAGGGGAGCAGCCGACCGACCCACTGGCTGAGGGTCTTCCCGTCGGCCCGGCCAGCGGCCTTGCCCTGGGCGGCCTTCATCACGGCCCCCATCTCCTTCTTGCTGGTGGCCCCGACCTCCTGGATCGCCGCCCGCACAAGGGCCTCGATCTCGGAGTCCGACAGGGCCTTGGGCAGGAACTCCTCCACCACCGCCAGTTCGCCCCTCTCCTTCGCGACAAGGTCCTCCCGGCCCGCCTTGCCGTACTCCTCCATCGCATCCCGACGCTTCTTGGCCTCCTTCTGCAGCAGCGCGACGACATCGGCATCCGAGAGGGCCTCCGTCTTCCTCTCGATCTGGGCATAGCCGAGGGCGGACTTCAGCATGCGGAGGGCAGCGGTCCGGTCGGCGTTCTTGGCGAGCATCGAGGACTTCAGCTCGGCGACGAGTTTCTCCTGGAGGGACATGGGAAGATGGATTGGCCAGCGACTGACCGGCTCAATAGTGAGTCCAGCGTCGCCGTCCCCTCGCAATCCTCAACTCAAATCACACCCCGGATCCGCCGACGGATCCCGTGTCCTCCGACGACCGGGCCTCTCCCGCCGGCCCCACCATCACCACAAACTCCCCCTTCCGGGGCCGGAGCGCGAGCTGGCCCTGGATCTCTGCGGGCCGGCCGCGGATCCATTCCTCGAAACGCTTCGTGATCTCCCGGGCCAGCACCACTTCCCGATCAGGAAGCGCCACGACGAGCTCATCGACGAGACGGGTGATGCGATACGGGGACTCGTAGAGCACCAGGGTGCCGGGAAGCGACGCCAGCTCCTGGAGTCGCCGGGCACGTTGTCCCGACTTCACGGGCAGGAACCCGACGAAGTGGAACTCCTCGGTGGGAAGCCCGCTGGCGGTGAGCGCTGCGACCAGCGCGCAGGCACCGGGCACCGGTTCAACCCGCAGACCCGCGGAACGGACCGCAGCCACGACCCGCTCGCCCGGATCACTGATGCCAGGAGATCCGGCGTCGGACACCAACGCAACGGTCCGCCCGTCCCGCAGGCGCTCGATGATGTCCCCAGAACGACGCGCCTCGTTGAAGTGGAAGCACGAGATCAATGGTTTCTGGATGCCGAAGTGCTGCAGGAGACGTCCTGTCCTACGGGTATCCTCGGCCGCGACCACGTCGCACGACCTCAGCACCCGCAAGGCCCGGAGCGTGATGTCCTCGAGGTTTCCGATGGGCGTCGCAACGAGGTACAGCGTCCCGGGCACGAGGGGTGCGGGTTCCACCGGCGGCTCAGCGGTCATGGCTGGGAAACGGCGTGGCGCTGGAGAACCTCAAGGTCCACAAACTCGAGGGCGGATTCATGGGTCGACTCCAGGAGCACCTGCGGTGCCTTGCCTGCCTCGAGCGCCTCGCGCCAGCGGTTGACACAGAGGCACCATCGGTCGCCCGGACGAAGCCCCGGGAAATCCCACTCTGGACGCGGCGTGCTCAGGTCGTTGCCCATGCGACGCGAGAATTCGAGGAACTCACCGGTGACCTGGGCGCAGACGGTGTGCAGTCCGACATCCCCAGCCCCGGTCCTGCAGTACCCGTCGCGGTAGAATCCCGTCATCGGATCCTGGCAGCAGGGCTTCAGCGCGTGACCGAGGACATTGGTCGGCATGCGGATATCGAACTACGGAACCCGGGACTCCACAACCGCGTTCACCCCCGGGCAGCCGACACCGCCCCAAGGAACGCCCGGAGCCTCTCCGGATCCTTGAGCCCGGGGGCACTCTCGACGCCGCTCGAGACGTCCACCGCGAAGGGGTGCACCGCGTCGATCGCCTGGGCCACGTTCCCCGCATCGAGGCCTCCGGCGAGGATGATCGGGACGCCCAGCGTCTTGGCCTGGACCGCCTGCCCCCAGTCGAACCGGGTGCCTGTCCCCCCATGCCGCCCGGGGACGTAGGCGTCGAGGAGGAAGGCCGCGGCAGATCCCCGATAAGCCTGCATCTGGACCACCGTCTCAGGTCCCCGGACCCGGAAGGCCTTCACCACGGGCACCACATGCTGGACCGCCGCACAGGTCTCGGGATCTTCATCCCCATGCAGCTGCACGGTGTCGAGGCCCACCCCTGTGGCGACATCGAGGACCTCCTGGCGGGACGCGTCGACAAAGAGTCCCACCTTGGAGACGAAGGGCGGGAGGGAACGGACCAGCACCGCGGCCTGGTCACGGGTGAGCGCACGCGGGCTCGAAGGGGCGAAGACGAAGCCGAGGGCATGGGCGCCATGTTCGATGGCCACCCGGGCATCCTCGGCCCGCGTGATGCCGCAGATCTTGGCTCGGACGATGGACATTGGGGTCAGCATGTCGGCGATCCAATTCGGCGGCAACGTCGGGAGTCGCCCATCCGCGCCCGACGATCAGCTCGGTGGCGGCTTCCGGGCCACATGGAGCCCCATGATCCCACCCAGCAGGTTGAACGTCTGCGTCGACTCGAATCCAAGGCGGCGCAGCAGGGCGTCGACGCCCCGCTGCGCCGGGTAGTCCCGGAGCGAGTCGAGGATGTAGCCATGGGTGTCGGCATCCCCGAAGAAGAGGCGACCGAACACGGGCACGAGGCGGGCGAGATACTGGAAGTAAAGCCACCGGAGCGGCGGCCACTCAGGCTTCCCGAAGTCCAGGATCAGGAGTCGGCCGCCCGGACGCAGGACGCGGTGCATCTCCGAGAGACCCCGCGGGATGTCGGCAAGGTTCCGGAGTCCATAGCTGATGGTCACGACATCGAACGACTCGTCGGGGAATCTGAGCCGGAGGGCGTCCCCCTGCTCGAAGGTGACGGCCTTGGATACCGGATCCCTCGAGGCCCGCTGACGCGCCACATCGAGCATCGGTGCGCTGAAGTCGACCCCCACCACCTCGGCTCCGCGTGCCCGGAGGGCCAGGGCGATGTCGCCGGTGCCGCAGCACAGGTCGAGGGCGTGTTCCCCAGGACGGATCGCCGAGAGCCTGAGGAGACGACGTTTCCAAAGACGATGGAGGCCCAGGCTCTGGAGGTCGTTGATGAGATCGTACCGCGGGGCCACCTCGGCAAAGAGGTCCTGCACCCTCTCGGCCCGCTGTTCGCCCTTCACGTAGAATTTTCCCGCCACGCGGTCGGACAGTAGCCGATCCCTGGGGAATGACGACCGGATTGGTGATGGCCACCACTGGACCCAGGCGCAGATCCAAAGGGAGCAGGACGGGCGCAGGCCCGAAAAATGGGACCAGAGACGCGATTCCTCTGTTCTCTTCACCCGGACCCCCTTGTACTTCCACTCCATCACGGTGAATCGGAAGCGAATCCTGTTTGTCGACCACGTCAGCAAGGTGCTCGGAGGGGCGGAAATCAACCTCGTCGAGCTCCTGGGGCTGCCTGCCCTCCGCGAACGCTGGGAGGCCTCCGTGGCCTGCTCACCTGGTAGTCCGCTGGAAGCGGCAGTTGCAAAGATCTCCATCCCGCGTCACGCCTTTGGCCTGTCCCAATCCCTCAACGAGATGCGGGTGGTCGGCAGGCGTTTCAGTCCACTCCGCACCTGGCAGGGATGGATGGAGGTCCGGGCGGCGACACGCCGACTCGGGTCGATCATCGCAGGGGCCAAGCCCGACGTCGTGATCTCGTGCTCCAACAAGGACGACCTGATCGCCGGGAATGCCGTCCAGCCCTCCGGCACCCCGAACATCTGGTGGTTCAACGACATCCTGAGCCCGGAGTTCTTCAGCTGGCCCGTGCGACGCGTCTTTGTGCAGCGGGCCCGACGCCAGGCCGCCCGCGTCATCACCGTCTCAGAGTTCGCAAGGAAGGTCCTCCTCGACCAGGGACTCCCCGGTGACCAGGTCACCACCGTCCACAATGGCATTCCGCTCGACCGGTACCGCAGGGTCCAATCCAGCCTGCTCCGGGAGCAGCTCCGGATCCCACCCGGCGAGCCGGTCATCGGTCTCGTTGGGCGCATCACACCCTGGAAGGGACAGGATTTCTTCCTGAAGCTCGCGAAGGACTGGGCCGGACAGGGGCGTCCGGGGCGATTCCTCGTGATCGGACGGGCGTTCAACGAGGACGCCCCCTTCGAGGCGACCCTGAAGCGGTTTGTTGCCACCCACCGGCTGGAATCCCGGGTGCACTTCGTCGCGTTCCAGGCCGACATCGCCTCGACCCTCTCCCAGCTTGACCTGCTCCTGCATTGCTCCACGAAACCAGAGCCTTTCGGTCGTGTGATCATCGAGGGCATGGCTGTCGGCCTCCCCGTCATCGCCGCCGCGGCCGGTGGGGTGTCCGAGATCATCACACCCGGGGTCGACGCCGGCCTGGCTGCCCCCGGGAATGCAGATGCCTACCTCGCGCAGATGACCGCGATCCTTGGCAGCGCCGAGAAGCGGGCCGCTTGGTCCATCGCGGGACGACGGACCGTTGAGACGAAGTTCACGCTCGAACGCGTCTTCCAGGACTTCGACCGGATCGCGGCCGAGGTCATGGCGAAGTGACGCGATAGAATCGCATCATCTCGTCCATCGATTCGATGCTCCGGGTGTCGTAGACGATTGCAGCGCTGGTCCAGGGGCCAGAGGGAGACGGGGCCTTCCACAGCGTGAACCGCTCCGCATCCGCAGGCGACCAGTCCAGTGCCAGGCCCTCCCCCATCAGGCAGACTGAAATGTGGAGCGGCTCCTCCGCGGGCTTCCGAACAACCCCGCGGAACGCCACCCGATCCAGACGCCACACCCCGAGCGGGCTGTAGGGGTTGGCTCCATCGGACCTGGGCTTGACCGTCGGGTAGAGTCCATCGCCTCCCATATCGGCGACGATCCGGACACAAGTTGGCCCTGATCCAAGAGGGTCGAGCACACCGGAGAGATCGAGCGCCAATGGAACGAAGGCGTTTTCCAGCTTCACATCGAGGATTCCAGCTTCCTGGAATTCCCCGGCACCGTCGTCCACCAGCACCGCCAAACGGGCACAGGCGGTGGTTGAGACCCGGGCATCGAAGGCCAGCGCCAGCTCGGAGAAGGCGCCATCGAGTCTGAATTCGACGCCCGCCGACCGGTTGGCGGTCCCCTGGGCAGGGAACCCCTTCAGGCCGAAGGACGTGTTCGGGGAGGCCGGATCCGAGGGAGCGCCAGTCAGATGGGTCGAGGAAACCCCGCCCAGAGTCCGGACCTCCCCGGAGCCCTGCGACGCCTGGAGTACTCCGGGAGTGTTGAAATCCCAGACGGCCACCACCTGAAGCTCGGCCGCTCGGGTCGTCAATGCGACGCCCAGAAGAAGTCCCAACTCCACCCACAAACGGAATGTTTTCCTTTGCATGGACCCGATGTTGCCCGGCGTGACCCACCGCCAGGCCAGCATCCATCGCTCCCCATATCTAGGGATCCAAGGAACCTCGACAGGGTGCCGGAACAGCCGGTGCGCGCCGACGACAAAACCCAGATCGAAGGCATCCGAAGCCCGCATACAACAAGTCTGAACGTGCGCGTTGAAATCGATCTGACGCTTCCTATAGTCGCGCCTCTCGATCCTCTCAAGATGAGTGACCCCAACGCCGCACCGACGGCCGCAACCGACTCCTGGAGCCCGCAATCCTCACGCGCGCTCTATAACATCGACCGTTGGGGTGCCGGCTACTTCGACATCAACGGCGAAGGCCATGCGGTCGCAACACCGCTGCAGAACGGGGTGCAGGTGGACATCACCGACCTCGTCGCCGACGCCAAGGCACGCGGCCTGAAATTCCCCCTGTTGATCCGCTTCCAGGACATCCTCAGGCACCGCGTGCAGGCCCTCAACGAGGCCTTCCGGGCCAGCATCTCCGAGTTCGGCTACAAGGGGCGCTACCGCGGCGTGTTCCCGATCAAGGTCAACCAGCTCCGGGAGGTCGTGGAGGAAATCCTCGAGGCCGGGAAACCCTTCGACTTCGGACTCGAGGTCGGATCCAAGCCCGAGCTGTTCGCCGGCATGGCGCTCCAGGACCAGCCCGGGGCGCTCATCATCTGCAACGGCTACAAGGACCCGGCGTTCATCCGACTCGCCCTCCAAGGCATCCGGCTCGGCAAGAACGTCATCATGGTCGTGGAGAAGATCGAGGAACTGCGCCTCATCATCGCCACCTCGAAGGCCATCGGCGTCGAGCCCATGATCGGCATCCGGGCACGCCTGCTCAGCAAGGGCGCCGGCAAGTGGGCCGAGAGCGGCGGCGAGAACGCCAAGTTCGGCCTCAGCACCACCGAGCTCCTCGCGGCCACAGAACTGCTCCGCCGTGAAGGCCTCGCCCACTGCTTCAAGCTTCTCCACTTCCACATAGGCTCCCAGGTACCCGACATCATCACCGTGAAGCGGGCCGTCCAGGAGGCCGGACGCCTCTACTCGAAGCTCAGCAAGCTCGGGTTCCCGGTCGAGTACGTGGATGTCGGCGGCGGTCTGGGCGTCGATTACGACGGGTCGCGAAGCGCCTTCGACAGCTCGACCAACTACACGCTCCAGGAGTACGCCAACGATGTCGTCTACTACCTCGGTGAGGTCTGCAACCAGGAGGGCGTTCCCCACCCCAACATCGTCAGCGAGAGCGGCCGCGCACTCGTGGCCCATCACAGTATGCTCGTGGTCGAGGTCTTCGGGCACATCGACAAAACCCCACCTGAGCTCGACTTCACGTTCGGACCGAACGAGCACGGCATCGTCCAGGAGCTTCTCGAGATCCGCGACAATCTCGGGGGGCTGAACAAGCTGGAGGCCTACCACGACGCGCTCGAGCGCAAGGAGGACGCGCATCAGCGGTTCATCCTCGGAGTGCTGGAACTGCAGGACAAAGCCAAGATCGAACACCTCTACTGGGAGATCTCCGAATCGGTCGTGCAGAGCTTCCGCTCCCAGAGCCATGTCCCGGAGGAAATCCGGCATCTCGAGGACAGCCTCGGCCACCAGTACCTCTGCAACTTCTCCGTCTTCCAATCGCTCCTCGACCACTGGGCGCTTGGACAGCTGTTCCCGATCATGCCGATCGACCGCCTGGAGGAGCGCCCCACCCGGGAAGGCACCCTGGTCGACATCACCTGCGATTCCGACGGCCAGATCAACAAGTTCATCGATCTCCGGGACGTCCGCGACACCCTGCCGCTGCACCCGCTCAAGGGGACCAACGGCACCCAGGAACCCTACTACCTGGGCTTCTTCCTGATGGGCGCCTACCAGGACATCATGGGCGACCTGCACAATCTGTTCGGCCGGGTCAACGAGATGCACGTCTTCCTCGAGCCCGACGAGCCGACGGGCTACTACGTCGAGGAGGTCATCGAGGGCAACCAGATCGTCGAGACCCTCCGTGC
>JBDLQQ010000164.1:0-37174 GCA_039800465.1 Verrucomicrobiota bacterium
GAGAGCGGGGTGATGGGCGCCTGCTGCCAGTACTCGAGGTCCAGTGGCAGGGCCGAATCCACCTCCGCGGAATCCAGCCCCCCCGGACAGGTCAGCCGCAGCTCGCTGAACGCCACCGTGAAGTCCGACGGATACGGGACGGTCACGTTGCCCTCGGTCAGCGACTTCTCATTCCGGTTGTCGAGATACGACAGCTTGAGGGAGGTCAGCTTCACCGGGTAGCCGTACAGGGTGAGGGCTTCATTGAAGGCCTTCGCCTCGTGGATGCCGCTGATGCCGGCCGAGCGGAGGTAGTACTGGGACCGGGGAGTCAGGTCGTAGACGGGGGTGTCGACCGCCGCGATGCGGCTGAACGCCTTCGGGGCAGCCAGGGTCGATGCGCGGAGGTTGATGCCCGGGTAGTCCGCAATGTCGGTGTCCGACTCCAGATACGCGATCGTGTCGGGCCGGATGACCCGATCCGGCGCGACCGCCGCGCGGTCCACACCGCTGAACAGGATCGCCCCGACCCCCAGCTCGGCCGTCGTCCCGGAAGCCGGGGCCGTCGAACCAGTCCCCTTGATCCCGCCCACCAGCGAGGAGCCCGCCATGAGATAGGATCCCCCCGGGAACGTCGGGACCACCGTGTGGGCATATTTTCCAAGATCCGTGGGATCCTGACCCCACCGCAGGAAGAGGTCGGCCGCCGTGACCGGGTCGAGGGTGGTCCCGTCCGCCTGCAGGCCACCATCCCGGGTCACCCGGATCGCCCCAGCATCCGGGGTGAACAACACCCGCGCGATGTCGCTGGCGGCACCGCAGTCCGGGGAGGCACCCGGCTGGTCGACACAGGCACGATCGTATCGGACCTCGAACGGTTTCACCCCGGAAAGCGAACTGGTCGTGGCCACGACCCGGTCCAGATCGAGGTCGATGCCACCGGATCCAGAGACGATCTCCTGACCGGGCTCGCGGACATCGGCGTAGGGGAAATGGGGGTGGAACTGGCCGGGACCGAGCTTGAGGCGCGTGGTGATGGCGCCGTTCTTGTCGGGATCGACCGCGACGACGGCCGTGCCGCCGAGGACGCCGTTGACGCCGAGGTAGACGTGGTCGTTGGCGGCCTTCACCGCCGACTCCGGATTCTGCAGGGCGGCCCGCTGCGCGAAGAGGAGGTTCAGGTCGACCAGGCGGGGCATCGACGCCGTGGACACGGTGGCGTCGATCCGGCCCGCGGCGACGATCCACTGCAGCGCGGAGGCCTGGTACTCGACCGGTTTCGACTCCTCGGTGAGGCGCCCGCCGGGGAAGGCCACGGGGCCGACGGGATCGACCGCGGCATCCAACGGGACGTCGCTGGCGGTGATCGTCCCGAGGAACCGGCGGGTCACCCCATTCGTCACAAAGCCGACGCCGGGCGGCAACTGCAGGGACAGGAGAGCCGCCCGGAGTCCGACACCGCCCAGGTAGAGGTTCTCCCGGGTGTACCGGAGGCCCGCCGCGATGTCGGCATCGGGAACCGGTCCCGTCACCGGCACCGTGCCGGCTCCCTTGAAGTAGGCGATGCCCGCGGGATCGATGGCGACCGGCATCGGGCTGCCACCGAACGAGTAGGCCGAGCCCGCCCCGGGCAGCACCCCATTGCCGGCGGGGATCACCAGGGTGGTCGGCACCTGTCCCGCCGCCGGAGCGGCCGCGGCCGCCGCCGGGTCGTTCGAGATCTCCGAGAACGTCGTCTGGAAGGTCCCGAACCGGAGGTCTCCGTTGAAGTCGAGCAGCCGCGCCTTCGGGGACAGGGCCCCGTTCTGGACCGCGACATACCCCTCCCTGGCGTCGTCCAGGTACTCCACAGTCAGCGTGGCGGCATAGGTCCGCTGCACCGGATTCAATGGCACGGTGGGCTTGAGAAGGATCGGGTCGACGGCCCGGTTGGTGTCCGCATTCGGCCCGATCTTGAGCGTCGGCAACACGGAGAGGATCTTGTAGGGCTGGACCCCGGTGACCGTCCGCTCGAACAAGGAGGTCTGCAGGGGGATCCCGTTCCCGAGGTCATCGACCAGCGAGGCCCGGAACCGCAGTGGCACGTCGACCACCGCCCCGCCGGAGTCGTACCGGTACACCGTCACCTTCGGGATCACCGAGAACACCGCATCCGGGGAATCCGATGCCGCCGTGCGGACACGGAACCGCTGGCTCCACGCATTGGAGTCGACCTCCGCCACGACCTGGTAGGCAGGATCATTGGTGTTCCGGAAGTGGATGTAGGAGTTGCCCGGCAACTGGGTCCCGGACTGTCCCAGGTCCTTGTTGGGGAACGTGGTGGTGTCCTGCACCGACACCAGGCTGAACCGGTACAGGCGCGAGGGATCGAGTCGGGTATAGGGGATCAGTTCCGTCTCGAGGACCACCGGCTCCAGCACATTCGCGGTGACGACGGAGATGGTATGAGCATCCCCGACGGAGTCGTTCCCGCGTTCCAGGCCCCCCTTGAGATGGATCCCGACCGGCTTGCCCTGGTCGTCGAGCAGCTGCCAGGTCGACCGCAGGGTCCGCTTGCCCTTGGCGGGGAAGCTCTGGGTGAACTCGGCCCGGACCAGGACCGAGTCCGCGTCGAGGCGTCGGGTCAGGTAGCCCGGGGCCGTGTAGGACGGGGTCGTGAGGGTCGCGGCGCCATGGAGCCACGACGTGGCGGGGGTCAGCCCGAGCCCAATCACCAGTGCCAGCAGCCAAGTCCGGATCGTGTTCATGCCGCGAGGAGATCTGCAGCGATCCTCGAGAGCAGTGGACGTCGACACCATCAGGACACGGCAGGGGCCAGGCCGATCTGCGGGACGAGCAACCTCCTCGGGGATGCCTCGACAGGATGAAAGGGCGATCTCGCCATTGGCAACACGGTTCCCGTCAGAGCATCAAAAAGTTGCAGTCCACCCAGGGCGGTCCGTCGTTCCACGGCACGCATCGGCATCCACTCGGCATCCACGGTTCAAGACGCAATGGGGGATGCCTGGCCTGGCTCTCCACTGCTTCCCGGCAGCCGCACGGTGAACTCGCTGCCCTTTCCCGGGGCACCTGTGACCCCGACCGTGCCGCCGTGGGCCTCGACCACGGCCTTCACCAGGCTCAGCCCCAACCCCAGCCCCCGCTGGGATCGGCTCCGATCCCCCCGGTAGAGACGGGTCCAGATCCGCGCCTGTTCCTCGTGTGACACCCCGATGCCGGTGTCGCGGACCCGGATCACCACCTGACCGGACTCCACCCGCGCGCCCAGGGTCACGGTGCCCCCTTCCGGGGTGTACTTGAGGGCGTTGTCGACCAGGTTGCCCAGGACCTGACGCATCCGGTCGGGATCCACCGATGCGACGCACCGCTGGGGGAGCTCGGAGCGGACCGTGATCTGCCGCTCCTCCGCGACGAACGCATACATCTCGGCCACCTCGCCCAGGAGGTGTGCGAGGTCGGTGGGCTGCCGCTTCAGGGTCATCATGCCGGCCTCGGCCTCGGCGACATCCATGAGGGTGTTGAGCATCCGCAGCACCCGCTCGGATTCCTCGACACAGTCCGCCAACGCCTCCTGGGCCGCGGCGGGATCCCGGCCCTCATCCCGCAGGGCGAGCTCCGCGGTGCCCCGGAGACGGGTCAACGGGGTGCGGAGATCGTGCGCGACGTTGTCGAGCGACTCCCGCATGGCCCGGATGAGCGACTCGTTCTTGTCGAGGACGGTATTGAAGTGGCGGGCCATCTCGGTGAGCTCGTTGTCCCCCCGTGGGATGGGCACCCGGACGTCATGACGTCCCTCCTCGATGATCCTCCGGGCGGTCCGGGTGACCTCGCGGACGGGACGCGTGGCGCTCCAGGCGAAGATGCCACCGCCGAGCAGTGCGAGGGCCACCGCCCCACCGCCGAACTGCCAGAACACCCGACGCAGGGTGCTCGACAGGACCGCCCGGCTGTCGGTGGTCCGTCCCACCTCCAGGATCACGCCGTTCGCGAGCTGGCCCTCGGTCAGGAGGAAGTCCCGCATCGCGTCCTTGGGGATCCGCAGCTCCCGGACCTTCTCGACCACATAGAGTCCCTGGCTGGGTTCCGGCACCTGCCGGGTCCTCACGGCCCACCATTCGTCAGGGACCTCCGTGAGGAGCACCTGGCTGCCGCCCCGGCTGAGCCGGACATAGAGCGAGGTGACCCCAGGATATTGTGCGCTGCTGCGGACGGCCGCGCGGAGGGCGTCCACACCCTGTCGCATGTAGATGTCGGCAAACCTCCGGAACAACACCTCCAGCTCGGCGCCGGCCCGCTTCTCGAGTCGCGAGGCGAGGTCCTCATGCAGCGCGACGAACAGCCCGGTGGACGCGACGACGAAGATCAGCGCGAACCAGGCGCTGAGACGCACCGCGAGCGAACGGCGGAGAGGGTCAACCAATCGGACGAAGGACATATCCCACCCCACGGATCGTGTGGATGCGCTGCTTGTCGGGATCCACCTTGCCGCGGAGCCGGTGCACGAGGACGTCGACCACGTTGGTCTGCGGGTCGAAGCTGTAGTCCCACACGTGCTCGAGGATCATGGTCTTGGTCACGGTCCTGCCCGGGTTGCGCATCAGGTACTCGAGCAGGGAGAACTCGCGGGGCTGGAGGTCGACGCGTTCCCCGGAACGGGTCACCTCGCGGCTGAGGAGGTCGAGGATCAGGTCCCCGGCGACGAGCCGGGTCGGCTCCATCCCGCCCTGGGTCGCCCGCCGGATCAGGGCCTGCACCCGGGCGAGGAGCTCCGAGAAGGCGAACGGCTTGGTCAGGTAGTCGTCCCCGCCCGCCTGGAGCCCCTTCACCCGGTCGTCGACCGTCGCCCGGGCGCTGAGGAACAGGATCGGCAGGCGGGATCCCTTCGCGCGGAGCCGCTGGACCACCGAGAGCCCGTCCAGCTTCGGCACCATGATGTCCACGACGGCGGCGTCGAACGTCGTGATCTCCGCGAGGCCGAGTCCCGCCTCGCCATCCGAGGCGTGGTCGACCGCGTAGCCACTCTGCTTGAGCCCCTTGACGAGGAACGAGGCGATCTTGGGGTCGTCTTCAATCACAAGCACTCGCACGCCGCGACCCTAGCCCATCCCCAACCCCGTGGACGAGCGAAGTTCTCGATCCGACATGACGAGTCACGAATCGGGCAGAATAAGTCATGGAGCGGTCGGAAGTTTGGATTTGTCGGTTCACCTGACTTTCCGCACCTCCTATCCTCGCCTTCCCGTGGCCCGAAACCCAGAGATCAAGTCCCGCTGGCTGGACATGGCGGAGCGTCACTGGTTCTGGACCCTCCAGCTTGCAGGATGGGGCCTCGCCACGCCGATGGTGTTCGCGAGCATCCGGGCAGCGTTCGCCGCTCCGCAACAGGCGGCGATCATGACCGCGATCCGGATCCTCTCCGGGTTCCTGATCACCTCCCTCCTGCTGCGACCGGTCTACCGGCGCCTCCGTTCCCTCGACTGGCCCCTGCCCATGCAGGGCCTGGTCGTGTTCGGGCTCTGTGGCACGATCGCGCACATCGATATCGAGGCTTCGGACGTCCTCGCCGACCGGCTGCGTCAGGCGGCCATCCGGAACTGGGCCCCGGGCATCTGGAGTGCCGTCCTGTACACGCGTTGGATGGTGTACCTCGTCTGGAGCCTCCTCTACTTCGGCATCGGCTACTGGCGCTCCATCCAGAATCAACAGATGAAGCTGCTCGAGACGGAGGCCGCGAACCGCCAGGCGGAACTCCAGCTCCTCCGGGCACAGATCAACCCCCACTTCCTGTTCAACGCCCTGAACACCACCCTCGCCGAGAAGGACGACCCGGCCAAGGTGGAGCTGATCGTCCAGGCACTCGCCGAATACCTGCGGTTCTCGATGCAGCAGGACGATGGCCTCGCCCCCCTGGGAGTCGAGCTGGAGGCCCTCCAGAACTACCTCCGGGTCGAGAAGTTCCGTTTCGAGGAGGACCTGCAGATCGAGATCGACGTGCCCCGCGAAGCCGCCGAGATCCCGGTCCCCACCTCCCTGATCCAACCTCTGGTGGAGAACGCCATCAAGTTCGGGCGCCTCACCAGTCCGCTCCCGCTCCGACTCCGCATCGGCGCCCGCAGGGATCCCGGCACCCTGCACCTCGAGGTCGCCAACACGGGCTGCTGGGTCCCCGAGGGTTCCACCAACGGCACCCGCATCGGCCTCGCCAACCTGCGGCGCCGGCTGGCCCTCATCCTCGGTGATGCCGCGACCCTGACGACCTCGACCCGGGACGGCTGGGTCCACGTCGGGATCCGTGTCCCTGTCGCCCCGAGGATCACCTGATGCGCGCCATCCTCGTCGATGACGAACGCCTCGCCCGGAAGCGCCTGGCGACGATGCTGGCCCAGCATCCCGAGGTGCGGATCGTGGGCGAGGCCAACTCCGTCGCGGCCGCCCAGGACCTGATCGCCAAGGTCCGCCCCAACATCCTCTTCCTCGACATCCAGATGCCCCATGCGGACGGGTTCGAGCTCGTGCCCTCGATCCCCATCGAGGCCGCGGTCGTGTTCGTGACGGCCTATGACCAGCACGCGCTGCGGGCGTTCGAGTCGGCCGCCCTGGACTACCTGTTGAAGCCCGTGTCGGCCGACCGCCTGGCCGAGACGGTGCGCAGGCTGCGTCTCCGGCTCAAGACCGATGCCCGCGAGGTCCTGGTCGGCGACTCGCGGAACTGGACCCGCATCCCGATCCGGGAGATCTCCGTCATCCAGGCCGAGGGTGCCTACACCCGGGTCCTCAGGGGGGCGACAGACTCCCATCTGGTCCGTCGCAGCATGGCCGAATGGCTCGACCTCCTGCCGCCGGACGAGTTCATCCGGGCCAACCGATCCCTGCTGGTCAACCGGAACCACGTCTCAGGGTTGAGGTCGAGGAACCGCGACGAGGGGGAGCTCCTGATCCGGGACCGGACCACTCCGATTCCCCTGGGGCGCACCGCGCTCCGGGTCCTGCGTTCGGCGTGCCCACCCGAGGACAGGCCCAGGAACGGGTCCTCGCCTCCGGTCTGACCCTCCCTCGCTGGCGGGAGGGATCCACTCGGAGGGACGCTCCTGCGTCCCGTTCGCAGGGCACTGCTCACCCACCAACTTCACATCTTCCATCGCCCGCCTCCGCTCTTTGCTCTTTGCCCTTCGCCCCGGGGCGAGGAGACTCCTTGCAGTGTCGTTCCCGATGGCAATGCCCACCTCCAGATCCCGCGTCCGGTCCGTGTCCCGGTCGATCCGCTGGTTGTGCTCCCTGTGCCTGGGACTCCTGTGTGGCATCGCCCTGCCCCCCCTCGCGGAGGCCCAGGAGGGGGCGGAACGCCTGGCCTACGAGGCGGCCCTGAGGGATTTCGACCTCGGCCAATGGGATCGTGCAGCCGGTTCCCTCGGCGCGTTTTCGTCCGCCTATCCGGGATCCTCCCTCAGGACCGAGGTCGAGTCGCGACTCCGGTTCGCCGAGGCGGAACGGAGCTGGGCGGCCGGGGACTGGTCCGGTGCAGCCCGTTCGTTCTCCAACTACCTCGCGGCCCCGACGCCTCCCCCCCTGGCGGCAGTGGCCGCGGTACGGCTCGCCCAGTGCCGCCTCAAGGAAGGCGATCCAACCGCCGCATTGGAGATCCTCCAGTCGGGTGATGGCCCATTCGTCCGGGCCCTGCGGCAGCGGTCGGATCCCTCCCTCGCCTTCCGGGGACTGCTCACCCGCGCCGAGGCCCTGCGGGCCCTGAGGAAGCCGACCGACGCCATCATCGCCCTGCAGGAGGCTGAACCGATGGCGTCCAACCTCCAGGAGAAGGCCCTGCGATGGCGGGCCCTCGCGGGTCTGCATGAGGACGCGGGGCAGCCCGCGGAGGCGGCGCGCGCGGCGGAGGCGTGGGGCCGAATCCTCGTCGAGGAGGGACTTCCCGAGACCCGAGCCGAGGCCAATGCGCTTGCCGGACGTCTCTGGCGTCTGGCCGGGGACCGCACCGCAGCCGAAGCCGCCCACGCCCGGAACCTCTCCGCCGAGACCCCCCTGGACCGCCAGCGGGAGGCCACCCTCGCCCTGGCGGACCTCGCCGCGGACCAGTCCGACTGGACCCGTTCCCGGGAACGGCTCGAGAACTATCTCGCCAGCCATCCGGAGGACCCCAACGCGGCGGAGTTCCAGCTCCGGCTGGGCCAGTCCCTCCTGCAGCAGTTCCTGTCCGACCGCGGCCTCACCAATGCCCCGGCCGGTGGAGCCTCCCTGCTCACGCGGGCGATCGGACAGTTCACGGAGGGGTTGAAGCGATCCCCCGCCCCACCCGTGGTCGGCCAGCTGCGCCTCGGACGCGGCTGGGCCCTCTGGGAATCCCTTGATCCCAAGGATCCGCCGGAACGGATCCAGGCGGCGGCGGCCGACTTCGAGGCGGCCCTCCCGCTCCTGTCATCCGGATGGGACGCCTCGGTCGCCCGGTTCAAGCTCGCCGACGCAGAGCTGCGCCTCGGCAATCCGGCCAAGGCACTGAAGCCCCTGCGGGAGCTCCTCCGGGATGCCGGCACGAATGCCCGCGTCCAGCAGGAGCTGGTGCCGAAGGCCCTGGTCCAGGCCGCCCAGGCCGCGGTCGGCGCCCGGGAGCCCGGCCCGGCCCGCGAAGCCGCCGAGGAACTGATCCAACGTCGGCTCCCGGAGCCGGGGATCGCGCCCTCCGTGTTGACCGTCTCCCAGTTCCTCGCGGACTCGGGGGACCCGGAGGCCGGGCGCACCCTGCTGCGGCGCTTCCTCAAGGAATACCCGTCCGGGACCTCCGCCCCGGAGGCCGAGCTGGGACTCGCCGCGATCGAGCTCCGCGCCCGGGCCTGGGGCACCGCGGTCGGAGCCCTCGACCACTGGATCGCCACCCACCCGGATCACCCCCGGATGCCGCAGGCGGAGTTCGACCGCGCCTGGGCGATGGTCCAGGCCGGCCTGACCGACAACGCCATCGCCCGGTTCACCGAGATCGCCACCCGGTTCCCGACCAACCACATCTCCCAGACCGCCTCCCTGTGGCTGGCCGACCACTACTTCTCCCAGGGGGACTTCGCCCAGGCGGAACGGCTCTGCGTCAACCTCCTGACGAACACGGCCTGGCGGGGCAGTCCCCAGTGGCACGAGGCCCGGCTGCGCGCGGCGGAGTCGGCACGTCGACGCCAGAGCGCCGCCAGCGCCCGGGAACAGTTCCTCGAGCTCCTCAACGACCGCACGACCCCGACCCAGCTCCTGCCCCAGGCCTACCTCGCGCTGGGCGAGACCCATGTGCAGACCCCGGAGGCCAACGACGCCACGCCGGTCGAGCCCTACCGCAGGGCCCTCGAGGCCTTCACCGCCGCGGCCCAGTTCACTAACTCCCCGGTCTCGATCGCCGCCCTCGGCCGCATGGCCGACTGCCACCTGCAGCTCGCGACCCAGTCGACCAACAGCTACGCGAAGGCCGACGAGCTCTACCGTCGGATCATCGCCTCCCCGAAGGCCGACCTCTCGACCCGATCCAAGGCCTCGGTCGGCCTGGGCGTGGTCAGCGAGAAGCTGGCCGCCCTGCAGCCTGCCGCCGCTGCAAAACCCCTGCTCGAGGCCGCGCTCAACCACTACCTCGACGTCGTCAACGGGACGCTGTCCCGTCCGGGCGAGGTCCCGGATCCCTGGTGGCTCAAGGAGGCCGGACGCGAGGCCGGACGCCTGCTGGAGTCGGCGGGACGCTGGCGCGAGGCGTCCACCCTCTACGATCGGCTCGCCAGCGAGCTGCCCGCCCTCAAGGCCACCCTCGAGCTCCGGTCCCGACAGGCCCTGCAGCGGATCCAGCAGTGATCCAAGGCCCAACCGCCTCGACGGAAAACCCCACCGCCCACCCGGGCAGTTGTCCCTCGCCAAACGGCATTCCCGTGGGAAGATTCCCGCAGCCCCCGGAATGCATCCGGGCGGTTCCTGATCCAACCCGATGATGTCCCTGCGACACCTCGTCCCCCTGATCGCCTTCCTCGTCGCGGCAAGCCGTCTGATGGGATCGGAACCCGCACTGGTGGCGATCGGGGATCTCTGGCGGTATGACACCCGCGGCCTCCCCGCGGAGGCTGACTGGAACCAGTTGGGATTCAATGATGCCACATGGTCGGAGGGACGGTCCGGATTCGGCCGCACCACCTGGGGTGAGGCCACCCTGTTCCCCTGGACCAACCGCGGCTCCGGCACGGTGCTGTTCCGGAAGGAGTTCCAGATCACCGATCCCGGGACGATCCAGAACCTGGCCCTGCTCTGCGACTGGCAGGGTGGCTTCGTGGCCTACCTGAACGGCCAGGAATGCCTGAGGCGCGGGCTCGATGGAGCCCCCGGGACGCCGGTGCCCTTCGACCGGAAGGCCTCCTTCCGACCCGCCGGCGCCGCGGAGGTCCTGTCCCTCGACACCGCCCTCCCCCTCCTGCGCGTGGGGACCAACCTCCTCGCCATCGCCGTCCACCCGACCGCCGGCAGCAGTTCCGATGTCGCCCTGGTCCCGGAACTCCTCGCCAACTTCACCCGGGGGCCCTACCTCCAGTCGGTCCTCACCCACCAGGCCCTCGTGATGTGGCGGACGCTGGAACCCCAGGCCGGCAGGGTCGACGTGGGACTCGCCCCCGACCTCTCGGATGCCCGGACAGTGGAATCCCGGCTCCGGACCAACATCCAGCAGGTCCTGCTCTCCGGACTTCCGCCCGGCACGCGCCACTACTACCGCGTCTGGACCGACAAGGCCTCCTCACCGGTGCTGTCATTCCGGACACTCCCCGCCGAGGGGGATCTCGACATCGCCCTGATCGGGGATTCCGGCGCCGGCAGCGGCCCGCAGATCCAGGTCGCCCGCAACCTCAACCAGAAGCCCTACCAGCTCCTCCTGCACCTTGGGGACATCGTGTATCCAGCCCCCCATCCCGGACTCGCCGACACCCGGTTCCTCTCCGTCTACCGCCCCACACTCCGGTCCGCGGCCTCCTTCTTCGTCTGGGGGAACCACGATCTCTACACGGTTCCCGAGCACCTGCTGGAGGCGATCCGGACGCCCACCAACGACGTGCCGATGGAACGGCACGTGGCGGACCGGACCCGCCCGGAGTTCTACTACTCGTTCGACGCAGGGGACGCTCATTTCACGATGCTCTTCTGGCCCTACTCCAGCCAGTACGCGATGCGACCCGGATCCCCGCAGCTCGAATGGGCGGAGCGCGATCTCGCGGGCAGCACCAAGCCGTGGAAGTTCATCTGCGTCCACAACCCACCCGCCACCTCCGGGGGCCATCGATACGACGACTTCGACAACACCAAGATCCCCGACAGCCAGGAGGTGGCGGCCCTGCTGATGCCCCTGGCCGCGCGATACGGGGTCCAGATGATCTTCTCCGGTCATGACCACAACTTCGAACGCCATCATCCCGTCCAGGGGACCCACCGCATCGTCAGCGGCGGCGGTGGCATCGTCCTCTACGGGCTCGTCGAACGCGACGCCAACAGCGCGTTCTTCGAGCCGCGATGGCACCATGTCGACCTCCAGCTGCGCGGGGATCGGCTGCGGCTCCGGGCCGTCGACCAGAGCGGCCTGGTGTTCGACGCCCTCGAGTTCCGCCGAACGGGTCCCGGTTCGGACGACCCGGACGGCGACGGCCTGGGCGCGGCGGCGGAACTGGCGCTCGGCACCCGGCAGGACACGCCCGACACCGATGGGGATGGACTGCACGATGGCTGGGAATTCCTGGAGGGGGCCCGTCCGGACGTCTCGGATCGGAAGCCCGACTGGAGCCACCTGACGCGCTGGAACGGGGGGGAGACGGTCCTCGACGGTCCCGTGGTCACCCTGGCCCGGGACACCTCGGGGGAGCGTGAACTGCGTTGGCTGGGGCGGGCGGGACATCGGGCCGTGATCGAGGAGGCCCCCGCCGCGGAGGGTCCCTGGGCGGCCGTGGCGAACCGGACCGACGGCGACCGGTTCCGCTCCGACCCCCAGCGGTGGCGGATCCCTTCCGACGCCACCTCCCGGTTCTTCCGGGTCCGTCTGGTGCCGGAATAGACCGTATTCCGGTCGGTCACGACTCCCTGTTGAGGGCAGCTGGGAAATCGCGGGTCTCCCCAGTTTTGTGGACTTGGCAGAGGCTTCCCCGACCGCCACCGTGACAACGTCCGATCACACTCCAACCCGAGCCCCCATGCCGTCGAACCCCGTCCAGATCTTCTGGCGCCAACCGTGGAATGCCCACGCCCGGCGCACCCTCGCGGATGCCCTGGACCCGATGGGTCTCTGCCTCGGTGAACTCGCCTCCCAGCGCCTCGATGTCGGCACCGGCACCGTCGGGGGCCTCCCGGTGCCCGAGTGCGTCTTCTGGGGACCCGCCGGCGCCGGCTGGTGCTGCCTGCACCTCACCCAGGGATGGGACCGTGCCGAGGAGCTGGCCCTCGGTCTGGCCCGGGTCTCCGGCCAACCCTGCCTCGTCATGACCGACCACGACCAGGAGGCCTGGAGCCTCGACCTGATCGAGACCGGGTCACCGATCCGGAGATTCCTCAGCCACGACCACCTGCCGCCCTTCAACGCCCCCGTCGAACCGCTCGACCCGGACACGCTTTCCCGACGGGTCGAGGTGCCTGCGGAGCGGCTTGCCGGCTACCTGAGGATCCAATCCCTCCAGAACCCCTCTCCCGACAAGGTGCATCCCCAGGACCGGTTCACGCTGGGCGAGGCCTGGGTGCGGGTGGACCTCCTCCGCACGATGGGCATCGCCTTCGCCGGGCCGACAGAATCGGCCCTCGGACGATTCTGTCGCATCCTTCCCAAATCCCCGGAGGCCCCGGAATCCCCGGAGACGCCCCAGACGCAACCCAAGGTCCAGGTGCAGACCGCGCCCCAGTCCCCCTGGCGCTGGAACTGATCCCATCCTGCTCCCTGCCAGACCGGCACAGGGCAGACGCAGCCGGACCGCTCAGAGCTGCCAGTACTCGATGCCTGCCGCCCGGTACTCGGCCGCCCGGAAGAACCCCTTCACGTCCATCACCAGCGGCGGCTTCCCATTCCCCAGGGCCCGGAGCCGATCGAGGGTGAACTCCGCCGCCAGGACCCGATGGCGCACGGCAAGGATCACGGCGTCATAGGGTCCCGAGGCATCGACGTCGGCGGTCAGGCGAAGCCCATATTCCCGCTCCACATCGTCCGGATCCGCCAGCGGGTCATGGGCCTTCGCGTCGATCCCGTAGTGGGCGAGCTCGCGGTGGATGTCGATGATCCGGGTGTTGCGGATGTCCGGGACGTTCTCCTTGAAGGTCCAGCCCAGGATGAGGACCCGGGCCCCCTTGACGGGCCGGTCGCCCTCGATGAGCCGCTTGACCGTCTGGGCGGCGATGTGGTGGCCCATCGAATCGTTGATGCGACGCCCGGCCAGGATGACTTCCGGATGGTATCCCAGGCTCTCGGCCTTGAAGGTGAGGTAGTAGGGATCCACCCCGATGCAGTGACCGCCGACCAGGCCGGGACGGAAGGGCAGGAAATTCCACTTGGTGCCGGCGGCCTCCAGGACGTCGAGCGTCCGGATGCCCATCCGGTTGAAGATCAGCGCCAGCTCGTTCATGAGGGCGATGTTGAGGTCGCGCTGGGTGTTCTCGATGACCTTCGCCGCCTCCGCCGTCCGGATGTCCGGGGCCACATGGATCCCGGCGGTGATGACGGCCCCGTAGATCTCGGCGAGGAGCGCGGCGATCTCCGGGGAATCGCCCGAGACGACCTTGCGGATCCGCTCGACCGTGTGCTCGGGGTCGCCGGGGTTGATCCGCTCCGGCGAATAGCCGGCATGGAAGTCGTGGCGCCACCGGAGACCGCTGGCAGCCTCGATACGGGGAAGACATTCCTCCTCCGTGCAGCCCGGATAGACGGTGGACTCGTAGACCACCACCGTCCCGGGCCGCAGGTGCTGCCCGATCGTCGTGCTCGCCCGGATGAGTGGACCCAGGTCAGGGCGCCGATGCGCGTCGATCGGAGTCGGCACCGTGGCAATGATCAGCCGTGCCTCCGAGAGGACGGCCGGATCCGTGGTGAACCGGATGGGGTGGCGACCCAGGCGTTCGGCAGAGATCTCGCCCGTGCGATCCCTCCCTTCCCGCAGCTGGGCGATCCGTTCGGTGTCGATGTCGAACCCAATGACGTCGAACCGGGACGCGAGAGCGGTGGCGAGGGGGAGTCCGACGTATCCCAATCCCACGACACAGATGGGGCAGCGACGCTCGGCAAACTCGGTGAACAGGGGCGGCTTCATGGGCGGATCGGAGGACGCTCAGAAAGCCGGAGATGCTGGGGATGTCCTCGATGCCCGACAAGGCTCGGGATCCAGTGCCCTTCGCTCCCCGTCCACCGCCGCGGACCTGCGCCCCCCGGTTCCGTGCTGCACCTCGGAATCCCCATCCAGCCGGCGATCCACCAGGTCATCACGCGGTCGCCGACAGCGTCGGATAGTCGATGTATCCCTTGGCGCCGCCCCTGTAGAAGGTCGACGGATCCGGCGTGTTCAGCGGGGCCCCCGCCTGGATCCGTGCGGGCAGATCGGGATTGGCGAGGAATGCCGTTCCGAATGCCACGGCGTCGACCGAGCCCGATTCGACGGCGAGCGCGGCCTCCCCAGGCGAATAGCCCATGTTCGCGACCAGCGGCCCGTTGAAGGCGCGGCGCGCCAGGCCCAGGACATCTCCCTGCTGCCTGCCGAGGAAATCGGCGCGCATCAGATGGAGGTACGAGAGTCCGCGCCCTGAAAGTGCGTGGCAGAGATGGGTCGTCAGTCCCATCGGATCGCTGTCCTGCATCGCGTTGTAGCTGTTCAGCGGGGAGATGCGCAGACCGACCCGACCGTGCCCGAAGACGGTGGCGACGACGTCGACGACCTCGAGCATGAGCCGTGCACGGTTCTCAACGGGGCCTCCGTAAGGGCCGCTGCGGCGGTTGCTGCCATCCCGCAGGAACTGGTCGAGCAGGTAGCCGTTCGCGCCGTGCACCTCGACGCCGTCAAACCCCGCACGCCTGGCGTTCTCCGCCGCCCTCCGGAATCCCTCGACGACTGCCGGAATCTCGTCGTCCCGCAGCTCCCGCGGCGTCTCGTACGGCTTCGGGCCTTCGGGCGTATGGATGTGGTCGCCCTCGATCGCAATCGCGCTCGGCGCCACCGGCTGCGCGCCGCCGTTCAGGAGCGAGTGGCAGGCGCGCCCGCCATGCCAGAGCTGGAGATAGATGCGCCCGCCCACCTGGTGGACGGCATCGGTGGTCCTGCGCCAGCCAGCCACCTGGGCCTCCGAATGGATGCCCGGGGCCCCCATGAACGCGCAGTGGTTGGCGATCGCCATGGTCGCCTCGGCGATCAGGAGGCCCGCACTCGCACGCTGCGCGTAATGGGTCGCGATCAGGTCGCCGGGAACATCGCCCGCCTCGGAACGGCATCGTGTGAGCGGCGCCATGAAGATGCGGTTCGGGACCTCGAGTGAGCCGAGCTGGAACGGTGAGAAGAGCGATGGCATGGAAGTGGATGGGGCTTGGTTCAGCGTGAAACTCCGGAACATTCGATGAACCCAGGGACCATTCCGGACTGTCATGGTGGTCGATGACCCCGGGGGGAATGGTGGTGGCCCTGGAGGACTCTGTCACCCCATCAGAAACGATCCTGTTCCGGGTGTTGGACCTCGAAGGTCCGACCGCTGAGAAGCTTCAGGGCTTCAGGCGACCGCACTCCTCGAGCACCTCACCGTGCTCTGAAGCCCTGCCGGTGGTTGCGTGGCCGCCGGGTGCCCGCCGTGCACCCGGGTGCTGCAGGGCACTGCATCACCCACCCCACGCCTCTGGGGTCCGCTCGGCGAACCGGACGCTAGACTCCCCCCACCCGCCCGAGGCGCTTCCAGTGCAGGACCGGTTCGCGAGTCTCCCGGGAGGCTCGGAGATCGACCTCCAGTTCGATCACCCAGTCGTTGAGGCCGTCCGGGTCGACCAGCACCTGTTCGACCCGCCACCGGGATCTGTCCTCCGAGGGGATCACATGTGTGTGGCGAAGGTTCCGGGCCTCGGGATGGAAACAGAACCCCTCGTGTTCCTGGTGGTAGGCCTCGAGGGACTGGGTCCAGAGGGTCTCCGGCCGGGCCGTCGGACCCAGCGCCGCCAGCGACTCCGGATCCACCTGGACCAATCCCTCCGCCGCGGTCCAGTCCGCATCCACGAAGGCCCGCATCAGGTTGAAGATCCGGGTCCGGACCAGCGCGAGGAAGGCCTTCGGGTCGCGGGTGACATCCTGGGCCGCCTCCTCGGCGCCCGGAGGCCGGATCTCCGGGACCTCCGGCTTCGTCGGGACCCGCGAGGGATCCCGCAGCTTCTCCCATTCGTCGAGCAGGCTGGAATCGACCTGCCGCAGCATCAGCCGCAGGTACTCCTCCATCTCCAGCAGGGTCTCGGTCTTGGCGGCCACGGGGACGGTCTGGGAGAGGACCTTGTAGACGCTGTTGAGATGCCGGAGCAGGACGCCCTCGGCGCGCTGCAGCTCGTACAGGCGCAGGTAGTCGGCGAAGGTCCGGAAGTCCTCGAACATCTCCCGGGCGATGGACTTCGGCCGGATGTTCTCCTGTCCGACCCATGGATGCCGGGCCGCCCAGGCGTTGAAGGTCTCGTAGATGAACTCCCGACGCGGCTTCGGATGCTCCAGCTTCTCGAGCTCCTCCATCCGCTGGTCGTACTCCATCCCCTGGGCCTTCAGCTCGGCCACCTTCTGGGACTTCAGCCGGTTCAACTGCGCCCTCAGGATGACGTCGGGATCCTCCAGGATGGACTCGACGAGCGTGATCACGTCGAGGCCGTAGTCCGGCGCCTCGCGGTCGAGGATCGGAAGGGTGTCGAGGAGGAACAGGGACAGCGCCTGGTTGAGCGAGAAGTCCTCCGGGAGGCTGACATTCACCCGGAGTTTGGGTCCCGGATCCCCGGGTCTCCCCAGCGTGATGATCTCGCGCTCGACCAGCGACCGGAAGAGCTGCCAGGCGCGTTTCCGGTGGACCCGCTTCTGGTTGGGGGATTCGTGGGACCGCCGGACCAGATCGGCCATGGCGCCACAGCCATCACCTGGACGTCCCAGCACCTGGAGGAGGGTCGCGTGGGTGACCTGGAACCGCGACGTCAGCCGTTCCGGAGGGGAGGTCTGCAACCGCTCGTAGGTCTTGCGGTCCCAGTTCACGAAGTTTTTGTCAGGTGGCTGGCGCTTGACCACCTTCTTTCCGTCCCGCTTCGCCTTCTCCTCGAGCCGGAGGTTCTCGATCACGTGCTCGGGGGCCTGGGCCACGACCCAGCCGACGGAGTCGAACCCCTTGCGTCCCGCCCGGCCAGCGATCTGGTGGAAGTCCCGGACCGAGAGGATCCCGACCTTCTGGCCATCGAACTTGCAGAGTCGCGTGAACAGGACGGTCCGGATCGGGACGTTGATGCCGACGCCCAGGGTGTCGGTGCCGCAGATGACCTTGAGCCGTCCCTTCTGCGCGAGCTGCTCGACGAGGATCCGGTATTTCGGGAGCAGGCCGGCGTGGTGGAGTCCGATCCCCTGGCGGAGCCATTTCTTGAGCTCGGGTCCGTAGGGGCTGCTGAAGCGGAACCCCTCGAGCTCCGAGGCGAGGACGGCCTTCTCCTCGCGGGTGGCGACGGGGAGGCTGGTGAAGTCCTGCGCGCTCTGGGCCGCCTCCGCCTGGGTGAAGTGCACCACGTAGACGGGCGCCTTCCCGTCGGCCAGCAGCGTCTCGACGGTCTGGGCCAGCGGGGTCTCGGCGTACGAGAACTCCAGCGGCACCGGACGGGTGACGGACTTCACGATCGTCGTCGCCCGGCCGTTCAGCCGGGTCAGCTCCCCGGCGAAGAAATCCGTCTCGCCCAGCGTGGCCGACATCAGGAGGAACCGGGCCTGCGGCAGGGTCAGCAGCGGGATCTGCCAGGCCACGCCGCGGTCGCGGTCCGAATAGTAGTGGAACTCGTCCATCACGACGTCATGGACCCGCGCCTCGGGACCATCGCGGAGCGCGATGTTGGCCAGGATCTCGGCGGTGCAGCAGAGGATGGGGGCGTCGTGGTTGACCGTGGCATCGCCCGTGGCGAGGCCGACGTTCTCGGGTCCGAACTCCCGGCAGAGGGCGAGCCACTTCTCGTTCACCAGGGCCTTGATCGGACAGGTGTAGACCGAGCGTCGCCCCCGGGCGAGGGACTGGAAGTGGAGGGCCGCCGCCACGAGGGATTTCCCGGATCCGGTCGGGGTGTTGAGGATGACATTGCGGTCCTCGAACAGCTCGAGGATCGCCTCCTCCTGGGCCGGATACAGGGAGAGTCCCCGGGAGGTGGCGTGGTCGAGGAAGCCTCCGAGCAGCGCATCGCTGCTGGTGGAGGTCATCCGGACCAGTTGGTCGTACAGGGTCACGGCACCAAGGAAGCCACAGCGCGCGAGGAAGAGCACGGGTTTAGAGCCGATCCCGATACGGCTTCCGCGGCGGGACCACGACAACCCGGATCCCCGCCCGATCCGAGATTGTGAACATCTTCTGAAATGGACCCTTGCGTTCGCGGGGTGGCCGACGAACCTGCTTTCCGGAATCCCGTCGCCCCGCTGGGTTTCCATCCGTTTTCCCGGGAGTTCAGTCTCCCGGAGGTGGGGTGGCCGGGGATGGCTTTCGGGTCGTCCTCGGCCTTTTTCATTCCCCCGTCTCCACACCGTTTTCCGCATCTTCCTTTCCCTCCCTCCCCTCTCCCAATTCGTTGAATTCGTGAAATTCGTGTCAACCGCCTCCCCCCTTTCTGTTGTCCCGGACGACACGGTCCCGAAATTCGCCTTTGTGATTCGAGGACGTCGTTCCTAGGTTTGCCCCCACATGAACCGCACCGTTGCCGAGTTGGGATTTCCAGGACGGCTGATCGCCGTCGAGGGTCTCGACGGCTCCGGGAAATCCACCCAGGTGCACCTGCTGCAGAAGTGGCTCGAGCAGCAGGGCTGCAAGGTGTTCTTCTCCGAATGGAACTCATCGGCCCTGGTCAAGAGCGCCACCAGCCGCGGCAAGAAGGAGAACCTGCTCACTCCCACCACCTTCAGCCTGATCCATGCGACCGACTTCGCCGACCGCTACGAGCGCCAGCTCCTGCCGCTGCTGAGGGCCGGATATCTCGTGCTCTGCGACCGCTACATCTTCACGGCCTTCGCGCGCGACGTCGTCCGGGGCGTCCCGCCCGACTGGGTCCGGGGCGTCTACAGCCATGCCGCCCTGCCGGACCTGACCTTCTTCTTCAAGGCCAGCCTCGAGGTGTCCCTCGCCCGCATCCTCGACAACCGGCCGGTCCTGAAGTTCCACGAGGCCGGGATGGACCTCCATCTGTCCACCGACCCCTATGAGAGCTTCCGCCTCTTCCAGGGAAGGATCTTCGAGCAGTACCTCGCGATGAGCATGGAGTTCAACTTCATCATGATCGACGCGAACGACCGCATCGAGGCCCAGCAGGACGTGGTCCGCCGGCTGGTCTCGAACCGCATCCGCCTCGCCGACTACCGCACCGCATCGGCCACCTGATCCATGCCCCGACGCCCCGCCAGACCCTCCCGCCGGACCTCCCGGTCCCCCGCCAGCACCCGGGTCGTGGTCCCCGAGATCACCCCGAAGAAGTTCTTCGGACACGGACTGCCCGGCGTGGACCTGGAGAAGCTCACCGGGAAGCTGATCGTCATCGAGGGGGCGGATGGCTCGGGCCGGTCGACCCAGATCTCGCGGCTGGTGGAATGGCTGGAGGGGACGGGACATGCCACGCTGCAGGTCGGGCTCAAGCGTTCCACCCTCGTCAGCGAGCAGCTCGAGCAGGCCCAGCAGGGCAACATCCTCTCCCGCACCACCCTCTCGCTGTTCTACGCGACCGACTTCGCCGACCAGCTCGAGCACGCCATCCTGCCCGCCCTCCGGGCCGGCGCAGTGGTCCTCGCCGACCGCTACATCTACACCCTCATGGCCCGGGACCTCGTCCGGGGGATGGATGAAGCCTGGCTGCGGAACCTGTACGGCATCGCCCTCGTCCCGGACGCCGTCTTCTATCTCGAGGTCTCCCCGGAACAGCTGGTGCAGCGCGTCTTCGCCAAGAACCAGTCCCTCGACTTCTGGGAGAGCGGCATGGACCTCGGGCTGTCGCGCGACATGTTCGACAGCTTCCTCAAGTACCAGGCGGCGATGCGGGAGACGTTCCGACGGCTCCAGTCGACCTACCGGTTCAGGATCATCGACGGCGAACGGTCGACCGCCTCGATCAGCGAGGAGCTGAAGGAACGGATCGAGGTCGTCCTCGCCTCCGGACGCTAGGAAGGGGCCAGCAGGGGGCAGCGCGGTGGTTCAGGCGCCCACCGGGCGCTTGGACTTTGAGACCAACCGGATGTCCCCGATGACCATGGACCGGTCGACCGCCTTGCACATGTCGTAGAGCGTCAGGGCCGCGACGCTCACCGCGGTCAACGCCTCCATCTCCACCCCAGTCCCTGCCACGATGCCGGTCGTGGCCCGGATCACGATGCGATCGCGGGTCGCGGGGATCTCGAGGTCCACATCGCAGCGGGTGAGGCCGAGGGGATGGCACAGCGGGATGAGGTCGGAGGTCCGCTTGGCGGCCATGATCCCGGCAAGCCGGGCGGTGGCGAGGACGTTGCCCTTGGCGATGGCGTTGGACTCGACCAGGCCCAGGGTGGCCTCCGACAGGCGGATCTCGCCGCACGCGACCGCCTCCCGGGCTACGGCGGGCTTGGCCGAGACGTCGACCATCCGGGCGTCGCCGGAATCGTCGATGTGGGACAGTGTCGACATGGGCCCAGACTGCGGCGGCGGGGGGACTTGGCAAGCCCATGGGACGGGCTGGGATTCCCTGTTGGCAAACCCGGAGGCCAGACCCCACCCTTGCCCCAGCGTCAGGTCCCGATGTCCGCCACCGCCCCATCTGTCTCGTGCGAGGTCACCGTCAAGAACAAGAACGGTGTCCACGCCCGTCCGTCCTCCCAGTTCGTCAAGCTGGCCAGCAGCTTCAACTGCGAGGTCTGGGTGGAGAAGGACGGTGAGTCCATCAACGGCAAGAGCATCATGGGACTCCTCCTGCTGGCCGCCGGCCCGGGCAGCGTCCTCAGGATCACCTGCTCCGGCGTCGACGCCCCACGCGCCCTCCAGCAGCTCGAGGCCCTCGTCCAGGGCGGCTTCGGCGAGGACTAGAAGCCACGACCTCCCCCACTGACACGATGTCCGACTTCAACATCCAGTACGTCGCCCGCCTCGCCCGGATCGATCTCTCGGCCGAGGAACAGCAGCGGCTCGGCGACCAGCTCGGCAACATCCTGGGCTACATCGCCCAGCTCAAGGAGGTCGACGTCGAGGGGATCGAGCCCACGGCCCACGCCTTCCCACTCACGAACGTGACCCGGCCGGACGAGGCCCGTCCGCCGATGGACCACGACGACGCCCTCCGCAACGCCCCGGCGAAGGCCGGCGGCCTCTTTGTGGTCCCGAAGATCGTGGAATGACGGGTTGAGACCCGTCAGGTCGCCACCAGCGGGGAGAGGTTCTCGTTGCGCTGGACCATGTCCCGCAGGGACGGCTCCAGGCGGAGGCACTCGAGGACGAGCCGACGGGCCTCGGCCTTGTTCCCCAGGATCGACTCGTAGCAGGCGAGGTGGAAGTTCCACAGGCCGCAGGACCGTGCCTCCACGGGGGCCGAGATCAGCGCCAGACGGCATTCGGGGACCCGACCGAGTTCATAGAGGCAGCATCCCCAGGCGATGAACCGATCCACCGGGGCGCCGTCCCGACCGCAGAGGACGGTGTAGGCCTGTGCCGCCTCATCCCATCGCTCCATCTGCTGGAGGATGACCGCCCGGAGCTCGAGGGTCTCCGTGCGGTTGCGTTCCCCTACCGGGAGACGGTCGAGTTCGCCCAGCGCCTCCGCGCACGAGCCCAGCTCGAACCAGCCGATGGCGGCACGCAGCACGTGGTTCAGATGAGACTCCGGCACGCCGCAACGTGGCACCATTCGTCCACCCCACAACTGGTGGTCGCACCCCGTCCTCAGGAGCGACGGGATCCGAGGGCTGCGACGACCGCCGGAGGCACGAACGGGGCGACATCCCCGCCCAGACGGGAGATCTCCTTGACCATCCGGGAGCTCAGGAAGGTGTAGGTGTCCTTGGGGGTCATGAACAGGGTCTCGACCTGCTCGTTCAGCCGTCGGTTCATGAGGGCCAGCTGGAACTCGAACTCGAAATCGCTGACCGCCCGGAGCCCCCGCAGCACCGCACAGGCCTGCCGTCGCATCACATAGTCCACCAACAGTCCCTCGAAGGCGTCGGCCTCGACATTCGGGATGTCCCGGATCGACTCCCGCACGAGACGCGTCCGTTCCTCCACCGAGAACAAGGGCTGCTTCGACTCGTTCCGGGCCACGGCGACCACCACCTGGTCGAAGATGCGGGACGCACGGCGGACGACGTCCAGATGACCATTGTGGAACGGGTCGAAGCTTCCCGGATAGATCACCGTGCGCATGGCCTGACGCTAGCGCCTTCCATGGGAGGGCAAAGGGGAAAGAATCCGCTGAGACCCGTGGGGTGAGTCTGGGTTCGAACCACTGGGCGCTGGCGGTTCCCGGTGAGGATGGGGTCCCTTGCGGGGCTTCTCTCCACTCTCGATGCCCAACTTCCTCAGAATCCCACGAACACCCCCTGGCTGTTGTTCCAGAAGGAACCGGAGCCACTGACCTGCAACCGGATCGCCCGGACCTGATAGACCGCGGACTCCGGTGCGTCCTCGTCCACGAACGTGGTCCCATCAATCGATCGCCCCGCCTCCAGGGGCTCCGAGAACCCCTCCAGACCCCCGGTGCTCCGAGACAGGGAGTAGCGGCAGTCGGCATCGGGGGACGGCACCCAGGTGAGGGTCACACGCCGCCCCGAACGTGTCGCCCGGAGTCCCGACGGCGGCGTCACACGGAAGAGCCGGAGCGTCGGGTCCCCGAGGATGCTCTGGAACGCAGGGATCAGAAGTCCCGGGCGGGACCAACCCCGGATCATCAGGTCGGCCAAGGGCGCCCCGGCCCCCAACGAGGTGTAGTCCCAGGACACGCCGCCGAGGGTGGCGAGGCCGTGGTTGGGACTGGCCAGCGAGGCCCGGAGCCAGTTGTCCCTCGAGATCAAACGGCCCCGGTCATCGATGCGTGCCCAGTCGGGCCCATAGGAGAACCACACCTGCCGGAAGGTCACCGGCAACTCCCGGGCCGGATCTGCGAAGATGCCGCTGGTATGGCTACCCCCCAGCCCATCGAAGACCCCCGCCTCCCCGGCGCTGGCGTACTGGAAGTGGACCCCCAGATCGACCGGCACCCGGTCCCGGAGGTTGTACCCGTCGAACAGGACGCCCGGTTCCACCCCGAAGGCCGCGCCGGAGAGGGTCTGGGCCGACAGGACCGCGAGGTTTGCAGCGGGATTCTCGGCGAGGCACGAGACCCGTCCCCAGGTCGGGATCTGGTGCTCCCGGTACCGCGTCGCCTTGGTGAGGTACTGCCGCAGCAGGTCGACCTCGCCGCGACGACCCAACGCCGGCAGTCCCCAGAAGTCGACCCGACCCACGGCGAAGTCGGGCGGACCCGGCAGGTAGTTCTGGTCGAGGATTCCATCCCCCGGACGGTTCCTGCCCTGGGGCGACGACTCCTGGTCCGTCCAGATCGGAACCACCCGGTTGGTGTACCCATAGAACGCATCACACACCCAGCCGCCCCGGTGGTCGGGATGGCCATCCCATCCCGCGGAACCACTGTGGGCGAGGGTCACATGGCCCAGGATGAAGACGACGTTGGTGGCACCCGGCTCATGATGATCCGTGATCCATCGGGAGACCCTGGATCGGTTGGCGAGGTTGGACTCGACCGAGCCATCCCGATGCCTCGGTGCCTCGAGCCACTCGCGGACACGCCAGCCGTCGCCGACAAGATTCGTCCGGAGCTGGGCCAACTCCGTCTTGAGCCGCGGGGCGAGGGTCTGATCGACCAACAGCAGGACGACGCCGCGCTGGTGCACGACCGGCATCTCGATGCCGGCGACCCAATGGCGGTAGGATTCGCCATGGATGGTAGGACCCAATCGGGCCAGGTACTCGTACCGCGTCCCCTTCTCCACCGTGGTGTCGATCCAGCGTTCCTCGGTGGAGGTCTCGACCACCGGCGTCCCCCAGTTCGTGCTGCCGAACGCGCGTCGCTGGAGCCGGAGCGGCCAGGGATCCGGGTACCCCGGCGACCCGATCCCGCTGCGGCGGGGTGACCCCTCATAGAGTCGTGCAAACTCGAGGGCCGGACGCCCTTCCCGCTCGACCGCGCGGACCGTGAGCTGCTCGAGGCGGAAGGTCTCGGTGAAGCCGATCGGGTAGTTGAAGGTCTCGACGCTGTCGATCGTGCCCTCCAGGGCGAGACTCCCCGCGGCATTCATCCCCAGCTGGAATCCCCGGGCCATCCCCGCGGCCGTGGGCAGATACCGGGGATCGATCCCGGCGCCATGGTCGAAGACGGTCCTGCTGCTGTTGGTCCAGACGTTCAGGGCGTTCTGGTGATAGACCCGCGTGAGGGCGGGGCCATAGGAGAGCGCCAGCTCATGCCAACCGGGTGTCCCGGACCACGACGCGGCGGGGAGGCGGCTCTCCATCCGGAAGACGGGAAAGTAATCCGCCGCGCCCTGGCTGAACTTCACCGACAGATCCCCCTGCGGGGTGGCATGCAGGTACCACGACCACCAGCCGTGCTCCTTGTCCAGGTACCCGCCGACCTCGACGAGGGGCGCACTCCACTCGGCTCCGCGGGGCACTGCCCAATCCGGCTTGAACCAGAGCCGGACCGCCCCGCGGTCGAGCCGGAGCTGCGGGGATCCATCGGCCTGGGCGGTCGGGTACCGGAGCGGTCGTCCGGCGGCCGGGATCAACCGGATCCCCTCCCGGACGATGCCCGGGACCTGCGTCTCATTGCCCGGGATGCCGACCGGTTCCTGTCCCGCCGCCGTGGCCCGCCATTCCGAGCGGATTCCATCCCACCACCAGGCCGCCAATCGTTTGGGAAACCAGCTGCGGGCATCCTTCGGATCGGTCCGATGGGCCACCTCCTCGACGTCCGAGAGGCCATCCCCATCGGAATCCACCCAATCACCCGGGGCGGCAAGGGGATGGAGGAGGCTGAGAGCTGAGAGCTGAGAGCTGAGGGTGAGGACAAACCGGAGATGGCGGGCTGGCAGGAACCGCTGCATACAACCCAGACTCTCGACCCTCGACTCTCAACCCTCAACTTCCCCCGCCCCTATCTGCTCAGCTGACGGGCGGCGGCGGTGCGCAGGCGTTCATCGGCCGCGGCGGCCAGGGTGCCGACCAGGTCCGCGGACGGTTGACCGAAGGCCTCGCCCAGCCACATCGCCTCCAGCGGGGCCCGGGGATCCTTCTGCTGGGCGAGCCAGGTCCGGACCGCCGGCAGCACCTCGGCAGCACCCCGCTGACGCAGGACCACGCGGGCCTGCTCCTGGTCCCAGCCGTTCCTGGACAGGGTGAGCGTCAGCAGCTCGGCCGTGGACAGCCGGGTGAGATCCCGGGTGGCGATCCTGGCCGGGGTGGATTTATCGCCGGTGTAGGCCACGCGCCAGATGCGGCCATGCTCGTGATCCCGACGCGGATCCCGGAAGTCCACCTCGCCGTGCTGGATGATGGGGTTGGACCAGTCGGCGATGTACAGGGCGCCATCCGGACCAAAGCGGAGGTCGATCGGACGGAAGGTCACGTTGGTGGATCGGAGCAGATCTGGGAGCTCGCGGGTCTGGAAGGTCGATCCGTTGTCGTTGACCGCGAAGCGGACGACCCGGTGGGCCCGGAAGTCACAGGTGATGGCGTTGCCCTGCCAGTCGGCGGGGAACTGCGGGCTGTGGACGATCTCGAGGCTGGCGAACTTCGGATAGCTGCCGGGGCTGATGCTGTCGCCCTCGCGCCGCATGTCGGCGTACGTGAAATAGGTCCCGCCCTCCATCGCGTGGTAGATCCCCTTCCCGCCGGCGCCATCGGTGAAGAACGAGTTCCCGAACTGGTCCCAATGGTGTCCCCAGGGATTGCAGCCGCCCTTGGTGAAGATCTCGAGGCGTGAGGTGTCGGGATTGAACCGCCAGATGCCCGCGCTGTTGAGACGGCGGACCCCCTGGGGCGTCTCGATGTGGCTGTGGGTGTAGATGGACTGGTTCAGGTACAGGTGCCCGTCATAGCCCCAGCGCAGGGTGTGGAGGTTGTGATGCGTGTCCTCGGTGCCGAAGCTCGACATCACGATCGTCTGCCGGTCGCCCCGGCCATCGCCGTCGGTGTCGGCGATGTGCAGCAGCTGGTGGCTGGCGGCGACGTAGCAGCCGCCGCGGCCGTCCGGCACCACGCCCGTGGGGATGACGAGTCCATCGGCGAACACGGTGTGGCGATCGGCCTTCCCATCGCCATCGGTGTCCTCGAGGACGATGACGGCATCCTCGGCGTCCTGTCCCGGCTTGATCTGGGGATACAGACGCGAGCTGGCGACCCAGAGGCGGCCCTTCGGGTCCCAGTTCATCTGGATGGGCTTGTAGAGCATGGGGTTCTCGGCCCAGAGGCTGACGGAGAAACCCGGGGAGATTTCGAAGGTGGGCTCCGGTTGGACCTTGAACTTCGGGTCCCGGTGGGCCCGCTCTGCCGCCTCCTTCTGGAGACGGGTCACCTCGGCCACGACCGCAGGGTCCTGGTGGTCGAGGTCCCGGAGCTTGGCGATCCGTCCCTCCCATTCCCGGATGAGGGGATCGAACTTCGGGATCTCGACCGCATTCTGTCCCTGCTCGTATTTCCGGAACCCGAAGAGGTAGGTCCAGTTGGCCGGGCGCCACCGGTGGAAGAAGAGCTCGTTCTTCTTCCGGACCGCGGCGTTGAGCACGAGATAGGCCGGGCTGCTGCCCTCGACCCCACCACCGGACCGGTTGACGATCGCATCCGCCAGGGCGCGGTAGCCGGACTCGTTGAGATGGACGAGGTCCGACTCCCTCGGGAGGGCCGCGGTCGACTCGAGCCCGATGGACTGGGCTCCGGTCTCGGAGGCCAGTTCCCGGAGCGCCTCCCGGACCCGGGGGATCTGGGTGGCGAGGGTCTCGATCGGCTTCCGGTCCTGGGGAGGCAGGTTCGAGGGGATGGCTCCGAGGTCGAGGGGCCCCACCAGGATGAACCGGACGTCGGCCCCTCCCCGTTCGCGGACGGCTCCCATCAGCTGGCGCGTCTGGGTCAGGAATTCCGACAGGTGCGTCGACTGCGCCGCGCTGGAAGGCAGGGCTGCCAGCTCGAGGGCCTCGGTCATGCCGTAGGCGAGGACCGCCACGGTGGGCTTGAAGTCGCCGATCTGCTCCTGGACCCGCTTGAGCCAGTCGGACGGCGACTTGTTCCAGTCGAAGCTCGCACGGGAACGGCCCATCGGGCTGTCCGCGGCCCAGCCGAGATTCCGGAACGTGAGGTCCTGATTGCGGTAGGCGGCGGTGATGTGGGTCTCGAGATGGCCATAGTCGACCTCCCGCTCGAAGAAGGTGTCGCCCAGGAAGAGCACCCGATCGCCATCACGGAGGCCGCCCTCGGCGGCCGAGGCGGGCGGGGAGAGCAGGACCAGGAGGGCCGTGAGGCCGCTCCACACGAGGCAACGCAATCGATTCATGGGATCAGGGGTTCCCGCGACGAACCCGCCCAGGGCGCCGGGCCCGGGGCGTTCCGCCAATGGGATGATGCCGTGATTACACGGGGAACCATCACCGGGTGGCAAGCCCGGGACCGGAGAAATCCAAGGACTCTTGGGGCGGGTACCCTGCCCCGTCCCGAGTCACTTCCCGCCGCGACCCAATCTCAATGGGTGTAGCCCTCCTCACCATGTTCGGTGAGATCGAGACCCTGATCCTCCACCTCATCCGACACCCGGCAGCCGAGGGTCTTGTCGATGAGGACGTACAGCACGACGGTGACCCCGACCGACAGGAGGATGATGAGGCCACCCGCCTTGACCTGTTCGAGCCAGAGGGATTTGGAGACGAGGGGCTGGATGCGATCGGCCAGGAGGTTCGGGTTCATCTCCGAACTGGCGAGGAACCCGGCCATGACGGTTCCGACGGTACCTCCGACAGCATGGACCCCGAAGGTGTCGAGGGAGTCGTCATAGCCGAGGGCGTTCTTGAGCTTGGCGCAGGCCAGGAAGGTGGAGATCCCGGCGAGGATGCCGATCAGGACGGCCCCGGACGGGGTGACGAACCCCGAGGCCGGGGTGATGGTGGCCAGGCCTGCGACGGCCCCCGAGCAGAGGCCGAGGACCGAGGGCTTGCCGCGGAGAACCAGTTCCAGGATTCCCCAGACGCACAGTCCGACGGCGGCGCTGAGCGTCGTGGCCACGAACGCGTTGGACGCGATGCGGTCGGCCGCGACGGCGGAACCCGCGTTGAAGCCATACCAGCCGAACCACAGCATCCCGGTGCCCACCAGGCACAGCACCATGCTGTGGGGCGGGATCGGTTCCCGGCCGAAGCCCCGGCGGGGCCCCAGCAGGATGCAGAGGACGAGGGCGCTCCAGCCCGAGGTGATATGGACCACGATGCCCCCCGCGAAGTCGATCGCCTTGATGGCGGCCTTGTCGTTCCAGAGCCCGTTCATCCATCCGTCCGCTCCCCACAGCATGTGTGCCGTCGGGAAGTAGACCGCGAACATCCAGACGGTGCAGAACACCATCAGGGCCCTGAACCGCATGCGCTCGGCGATCGCACCCACGATGAGCGCCGGCGTGATGATGGCGAACATCATCTGGTACATCGCGTAGATGTTGTGGGACACCCACGCCCCGTAGTCGGGGTTCGGCTGGTCGGTGACGCCCCGGAGGAAGCTCCAGTCGAGCCCACCGAGGAACGGCGATCCCTTCGCGAAGCTCAGCGAGTACCCACAGCTCCACCAGAGGATCGTCACGATGCCCGACAGGCCGAGGCACTGGGCCAGCACGGAGAGCACGTTCTTCCTGCGGACGAGGCCGCCGTAGAACAGCGCCAGGCCCGGAAGGGTCATGAACAGGACGAGCGCCGTGCTGATCATCATCCAGCCGTTGTGACCCGGCCCGGGGCTGCCGACCAGGGAGGTGGCCGGAGCCGCGTTCTTCACGTAGGCCTCGAGGTCGGCGAGCCGCTGTTCAACGGTGGGTTCCGCGGCGGACAACGTCGATGCCAACGCGGTGACAAGGAGCAGGAATGCAGGAATTCGGCGGAGTAGCCTCATGGATCCCGCGGAGGAAGCCAGCCCGGCCCGACCTTGGCAAGGTTCCGCCCTGTCAGTCCCGCCTCACGATCATCCGTCTCCAGCGCCCCTGGAAACCAGAGGTCCAGACCGTCCCGGCACCACCCCCACCGATCCGGGCGGGAAACCCGTCATTTCGCGGCCGGTACCGTGGCGCTCGCCTTGAGGGCGTTGAGATACTGTCGGGCCTGGGTGTTGCCAGGATTCCGTCGGAGCACCTCCTCGAACTCCCGGATGGCGTCGGCATACCGGGACTGCTTGGCGAGGGACACCGCCCAGTTGAACCGGGCCAGGGTGTGTTCGGGATTCAGCCGGACCACCTCGCGGAACTCCGGCTCCGCCTCGGCGAACTTCCCATCGACCCCCAGCTCGACCCCGAGGAGATAGCGGGCCTCCCAGTAGGTCGGCCTCAGGGCCACGGCCTCCCGGAGGCACTGGACCGCCTCGGGACGCTGTCCGCGCGCCGCCAGGACATCGGCCTTGCGGACCAGGACCCGGGGATCATCCGGACGTCGGGCCTGGAACACCGCATATTCCCGGAGGGCCTCGTCCCACTTCTTCTGGGCCGCATGGATCTGTCCGAGGTCCAACCGGGCCTCGTCGAGGTCGGGTCGGATCCTCAGCGCGGCCTCGAACTGTTCCCGCGCCTCATCGAACCGCTTCAACCGCGCGAGGAGACGGGCGGACTGATACGGAGCCTGGTAGTGGTGGGGCAGCAGCTTCGCGAGGCTCCTCCACTCCGCGAGGGCGGCCTCCGTGTCCCCGGCCATCTCGAGGAACTCGGCGAAGTTCTGGTGGATCCAGGCCCGATCCGGCCGGCGTTTGACCGCGGCCTCGAACCGTTCCCGCGCGTCGGCGACCTCGCGCGGGTGGAGGCGCTGTCGCAGTTCCGACATCTGCTCGGCGATCCGTCGACGCTGGGCCCCGTGGTTGAACTGGCTGGTGTAGGGCGCCTCGTTCAGACGCCGGGCGATGTCCTCGAGCATCGCATAGCGGTTCCAGTCCGACAGCCCCAGCTGCTCGGCGCAGGTGGCTGCGTCCGGCCAGGCGCTGCGCCCCTTCTCCGCGATGGCCTTCGGCAACCAGGGGATCACCGCGTCGGCCAGGGCCACTGCGAGCCGCTGGTTGCCCTCGGGATTGAGGTGCACGTGCTCGTAGAACAGATCGCCCCCAGCGATCCCGAAGTCACTGACCTCGGCGATGGCCTTCTGGGCATCCACGAAGCCGAGCCGACGGCCCTTCATGTCCTCGGCGATGGTGGTCACGGCCAGGTTGAGATCGGAATCGGCACGGAACGGCAGGGCGTCGAGGTCCCGCGCCATCAGGAACTCCGTCCGGGCCGCCGTCGCATTCCCCAGGGCCAGCTCGCAGACCCCCAGCCGGAAATGGGTCTCGGCATCCCGGGGATCCGCCTCGAGGAGGAGCCGACACGCCTTCGCCGCCTCGCGCCATCCCGCCGCGGTGTCCCCGCCGGGGCCCGTATTCGTCGGGGCGGCACGGAACGCCGCCACGGCCCGGGCGACGTCATTCGATGACATCCCACCCGCCCGCCAGGTCCCAAACGGGGCGCAGTCCCTCAGGTTCGTCGCCATGGTCGACAACACCACGGGCACGCCGGCCCTGCCCGCCGTGCGCACGACCTCCTCGACGTTGCGTCGGAAGGCCTCCTCGACCACCCGCCGGCGCGGGTCGCTCGGGGACAGTTCACTGTCCCGGAATGCCTTGAGCCCGGCCCACTCGGTCGGCTTCCCACGGGACTGGGCATTCTCCATGAGCTGGGTGAGCCACTGGCCCAACCGGGTGGCACGGGCCCGCATCCGCCAGCGGACCAGTTCCTGATGCACCACCCCGCCCCCGAATGCGGTGTTGGGGAAGAAGGGGCCGCTGTACTCGTTGTTGCCGGCATAGACGATCCAGAGGTCGCCGTCGTATCGCGCGACCTCGTCGGCGATCTCCCGCATCACATGCGAGTTGATCGCGGTCATGGCGGCCGGGATCACCTCGAATCGCGTCCCGGGGAAACGGTCCTCCAGGAGCACCTCGAGATGGGGGGCCACCCCGAGGGAGGGACGCGGGTCGCCCAGCGCCGCGGATTCGCCGAACAGGAAGATGCGATAGACCCCGGGATCCTTCTTGGCCGTGAAGGCCGTGGCCACCGGACTCCGGGCAATCCGGGAAGGGAAGAAGCGCCAGCCGAACCGCGGGTTGTCGACCCGCATGTCGCGGTCGCCGATCCGTGCGGGGAGCAGGAAGGAGGTCGGATGACCATAGCCTGATATCCGCAGGGCCACCTCGATCGAACCAAACAGCAGGGTGGGAACCAGGACCGCCAACAGCACGCGGAGCAGCCGAGGACGCCAGAGGGCCCAGCCCCTCCGGGACCGCGAGGCCCAGACCGGACGCGCACGCGGGGTCGTCGATTTCGGGTTGGAATCCTCGGAAGGGTTCACCGAGAAAGAACTATCCGGTGGCCCTCCGTGCAACAAGGACGCTCTGCGCCCCGCCCGCCGCCGACACCCGCCCCCCATTTCCAGCACGCACGCCTCCCTAAATCTGGGGAGGGTCCTCCCCTCGCGGTACCCCCGTGAGCCCGGTGAGACTCACCCCGTGAGCCCACAGGAAGCCCTCATCGCCCTCAACCTCATCGACCACGTCGGCCCGATCCGACTGCGACACCTCCTCCAGCACTTCGAGGGGGACCCCGTGGCGGTCCTCGGGGCCTCGGCACCGCAACTCCTGGCGGTCCATGGGGTCGGACCGGAGACCGCCGAGGCCATCGCCTCCTGGGAGTCGACGGTGGATCTCTCCGGCGAACTCCGTCGGATCCAGGACTTCGGCTGCACCGTCGTCACCCAGCTGGACCCCGGCTATCCGGGACCGCTCCGGGAGATCTACGACCCGCCCCCGGTGCTCTACATCCGGGGACGACTCCTGCCCGCCGACCTCCGCGGCATCGCCCTGGTGGGATCCCGTCTCTCCACGCCGTACGGGATCGAGACCGCGCGGCGACTCGCCTACCAGCTCGCCTACGCCGGGGTGACCGTGGTCAGTGGCGGCGCCCGGGGCATCGACACCGCGGCCCACCAGGGGGCACTCAGCTCGGGGGGGCGCACGATCGTCGTCCTCGGGACCGGCATCAGCCAGGTGTTCCCCGCGGAGAACGCCGCGCTGTTCGACCGCGTCGCCGAACAGGGAGCCGTCCTGACCCAGTTCCCGTTCCACCGCTGCGCGGATCGGCAGACCTTCCCGATCCGGAACCGGATCGTCGCCGGCCTCACCCTGGGCACGGTCGTGGTCGAGGCCAACCTGAACGGCGGGGCCCTGATCACCGCGAACTTCGCCACCGACTACGGCCGGATGGTGTTCGCGGTGCCCGGCCGCATCGACTCGCCCCGGAGCAAGGGATGCCACGACCTGATCAAGAAGGGCGCGAAGCTCTGCGAGGGGCCCGAGGACATCCTGAGCGAGTTCGAGTACCTGTTCCCACCGACGAACCGGCCGGGGCCGGATCCAGAGGCACTGGAACGTCCCACCGTCCCACTCTCCGAGGTCGAGGCCCAGATCCTCGGCGTCCTCGAGGCGCGGACCGAACGGTCCATCGACGAGATCATCCGCGCGTCGGGTCTTCCCGCGGCACGGGTGGCCTCGACCCTGTTCGCCCTCGAGCTGAAACGGCTGGTCCGACAGAGCCCGGGCAAGCTGTTCCTCCGGAACACCTGACCCCTCCAATCCACGGGTTGCGGACCGGTCGAGGTGGGACAACTTCGACAATGAAATCCCGCGTCCAAGTCGTCTGGTTCAAACGCGATCTCCGCGTCCGGGACCACGCGCCCCTGCTCGAGGCGGCGGCGAACGGTCCGGTGATCTGCCTCTACCTGTACGAGCCCTCCCTGCTCCGGTCGACGGAATGGGATGCCAGCCATTCGCAGTTCATCGCGGAATCCCTGATGGAACTCTCCGAACGGCTCGCCTCGCTGGGCGGACGTCTCGTGACCCGGACCGGCGAGGCGGTGGAGATCCTCGAGCAGATCCGCCGGGAATGCCCCTTCCGGTCCCTCTGGTCCCATGAGGAGACGGGCAATGACATCACCTTCCGTCGAGACCGGCAGGTCGCCGACTGGTGCCGGGACCGCGGCGTGGTCTGGACCCAGATCCGTCAGGATGGTGTGGTTCGTCGACTCCACACACGGGACGGATGGTCGGAGCGTTGGGACCGGATCATGTCCCATCCCGTCCTGCCCGCGCCGATCCGGATCGGATCCCCCGGGAACCTCGCCTCGGAGGGCATCCTGGGTCCGGTGGAACTGGGACTGGGCCCCTCCACCAAGACCGAAGCCCAGCGCGGGGGCGAGGGTGAGGGACGATGGACCCTGGAACGCTTCCTGGAGGTCCGGGCCCTCGACTACCGCCAGGGCATGTCGTCCCCCGTGACCGGTTGGGAATCCTGCTCCCGCATCTCCCCCTACCTGACCTGGGGCTGTCTCTCGATGAGGTCCGTCCACCATGCGTGGAAGGAACGCCTCGCGACATTGTCGGCCGAGCGCTCCGCCGGGCTTTCCGTCGATCGGCGGTGGTTCGACTCGCTGCGCAGCTTCGGGTCCCGGCTCCGCTGGCACTGCCACTTCATCCAGAAGCTCGAGGACGAGCCCCGGATCGAGTTCGAGAACTTCGTGCGGACGTTCGACGGGCTGCGGGAATCCTTCACGGAGTCACCCGAAGGTCGACGTCAGCTCGACGCCTGGTGTGCCGGGCGGACCGGGTACCCGATGGTCGACGCCTCGATGCGCTGCGCCCAGGCGACGGGTTGGCTGAACTTCCGGATGCGGGCCATGCTGATGAGCTTCGCGAGCCATCACCTCGGGCTCCACTGGCGCCCCACGGCCGTGTTCCTGGCCCGGCACTTCCTCGACTTCGAGGCGGGCATCCACTTCAGCCAGGCCCAGATGCAGAGCGGCACCACCGGCATCAACACCGTCCGCATCTACTCCCCCGCCAAGCAGGCGATCGATCAGGATCCGGACGGTGTCTTCATCCAGCGCTGGGTGCCGGAGCTGGCCCGGGTGCCCGTGGCCTACCTGGCCCGTCCGGAGACCATGCCGACGTCGGTGCAGGACCTGAGCGGCTGCATCCTCGGGAAGGACTACCCGAAGCCGATCGTCGACCATGCCGTCGCCTACCGGCAGGCCCGGGAGCGGCTACAGTCGATCCGACACCTGCCCGCCACCCGGTCGGAGGCCCGGCGCGTGCTGGTCCGACACGGCAGCCGCAAGGGAGCGGGATTCCGTTTCCTGAGGGCGGAACTCGAGTCGCGAGGCCTGGTGGCGCGGGATCGGATCGACCCAGCAGCCCCGATGGGCCAGCAGCTGGAGATGCCGATGTGACGCCTCGTATGGTGAGAGATCAGTCCGATTACAGAGTCAGTTGACCCGGGCAGGGATGAGTTCTGCGGTTGCTGTCCACACGAGAGGCTTTGGATCCCCGCTGTTGTTCTCGATGTAGTCGTTGATGGCAGCGGTCAGCTCATCGACGCTTCTGAACACGCCGCGCCGGTCTCCTCCGGGGGATTCAGGTCCAATCCGACGATGTCACGCACCTTCTCGACGAAGAGCGGATCGGTGGAGAGCTTGAAGTTCTCCCGCAGGTGGGGCTTGAGCCCGAAGGCCCGCCAGATCCGACCGATCGCGTTCTGGTTGAGGGCGCTGGCCTCGGCCATCGTCCGAGTGCTTCAGTGGGTTGCGTTCGTGGGCCGTGTCCCCAGCGTGCAGGTGATGACGGACTCCACCTTGTGATCGGTGATCTTGCGTGGCTGCACGGAGCGCGGGGCGTCTCCCCAGGGCTTCCAGGCGTCCCTTGAGGAAGTGCGCACGCCATTTGCCCACCGTCTGGATGGTCACCGATCGTTTGGCTTCCATCGCGGTATTGGTGAGGCCGGCGGCACAATCCAGGACGATACGGGCTCGTAGCGCCGGCCGCTGATCGGTCCTGGGCGGCGGGCCAGGCGTTTCCGTTTTGATTGCTCCTCGAGGCTGAGACCCAGTGGGTGGGTGGGACGTCCCGTTCGCACAAGACCGATTTGGTATTGGCCTCCCTTGTTGCACGAATAATCGCTCACAACACTGGAATCCTGGTTACGAAGTTCAGCGGGTTGATCCAATTCCACACCTCCGCTTCTTTCACAGTCCAACAGCGGAGCCGCGGGAACGCGGTGCTCCATACCCCAGAGCAGAACATTTCCCACCGCTCGATCTGCGTTCATCTGCGATGTCGTTGGTTTGGAGCCCTTGACTTTACAGACCCCGATTCATCTCCTGCCCTCGTAGGCTCCCGATCAACACAACCCGGTTCTACCAACCGACGGCGACGCTTCAAGGGCGTCGACCTACTCACAAGCATGTGACGAGAATCACCGAAATATCGGCGACCCGGATCCGCCTCTCCAGTCGACCGTCGTGGTGGTTGGTGACTTTCTTTGGGCTCCTTTTCTTGACCGTCCTTTTTGGACTCTGCCCATCCTACGAGCTGAACTGTCGGCAAGCGGAAGCCCACACCGTTGACCTGAGGGTCAGGCGTCAATTGTTCGGCCACACTCTCTCCGAGCGCACGATCACCGGGGTCACCGGCGCGACCTTGGAAAACGGCTCCGATTCCAGCGGCAATAACCATCACCGTTCCACGGGCAGTCGCGGCGCCACGTTCGAATTCAATACCACCGCACGGATCGTCTTCATCACCCAAACCGGGCCCGTTCCGCTCTTCTCGGCGTATGCGGCAGGCCGCGATGGCTTCCAGATCGCAGCGGATGAGCTCAACCATATCCTGGCGGGTGATCGCGCGGAGGGTCGAGTTGTGAAGGTGCCACCCAGCAATTGGTTCTGGGGGCTCGCTGCTGTTTTGGGGTTGATGACCGTCACAATCATCCCGGGTGGATCGTGTCGCTGCCTCATCGATCGCTCCGAAAACGTGGTCAGAATATCCCGACCGACCCTTCTCGGATCGCGACACGCGGAGTTCGCGCTGACCGATGTCGAGTCCTTCCGGGTGGTCCACCGAATCGCGTCCGTCACGACACGTGAATCCGAGGATCGACCGCAGCGCATTGAGGATTTCGTCTACGCCTTCAAGAATTTCCGCCGACTCCAGGAAGCAAGCTTCGAGAAATCGATCGGCATCCAACTGCACAATGGTGACGAGTTCTCGATTACCCGACAGAGAGGCGCGAGGGCCAAACCAAGCGCCGAGGATTTGATCGGACTGTTGGAGAAATTCCGCCGGGGCGAACTGTAACACGCGCCCTTCGCCTACAAATAGCCCCGCGGCTTCAGCCAGGGGACTCTCAGCGTCGGCACCCCCCGCAGCCCCGGCGGCCCCAGCAGGACGAGAAGGTCTCTGGTTGGACCCAATCGCCGGATGCTTTCCTGCCCAGATCCAGCAGCGTTCGATCAGTTCTTCCGCGAATAGCTCGTCAAAAAGACCCTCGTCTTCAGGTGAACAGGGCACGAGTGAATGCGTCTGACAGCCATGGATTTGGGGCGACGAGAAGAGACGCAGGTGGAGCTGTTCTTGGCGACGGCTCAACTGCGGTGAGGACCCGGGCATCCGTTCTACCGGAAGTTGAATGAGGTTTTGGCCGGTGCCGGGTTCGATGCCTTCGTCACAACCGCAGAACTCATCCTTGCTCGAGTCCACTCACTTTGTAATCGAACTGATCTCTCACCACACTAGCGTCGGGCTCCACTCTCGCTGCGGCCCCGGTTGTCGAGGGCCAGATTCCCGGCACCCGTCGCCATCACCATCATCAGGGCCCCCATCATGGCGAGGTTGCGGAGGAAATAGCTCTCCT
>JBDLQQ010000165.1:0-8441 GCA_039800465.1 Verrucomicrobiota bacterium
CATCCACAGCAGCCGCCGACTCGGGGAGTTCTGGAGACACCGCCTCGATACCCACGCCTCTCGGAACGACTCGCTTCACCTGGCCGCCTGAATCCCAAATGAAGTTTCCTGTCGTACACCCTGACCGGGACTCCGGGATGAAAAGGCGTCGCGCGGAACCCGCCGGGCTGCTTCAATCCGCCCGTCTTTTCATGCTCCGCCAGCTCACCATCTCCGAACTCGTCGGCCGTCTCGCCCGCCGGGAATGCTCCGCCCGCGAGGCGCTCCAGTCCTGTCTCGACCAGATCCAGCAGGTGGATTCCCAGGTGAAGGCGTTCCTGAGCGTCGACACGGCGGATGCCCAGGCGCAGGCCGACGCGGCGGATCGCGACATCGCCGCAGGGATCACCCACGCGGAGAAGCCGCTGCTCGGGGTCCCCATAGCGCTGAAGGACGTTCTCAACCACCGCGGCCAGCCCTGCGGCTGCAGTTCCAAGATCCTCGCGGGATTCGTCTCCCCATACGACGCCACCGTGGTCGAGCGCCTCAAGGCCGCTGGTGCGGTGGTGTTCGGACGACTGAACATGGACGAGTTCGCCATGGGCAGCTCGACCGAGAACTCGGCCTTCGGCGCCACCTTGAACCCTTGGGACACCACACGGATCCCGGGCGGTTCCTCCGGTGGCTGCGCGGCCTCTGTCGCCGCCAGTGAGTGCTTCGCGAGCATCGGGTCCGATACCGGGGGATCCATCCGACAACCGGCCGCCCTCTGCGGGCTCGTCGGACTGAAGCCCACCTACGGGCTCGTGTCCCGCTACGGACTCGTCGCCTTCGCCAGCTCCCTCGACCAGATCGGTCCGTTCACCAAGGACGTGCGGGATTCCGCGACCCTCCTCCAGGCGATCGCAGGCCATGATCCGAAGGACTCCACGAGCGTTCCCCGCCCGGTGCCACGATTCGACAGCGAGTTGTCGGGATCCCTCCGCGGTCTCCGTCTTGGGATCGTGAGGGAGTTCAATCAGGGTGGCCTCGATCCCGAGGTCGCCGACGCCGTCCAGAAGGCCTACCGCCAGCTCGAGTCCCTCGGCGCCGAACTCGTCGAGGTCTCCCTGCCCCACAGCCAATACGCCGCAGCCACCTACTACATCATCGCCCCGGCCGAGGCGTCGGCGAACCTCGCGCGCTTCGATGGAATCCGGTACGGACGCCGGGTCGACGGGAAGGATCCGGCCGAGCTGAACTCGCGGACCCGCGGCGCGGGGTTCGGTCCCGAGGTGAAGCGGCGGATCATCCTCGGTACCTACGTGCTCAGCAGCGGCTACTACGACGCCTACTACCTGCGGGCCCAGAAGGTGCGGACGTTGATCCGGAACGATTTCCTGAAGGCCTTCGAGACGGTGGACGCCATCGTGTCCCCGACGACCCCGACGGCGGCATTCCGGCTGGGCGAGAAGTCCGGGGATCCGCTGCAGATGTACCTGAGCGACATCTTCACCATCTCCTGCAACCTCGCCGGGAACTGCGGCATCAGCATCCCCTGCGGATTCACCCGGGAGCCGAAGCTGCCGATCGGGCTCCAGATCCTGGGCAAGCCGTTCGGCGAGCCCACCCTGTTCCGGGTCGCCCACGCCTACGAACAGAGCACCCCGTGGTCCCGCGAGCGGGCTCCCCTCGCCTAGGCACCACCTGTTTCCGGAGACTCCAGCAGCGTCCGGGTGCGGGCATGCCGGTGGCGGAACATCAACTCCAGCATCAGCCGGGTCGTCCACCGGTCCATCCAGATCCCCAGGATCCCACCCGGGGGACGGTATTCGACCCGGTCCAACAGCTCCGCTCCCCCCTGCTCCCCTGGAATCACGGTATGGGTGTGGCGCCAGAAGGGAAATGGCCCTGAGATCGCCTGGTCCACCAGCTCCCGGGGCGGATCGAGGCGCGTGATTTCCACGCACCACCGCTGCGGGATCAGACCGAGCAGCCGGACCCCGATCTCCAGGCGAGCCCCGACCTCGAACCGGGGCGGCAGGACCAGTCGGCTGACCGCGGCCCAACTGGGCGACAGGAGCCGCAGGTTTGCAGGGTCCAGATGAAATTCGAACACCCGCTGTGGGGAGGCCGCCAGGTGGATGCGGCGCTGGTAGAACAACGTTCTCACGCCGGAAGATACCCCAAGACTAAGAACTGACACGGGGCACGTGAACTGCTTCCCTTCCCATTGGTTCCTGCACCCGCCTTGGCACTCCTGGGACGGGTGCGGTCCCAACCAATTGTGACAGTCCTGTGTCCATGCACCGCCGATCGAATCCCGGCGGCCCAGATCCCGGTCCCCAGCCATGGCTGACGACCAGATGCAGCTCCAGCGCTGGGAGCTCAAGTACATCATCCCCGAGGACGTGGCCCTCGCGGTGCGCGATTTCGTGCGGCCCTATCTCGAGCTGGACGAGTACGGGGCCAAGCGGCCGGACCTCAGCTACACGATCCACAACCTGTATCTCGACTCCGAGGACCTCGAGATCTACTGGGGCACGATCAACGGAGACAAGAACCGGTACAAACTCCGGCTCCGCTTCTACGAGGACAAGCCCCAGGCGCCGATCTTCTTCGAGATCAAGCGCCGGATGAACGAGGCGATCCTGAAGCAGCGGGGCGGGGTCAAGCGCGCCTCGGTCGAGTCGGTCCTGGGCGGACAGCTGCCCGCCATCACCGAACTGGTCTCCGGGGATCCCCGCCAGCTGTCGGCGATCCAGAGGTTCGTCGAGCTGGCCACCCATCATCGGGCAGGTCCGGTGGCCCACGTCCGGTACGAGCGGGAGGCCTGGATCAGCCCCCATGACAACTCGGTCCGGGTGACCCTCGACCGTGACGTCCGGATCTCGCCCGAGTTCGTCACCCGGTTCACCGAGCAGATGGACGATCCGATCAGCGTGTTCGGCCGCCTGGTGATCCTGGAGCTGAAGTTCACCGGGCGGTTCCCCGACTGGTTCAAGGAGATGGTCCGCATCTTCCACCTCCGACAGGGATCGGCCTCGAAATACGCCGATGGCATCGCGCGGCGTGGTGAGGTCCACTTCCAGGCCCGGGGTGACTCGACCCTCCGGAGGGTCACCTTCCACACGACGGCCCGCCGGGACGAGCGTCTCGCGAAAATTGACCGGATGTCCCTCAGCACGGCATCCTCCTGACGCTTTCCATGGGCAACTGGCTGACACGCGGCGATTTCGGGACGGGGCCTGACGACCTTCAGGGCACCTTCCTGAGCCTCATGCTCTCGTTCCTGTGTGGGCATGTCGTCGCCTGGACCTACATGCTGTGCCACAGCGGCCTGAGCTACTCGCGCTCCTTCGTCAACGCCCTCGTCGTGCTCGGGATGATCGTGAGCATCGTGATGATCGTGATGGCGAACAACCTCATGATCGCGTTCGGGCTCATGGCCGTGTTCGCCATCGTCCGCTTCCGCAACATCCTCCGGGACACGCTCGACACGGCCTACATCCTGGCGTCGATCACGATCGGCATGGCGACGGGCACCAAGAAGTACTCGACCGCCATCATCGGGACCGCGGTCTTCGCGGCCCTGATGCTGTACCTGCACTTCACCCAGTTCGGTGCGCGACACCGCTACGACCTGGTCCTGAACCTCCATTGGGGTCGTCCCCTGGCGGACGTGAAGGACCTGGCGGGACTGCTCGACCGGCACACCCGCCGAGCCCTGATCGCCAGCCAACGGTCAGCGGTCGGAATCGATGGGGCCGACCTCAGCTATCGGGTCCTGCTCCGTGATGCCAGCCGTGTCGACGAGCTGCTGTCCGAGCTGAAGGCATTCCCCGGCGTCTCCCGGGTGACCAGCCTCAAGGCCGAGGAGGAATCGGAGGTCTGACCGATGGAGAAGCTCACCAAGATCCCGTCGCCACCCGAGGTCCTTTTCCGCGAGGTCCGGATCGCCGTCGTGCCCTATCTGGCCTTCGGCGTTGTCCTCGGCCTCACGGTGCTGACCTGGCGGGGTTACGTCGGCCCCTCCGGCCTGGTCGGAGAGGTCGAACCCGTCCGCTCCCTCGTCACCGCCCCACAGTCGGGTCGCCTCGTGACCCTCAAGGTCGGGCTCCTCGACAAGATCGCGGTCGGGCAGCCGATCGGTGAGCTCGTGCCTGCCGACCCCCGCGCCCTGGCCGCCCAGCTGTCGCTCGGACGGGCCCGCATCGGATACCTGAAGGACGCTTTCGATACCCGACTGAGGCAGCAGAACAATGAGATCGCGTACCTGCAGCTGCGGCTCGACTGGCTCAACCAACGGGCCGAACTGGCCACCCTCAAGGCCCAGCAGACCTACTACCGCCGGGAGCTGACCCGTCAGGAGAACTTCCAGAAGGATCCCACCTCGTTCCAACGCCCAGCCGAACTCGACGCCGCCCGTCGGGACAACGAGTCCCTCAACGCCCAGATCGACGAGCGGACCCGCCTGGTGGCGGAGCTCGAGACCGCGATCACGCGGCTTGCGCCGGAGGAGGCCCGGCTGAACGAGGAGGCCCCCGCGGCCCTCCGTTCCGCACTCGAGATCGAGGAACGCGAGCTGGGGATCCTCGAGGCCCAGCTGGGACCAATCGCCCTCGTTTCCCCTCTCCGGGGCACGGTGTCCGCGATCCACCGGCGCGCAGGCGAAAACGTCACCGAGGGCGAACTCATCGTGACCGTCAGCGGAGACGAGCCCACCCGGGTGATCGGATACCTGCGCCAGCCGCTGAGCCTCGACCTCCAGCCCGACATGGCCATTGAAGTCCGCGCCCGGGGTCGGAATCGCGAGGCCGGCATCGGACACGTCCTCTCCGTGGGCACCCATCTCGAACCCATCTTGTCGGAGCTCCTGCCCCGCGGCACCAGCCCCGGGCCGACGGAACTCGGATTACCCTTCCTCGTCAGCCTGCCGTCCAACCTGAAGGTCGTCGGAGGCGAGACCGTGGACCTCGTCCTCCCGAAGAAATAGTCAAGACCCTGGATCGCTGTACCGCGACTGCGGGGCCCCGGTTCCCGGTCCCCTACCGTTTTCCTCGGGACTGGACGTTCTGGACCGCCTTCAGCAGCGCCTCCGCCTCCGCCTCGCTTCCGATGGTGATGCGGAGCCACTTCGACAGCTCCGGGGCGCTGAACCATCGCACGAGGATCTTCCGCTCCCGCAGCTGCTCCAGCCACTCCCGCGCCGGAGCCCCGGGCGGGTGGCACATCAGGAAGTTGGTCTGGCTGGGCAGCACCTCCCAGCCGAGCGCCTCCAGTTCCTTCCCCAGATGCGCCCGGGTGCGTTTGATGCGCGAGAATCCCCGACGGTAATAGGGCAGGTCCCGAAGCGTGGCCTCGGCAGCGATCTGGCCCAGGCCGTTCACATTGTAGCTGTCCCGCATCGCCTGCAGCGCCGAGATCAGCTCGGGATGACCGATGAAGTAGCCGACACGCTGGAAGCAGAGCGAGTAGGCCTTGGAGAAGGTGCGGGAAACCAGGACATGCGGGTGGTCGAGCGCCAGCTGCAGGGCATCCTCCTCGGCGAAATCCACGTAGGCCTCGTCCAGGACCACCACACCCTTCGTGGCCTCGACCAATTTCCGGAGCGCTTCCCGGGTGTATCCCGCTCCACTGGGCGCGTTCGGGGTCGTCACAAACGTCAACGCCGCCCGGAAATCGAACCGGCCCGACTTCCGAAGCGCCCCGACCGAGGGCAGGGAAAATCCCTCGCCCAGCGGAACGGATCGGATCGATGCCCCATGGCTCGCGGCGAGGACCGGGTACAGCGAATAGCTGGGGGAGAAGAACTGGACCGTCGACGCGGACTCCTTGGCTCCCGGGGTTCCAACCGGCTCCACGAAGCTGCGGACAGCGAGGGCGAGCAGTTCGTCCGAACCGTTGCCGACGATGATGTGCCGGGTCTCGCACCCATGAAGCCGCGCCAACCCCTCCCGCAGACGATCCGCCGAGGGATCCGGGTAGAGCCGAAGACGCCCATCGACCGCGGCTCGGACGGCATCGAGCACCTTGGGCGAGGGCGGGTAGGGATTCTCGTTCGTGTTGAGCTTGATCAGGCCCCGGATGCGGGGCTGTTCCCCCGGGGTGTAGGGATGCAGGGCACGGACGAGAGGCCGGATCAGGGATTGGGGACGAGGCATTGGAACGGGGGGAATGGTCCCGGGATCGGGGATCAGCGCTTCTTCTGGGTCCGGATCGCCGCCGAGCGTCCATGGGCGTCCAGGCCCTCGAGCGCCGCGAACTTGCCGACCGCTTTCAGGGCCTTGCGAAGCGCGGGCCGACGGTATTCGACAATGCTGGTGCGACGCTGGAACTGGTCGACGGTCAGGCCCGCAAACGAGTTTCCGGCACCCCCTGTCGGGAGCGTGTGGCTGGGGCCAGCCACATAGTCGCCCAGCACCGTCGGGGACTCGCCGCCCAGGAACAACGCCCCAGCCGTCACGATCTTCTCCGAAACTGTCCGGGGCCGACGTGTCATCACCTCGCAGTGCTCCGGGGCCAATCGATTCACCAGCTCCACGCCCTGCTCGAGATCCCGCACCTGGATCAGCCACCCATTGGCCTCGAGGTTCGGCTCGATCAGGGCCCGACGCGAACAACCGGGGAGTTGTCGACGGACCTCCCGTTCCACGGCCGACAGCAGCCGACCATCCGGGCTGACCACCCAGAGACGCTCATGTCCCGAACCGTGCTCGGCCTGGGCGAGGACATCGGCCGCGATCAGCGCGGGATCCGCGGAGTCGTCGGCCAGCACCAGCACCTCGCTCGGCCCCGGGAGGAGATCCACCGCCACGCGTCCGAATACGAGCCGCTTGGCTGCGACCACGTAGGCGTTGCCGGGACCGAACACCTTCTGGACCTTGGGAATTGTAGGCGTGCCAAGGGCCATCGCCGCGATCGCCTGGGCCCCGCCGACCCGGTAGATCTCAGTCGCCCCTGCGAAGTTCGCGGCGTACAGGAGTGCCGGGTTGACGCCTCCATCCCGTCCCGCGGGCGTGCAGACCACGATCTCGGAACAGCCCGCCACCTGGGCGAGCGTCACCGTCATGAGAGCCGTCGAGACCAGCGGCGCGGTCCCGCCTGGGATGTAGATGCCCACCCTCCGGAACGCGTCGAACTTCTCGCCCACGACACCGCCGTGGGAGTTGGTCATCTGCCACGGACGCCGCAGGGAGCGACGCGCAAAGGCGGCAATGTTCCGATGCGCCTCGGTCACCGCCGTGCGGAGCGACTCGTCGACGACGATCCCCGCATGGACCAGTTCGGCCGTGGTCACCGCAAGCCGGTCGGGGGTGAGCGTCGCACCATCGAACCGCTGCGTGAGCTCGACCAACGCCTCATCCCGCCTCTGGTCGACCTCCGCGACGATGGCGCGGGTGCGTTCCTCGATCGTCGGGTCGAACAGACTCGAGGTCCCGGCGACGGAGTCGAGGCGCGCGGTGAAATTGGGCTCGGTGTGGCGGACAAAACGCATGCCCGATCAGGGTACGAAGCCCCCCCACGAAGTCAAAGTCCGGCACCCGGATCGCCAAGGGATGCCGGCCACTCCCAGGTCACTCCCCAGCAGAGGTCCAGGCCCGCCGGACCTCGGCAACGATCTGGTCGACTGAGATGTCGCGGAGACACCGGAGATCGATCGGGCAGGTCCGGAGAAAACAGGGGGCACACGGGGCGGTCGAACGGATCAGGCGATGTCGCGGATCCCCCGGGAGGCCGGGACCGGTGAGGATGGGCGAGGTGCTGCCGAAGGGGACGACAACCGGAACCGACAGCGCCGCGGCCACATGCATCGGCCCCGTGTCATTGGTGAGGAGGACCCGACAGCATCGGAGGGCGGCGATCAGTTCCCGCAGGGACGTCTTGCCTGCGAGGATGCGGAGGGTCGGGGCCGCAGTCTGGAGCTGCTCCGCGAGTTCCGCAGCCAGGGCGACATCCCCCAGCCCCCCAAAGATGGCGATGCCACAGTCGAACTCCTTCCGGATGGCATCGGCGACCGCCGCGAAGCGTTCTGCCGGCCAGCGCTTCGCCGGACCGTATTCCGCCCCGGCGTTGACCCCCAGCCAGGAAGATCCCGGCCGGAAGCCGTGCTTCTGCCGGACCGCCTCCACCTCGGCACCCGTGACCGCCAACCGCGGCGGCAACGGCGACGCGTCGGCCCCCAGGGCGGCCACGAGATCCAGATAGTGATGCATCTGGTGGGCCTGGAGGTCCGGATCCGGATCCCGCACCGCGGGGGCGGAGGCGACCCGGGAACGGATCTCCTCGACGGGACGCTTGCGCATCGGAACCGAGTGCCGGGGCGCCGGGATCGGATCCGTCAGCATCCAGCTCCGCCAAGGCCAACGACGTCCCACCCGACGCGGGACTCCTGCCAGCAGGCACTCGAGGGCCGATCGGGGCGAGTTGGGAAAGAGCACGGCGATGTCGAACCGGCCCGAGCGGATCCGTCGGGACACCGA
>JBDLQQ010000166.1:0-21105 GCA_039800465.1 Verrucomicrobiota bacterium
CCCGGAAGCGCCTCTACGGGGAGGCATTCGTGATCTACGCGCTCGTGGAATACGCCCGGGCCAGCGGCGACAAGGAGGCGCTCCAGGAGGCGCGCGGACTCTTCCAGCTCCTGCAACGCAAGGCCCATGACGCGCGCCATGGCGGCTGGATGGAGCACTTCGAGCGGGACTGGAGCCCTATGCCGATCAAGGACCCGAACGCCATCGTGGAGGTCTCCGGATACAAGAGCGCCAATTCCCATCTCCACCTGCAGGAGGCGCTGGCGGAACTCTGGGTCGACACCCATGACCCCGAGGTTCGCGCCGCCCTCCAGGAATCCCTGCGCTTCAACCAGACCTACTTCTACCCCGCTACGCCCGCCCGTTCGGCCTTCCATTTCCGGCCCGACTGGACGCCGGTCACCGACCCGGGAAGTGCCGGATTGAGCTACGGACACAATGTCGAGTTCGCCTGGCTCATGCTGCGGGCCGAGGAAGTCCTCGACCGCCCCGTTTCGTGGAACCACTTCCGGGCCCATCTCGACCATGCCCTCCGCTACGGGACCGATGCGGTCCGTGGTGGCGTCTACAACAAGGGCACCGGCAACGAGCCCGCCACCGACCGGAACAAGGTCTGGTGGGCGCAGGCCGAGATGCTGGCGGCGTTGAGCCATGCCATCCGGCATTGGCCCAACCAGGGCAACTACCAGGAGGTCCTGCAGAAACTCTGGGGCTGGGTGAATGGACCCCAACGGGATGCCAAGTCCGGCATCTGGCTCGATACCGTCACCGAGACGGGTCAACCCAAGGCCACAGGCCTCGCCCACAACTGGAAGGCGAACTACCATGATGTCCGGGCGCTGTTGATCCTCGAGGAGATCCTCAAGGGCCGGTAGCGCCCAGACCCACCGGGACCCCCGGTTCTGCCGCGAGAGTGCGGTTTGCCCACGACATGGATCTGCCCGTAGCCTGTCCCCATGATCCTGCCATTCCGAAGAGTCCTTCCGACGGGCGCCCTGATCGCAGCATGGCTCACCGGCAGCGCCGCAGAGCCGGTCCACAAGGCCATCAAAGGCGATGCCGCTCCCACCGCTGCACGATCCGTCCACCTCGGCTACCCGGCTCCCGACGGTTCCCTGTTCTACACGGAGATGGTGATCGATCAGTCGGTCCCCGGGAGCTACTTCATGGCCGCCGGCTGGAACACCGGCTACTTCGGGCTCCAACAACTGGGGAAGGCCGATGAGAAGGTCGTGATCTTCTCGGTCTGGGACCCGACCACCGGTGATGACCCCGGTGCGGTGAAGACCGAGGACCGGGTGGAGGTGCTGCACGAGGGAACCGGGGTGCGGATCCGCCGCTTCGGTGGCGAAGGCACCGGCGGACAATGCATGGCCCCATGGCCCTGGGCGCTGGGTGAGACCCAACGGTTCCTCCTCCAGGGGGAAGTCCAGGGTGCCAAGACCGCCTATACCGCCTGGGTGTCCCGGGCGGGATCCGACTGGAAGAAGCTCGCGACGTTCCGGACGCGGACCGGCGGGCTGCCGCTGCGGGGCTACTACTCGTTCGTCGAGGATTTCCGCCGTGACGGCTCCAGCGTCGGCGAGACCCGCAAGGCCCGCTTCGGCAATGGATGGGTGAAGACCATCGCGGGTGACTGGGTCCCCCTGAACCGCGCCCGGTTCACCGCGTCCGGGGCCGACTGGGAGGCGCGGGACAACATCGATGCGGGCGAATCCGGCTCCTGGTTCTTCCTCGCGACCGGAGGCGACATCCGGGCCAGCCATCCGTTGCAGACCCTGCTGCGGTTGGCGCCGCCCATCACGCTGCCAAAGCTGGAAACCCCATAGGCGCCTCGGACAACCGTCCGAGGACGTCACCGGGACCAGCGTCCGCCTCGAAGGAGACCTCCCCGGTTGGCCGCTGGGCCGCCAAGGTCCGCAGGGCACGCCGGACCCACCCACTCCCGCAGGGCCTGGGGGAATGGCTACGATGGTGCCGGCCTGTCAGGCGAAGAGCGAACCGGCGGCCTCGGCACAGCCGAGGTTGCGTCCACCCACTCCAGCCTCCTCGAGCTTCCCGCCGCGCCAGATCCGATGGCGATACAGGGTCGCGAAGCCGTAGTCCGGTGCCGCCCCGCCCTGCCCGCCGACGAGCTCGCTTCCCCGGCGGACGTTGTCCTGCATCCAGGCCGGCAGGAGCAGATGGAAGGGGTTGCGTCGGACCTCCCCGACATGGAACGACAGGGCCGTGACCTGGTCCGTCACCTGGGCCTCGGACAGTTCCACCATGAGATTGGGACGCGTCATCTGCCCCCAGTACTCGGTGTCCACCAGATGGGTCGTGAAGCTGGCCGGGAGGGTGGCGAGGGCGTCCTGGACCAGGAAGTGCACCCCGATGTGGGTCCCATTCCAGTCCTGCTCATGGGGCACGAAGATCGCCTTCGGCGCCTCGCGACGCAGGATGTCGGCAACCACCGCCACCTTGACCGCCCAGCCCGCAGGATCCTGCTGACGCGCCTTGGGGGTGATCGCCTCCAGCCCATTGGGCGCGGTCTGGATGAGGCCGAACCCCAGGTGGTCGCAGGCATCACGCAGCTCGGACAGCCGTGCGGCCTGACGATCCCGATTGCTGCCCTGGGTGACGGCGACGTTGCGGATGCTCCACCCGGACTCCCGCATCAGACGGATGGCGAGGCCACCCACGATGCATTCGTCGTCCGGATGCGGTGAAAAGATGAGTCCTACAGGCGCATTCGGCGCCACCTGCGGCCGTGGCAGGGGTGGGAATCCTCCGAGCGGATAGTCCTTTCCGGTCCGGAAGAACCGGGAGTATTCGGTGACGAGGTGGGCGTAGGGATTCATGCGGCACCGCAGTTTCCCCACGACGGAAACCTCAGGCAAGCACCGGGAGACTGGCGGCGGCGATGGCCTGGCCGTGACGCTTGTCCTTCTCGTCGGGGGTCACGAAGCCGACACGCGCCGACAGCCCAGGAAACTCCAGATCGAGGACCTCCCGGGCCTTCCTCAGGATGAGCTCGCCACCCGTCCCGGTCGTCACACGGCCCAGCACCAGCATGTGGCGCATCGCATAGAACTGCGACCAGTGGGCCAGCGCATAGCCGAGGAAGACGCCGATCGACTCATAGATCCGGGCCGCCCTCGGATCGCCCGCCGTCATGAGGGATTGGACGTGTTTGAGCCGGTCAGGGAGCCCCAATGCCGGATCGACCTCGATCCCGGCCGGAGCCAGCAGACGTCCCACCGCCTGCTGCGAGAAATACTGGGCCCCGCAGCCGACATCGCCCGACCACTCCTCCTTCGGCGCCGGACGACGGTAGTCCACGGGCACGAAGGCGAGCTCGTTCAGCCACGACGTGATGTTGCCGTCGGGGGTCACGAATCCCGCGGCCGTGCTCGTGCCCATGGCGATGCCCAGGACCGCGTTCTGCTGGAGGGCCATGGAACCCGCCAAGGCCGTGACCTCACCGTCGTTCACGACCTCGAAGGGGATGCCACCCCACTGCCGGCGCAGCTCGAGGAAGAGGTCCTTCACCCGGGACTCGAAGAGGTCGGGAGGCACACCCCGGAAGAGGGAAGCCACCTTCACCCGGTTGTTCACGTAGACACCGGCGGCGGAGCCCCCGATCGCATCCACCCTCGGCAGGTGCGCCGCGGCCCGGCGCAGGGAGTCCTGGATGCCGTCGACATGGTACTGCGGGTCCTTCTGGAAATAGGGATCCCAGACGATCTCCTCGGAGAAGACCACCTTGCCGTCGAGGACCGCCGCCACCTTCCGGTCGCTGCCACCGAGGTCGAACCCGATCCGGCAGCCGTCCAGATGGCGTCCCAGCGGGGCGGTGATCGAACGGGGCGGTGGCAGGCGGTCGGGCGACTCGACCCAGACCACCTCGATGGGGTGGTCATAGACCTTGCGGCCAATCGTCTCGGAATCGAAACGGCCCGTCGGCGTCTCCGCGTAGTGGGCCCGGAGCCCCTCGGCGATGGCCTTCGGGCCCGCGATCGTGAAGCGCCACCCTCCCCAGGCCCAGAGAAGGAACCTGGCCAGGCGCTCCACGAAGAAGGCATTCGCCTCCGCGGCGCCGGGAGCCGCGGGGGCCAGGACCCGGAAGGCGTGGTGGAACACGGAGCCATCGGCCTGCTCGAGAGCCACCGTCACCGGCACCGTCGCCTCATCGAGGAACGCCTGTTCCGCCAGCACGGCGGGACGGAACTCGGGATCCAGCGGCGGCAGGATTCGGGGTGCGGGCAGGAATCGGTCGACGGAACTCATGCGTTCCGAAGGCTGCACTCCCCGCCCTGCCCCGCGCAAGATGGCGCGTCGGATCCAGGAGCAGCCCCGCCCGGGGTCACACTGCTTTCCTCACTCGAGCGCCGCCCGCATCGCCGCGAACCAATCCGTGCCCGCCTCGCTCGACACCGGATTGATCCCGGCCGTCTCGGCGTCCTCCACACACTCGGGCGGCAGTTCCTTGAGGAATGGGGAGGGATGACAGGGCAGGACCTGGCCGTACCGCTTGCGTCCGCCGCAGTGGGAGATCCGAAGCGTCCTCTGGGCCCGCGTGATTGCCACGTAGAAGAGCCGGCGCTCCTCGTCGAGGGTCCCCTCCAGCTTCGACCGGGAATGCGGAAGGAGGCCGTCCTCCACCCCGACGATCTGGACATGCGGGAACTCGAGCCCCTTCGCCGCATGCATCGTGATGAGAGTCACCTGATCCCCGGTCTCCTTGTCCTCGGCGCGCTCCTGATCGAGGGACAGCTGCTCGAGGAATTCCGCCACCCGCTCCGAGGGACGCCGGGTGAGGCGGCGCCGGGGCGGTGGCAGGGTCGCGGCAGGAGCCGGGGCAAGCACCACCTCGTCGGAGGCGGGCGCCACCGGGGGGGACTCGACCGGCCGGGCCACCGCCGCGATGCCCTCCGGATCATCGAGATCGTCCAGCAGTTCCCAGACATTGCGCCAGCGCGCCTCCGCGGCCTCCGGGGTCTTCTCGCCCCGGGTCAGTTCCCCCCGGTAGTCGATCGTGCGGAGCCAGTCCTCGGCCCAATGCCCCAGGCAGACCGGGTCCTTGGACTCGAGGATCGCCCTCGTCTCCTCGATGAAGGTGATGAAGGTCCGGATGGCCTCGACCGTGCGGGCCTGGAACCGCTCCTGGACGTCGGTGTGGCGCATCGCGGTGAAGACGCTGCTCCTCCGCTCCTGGCTCGCCGACAGCAGCCGCTCCATCGTCACGTCGCTGAGCCCCCGTGCCGGCGTGTTGGCGATCCGCAGCAGGGCGACGTCGTCGTGCGGGTTCAGGAAGGTCTTCAGGTACGCGAGGAAGTCCCGGATCTCACGGCGGTCGAAGAAGCTCTGTCCGCCGATCAGCCGGTACCGGATCTTGGACTGGCGCAGGGCGGACTCGAGCATCCGGGACTGGATGTTGGTCCGGAACAGGATCGCCTGGTCGCCCCAGGGGATGCGTCGGACCATCCGGTCGTCCTCGATGTTCTGCGCCACCGTCTTGGATTCCTCCTCATCGGTGTCGAAACACTGGAGCAGGATCTTCTCACCCTCGCCCTTGGACGACCACAGCTGCTTGCCCCGGCGCCGGGCGTTGTTGCGGATCACCCCGTTGGCCGCCTTCAGGATGACGTTGGTGGACCGGTAGTTCTGCTCGAGCTTCACCACCCTCACCTCGGGGAAGTGCTTCTCGAGGTCCAGCAGGTTGGCGACCTCCGCGCCGCGCCAGCCATAGATGGACTGGTCGTCGTCGCCCACGACACCGAGGTTCCGGGACTCCCGGGTCCGAGCATGCACCAGCTCGAACTGGGCGGCGTTGGTGTCCTGGTATTCGTCGACCATCACGTACCGGAACCGCTCCCGACACGCCTCGAGGGCCTCCGGATGCTCCTTGAAGAGGCGGAGCACCAGCAGGATGAGATCGTCGAAGTCGACGGCGTTGCACGCGTGGAGGGCGGACTGGTAGCGGGAGAGCACGTGTTCCGCGAGGGCCCGGACCTCCGGATCGTCGAACACCGACGCCCGGCTCCCGCCGCCCCGGAACCGGGACAGCAGTCCGAGGATGGCGTGCGGATCGCTCTTCACCTTCCCCCCGTGGATGGAGGAGAGGATCTTCTTGATCGCACCCAGCTGGTCGGACTCGTCGTAGATCACGAAGTTCCGCTTGTAGCCGAGCTTCTCGATGTGTTGACGGAGAATCCGGACGCAGAGTGAGTGGAAGGTGCAGACCGTCGGACGCTCGGGGGCCTCGCCATCGGAATCACGGCGGGAACGACGCGGCAGCATCTCGTTCACCCGCTCCTGCATCTCCTTGGCGGCCTTGTTGGTGAAGGTGACGGCGAGAATCCTCCCCGGGGAGATGCCGCGCTCGATCATGTGGACGATCCGGCAGGTGATGACCCGCGTCTTGCCGGTGCCTGCCCCAGCCAGGATCAGCACGGGGCCCCGGACGGTCGTCACCGCCTGCTGCTGCTCGGGATTCAGGGCCTCGATGTTGAACACGGGGCGCGGAGCATGGCGCGACGAACCACCGCGGCAAGTCCAAGTCCCTGGACCGCCCGGGGTGGGGCCCTTTCTGGCCTTCCGAGGCCATCCGTGACTCTCCGGACACCGCCGGCGACGCCTGCAGGGACACCCCCCAGCCCCCTGCACAGGATCCTGATTTCCAGCCTCACACCGTTGCCACTCCAACAACCGGACCGTAGGTTCGCGGACCGCTATGGAGTCGATCCTCAGCATTGTGTACGTGGCCGTGATGGTGGTGCTGCTCTTCGGGGCCAGCATCTTCGTCCACGAGTACGGCCACTACTGGATGGCCCTGAGGCGCGGCATGAAGGTGGAGGGGTTCGCGATCGGGTTCGGACCGAAGATCTTCTCCTGGATGCGTGACGGGGTGGAGTGGTCCGTCCGGTGGATCCCCGCGGGTGGCTTCGTGAAGCTGCCGCAGATGATCACCTCGGAGGCCATCGAGGGGAAGTCGGCACCCGAGATCCCCCACGCTCCCCCGTCGTCCCGGATCCTCGTGGCCGTCGCCGGGCCCGCGATGAACATTGCCTTCGCCCTCGCCATCGCCTGCCTGATCTGGGCCATCGGCATCCCGGTCCGGGTCAATCCACCCATCATCGGCCCTGTCGATCCCCAATCCACCGAGGCCGCCCGCGGGGTGCGCAGCGGGGACCGGATCGTCGAGGTCAATGGCCACAGGGTCCGGTCCTGGCAGGACATCAACCTCGAGGTCATCACAGCACTCACCAACGTCGTCCCGGTGACCCTGGAGCGGTCCGGCCAACGCCTCACGGTCCAGCTCCCCACCAAGCGCTCCGAGACGCTTGGGCTGAAGTGGCTCGACCTTGAACCGCAGGAACGTCCCATCGTCGGCCTCGTCCAGCCCGGGATGCCGGCCGAGAAGATCGGTCTCAAGCCGGGGGACAAGTTCCTGTCCTTCGACGGCGTCTACGTCCTCAACCAGGAACAGCTCAGCGACGTCATCAACAAGGGCAAGGGACGCCCGTGTGAGGTGGTGATCGAGCGCGACGGCAGGAAGCTCACCCTGACGGCCACTCCCGTCTACGACCCGGAGACGCAGCGGGGACGCATCGGGATCGGGTTCGCCGGCGGCCACTACGAGGTCCAGCGTCCGGGACCCGACCCCATCGAGCAGTTCGGCGACGTGCTGCGGCTGATGGGCAAGACGTTCAACGCCCTGTTCCACTCCAAGGAGACGGGGGTGAGCGCCAAGGACATGAGCGGACCCGTCGGCATCCTCGGCAAGCTGTGGCTCGACGTGCACACCGACCTGCGCCTCGCCCTCGGATTCCTCGTGACGCTCAACATCAATCTGGCCCTGATGAACCTGCTCCCGATCCCGGTCCTCGACGGCGGCCACATCATGATGGCGCTCTATGAATGGGTCTCACGCCGCCGGGTCAGCGCTCGCTTCCAGGAGATCGTCACCGCCGGCTTCGCCATGGCCCTGCTGTCGTTCATGGCCTTCGTCACCTACTACGACCTCCACCGGGCACCGATCTTCCGGCAGATGCTCCGGCAGAAGACCGTCATCGAATCCCCCGGCAAGGGAACCAGCACGGACGCCCCCACCCCGGTGCCCGCCAGGCCCTGAAGGAGATCGGGGCGGCCATCCAGTCGTCACGGATCACTCCACGATGAAGCCCGCCGTGGTGCGGCTGAAGGTGCTGACGAAGCCATCCTTCCCCAACGGGGCCTTCAACACGGGGACGAACCGGGGATAGTCTGCGGGTCCCTGGAACAGGATCGGTTTGATCGTCCCATCGGGCAGTCGGGCCTCGCCTGTCACCTCATAATCCGCCGGGGGCAGGTCGTTGAGATCCTCGACCGGGGTCGTCCTGGCCGGCCTCCAATCCCGCTGCAGGATGAACGGCTCCATAGTCCTTCCATCAAGGGTGGGGGACAGGGGACGACACGTGAACACCAGCCGGGTCCCATCCGGCGGGGGCTTGGTAGCCCCCTTGCCCTGCTGATAGGTCTGCCAGGTCAGGCGGATGTGGGCCCCAAACCAATGTCCCTGCTCGTTGGGGTCAGGTTTCCCGGAACGCCCGAATGACGTGGCCCCTGTGACCTTCCAGACGAAGTCCTGCACAATCCCTGCCTCGGCATCCCGGCTCTTGTTGGCCAGATCACCGACCGGTTCCAAAGGCACCCGGAACTCAACCCCTCCGTGGCGGAGGGTGACGAACGCCTGGGCGACGGTGTAGTTCCCCGGCACCAACCGCTGGCGATAGGTCCCATCGGGTTGGACCACCGGGGAATAGGAGACCCGCTCCGCTGCAGAGCTGACACCGTAGATGGCAACCGCGTATCCCACGATGTTGCCCGTCAGACGCGTCCCATCCTCGAACGAGATCCGCCCCAAGGCGAACCCCGGTGTCGCGGCCTGGACCGGCACCGGGATCCCACTCGAGGGCGCCTTCCTGGAAGTGGCCTCTCCCGACGGCCTCGTGGGCACGCCATGCACCGTCAGGCTCGCCAAGGCCCCAGCTGTCAGGTCGACCGTCATCGGCACCCCAGCACGGATCAGACCCACGAGGAGTTTGTCGTCCTGCCGCGGCCCCTGCTGACCCGTCTTGGACACCCCTCCGATGACCGGGGTCCCGTTCACGCTCACGACCAGGTCCCCTTCCCTCAGTCCTGCCAGGCGCGCCGGGGAATCCTCCGCGACGGCGCGAACCCGAAAGCCTTGGACCCCGGCCGTCTCGACTCGGACACCTCCATTCTCAGCGGTTTGAAAGGCAATACCCGATAAACCCAGCGATCTCTCGTCCCCCTCGGCGAGGATCGACAAGGCCGCGACGACGCCGAAGAGGAGGATACCGGCCATGCGACGACCAGGAAGTTTGGGGCTCATGGACGGGAGAATCATGGGCTGAGACTGCACGGGCTGGAAAGGACCCGACAAGTCCTCCCGCGGGTCTCCGAAAGGCCTCGACCACCCTGGCGATGGCCCCCTTTCGACGCTTCCCAACGCGTCGTTTCGCCATACCCTCGCCGCCACGTTCGATGAACTACTGCGCCTCTCCCTGGTCGTTCCACAGACGCCCCACCCGTGAGGTCACCGTTGGCGACCCCTCCCGCGGCGGGGTGGTCATCGGCGGGAACCATCCCGTCGTCCGTCAGTCCATGCTGACCTGCGACACGATGAACACCGCCGAGTGCGTGCGTCAGACCCTCGAACTGGTCGCCGTGGGCTGCCAGATCGTACGCATCACCGCCCCGACGGTGAAGGACGCCGCCAATCTCGAGAACATCGTCCGGGAATTGCGGGCCGTCGGCTGCCACGTGCCCATCGTGGCCGACATCCACTTCAAGCCCGAGGCCGCCATGGAGGCCGTTAAATGGGTCGAGAAGGTCCGCATCAATCCCGGCAACTACGCCGACTCCAAGAAGTTCGCCATCAAGGAGTACACCGACGACGCCTACACGGCGGAACTGCTCCGGATCGAGGAGAAGTTCACCCCCCTCGTGATCGAGGCCAAACGACTGGGACGCGCCCTGCGCATCGGCACGAACCACGGATCGCTGTCCGACCGCATCATGAACCGGTACGGCGATTCCCCGCTGGGCATGGTGGAGAGCGCCCTCGAGTTCGCCCGGATCTGCCGGAAGCACGACTTCCACAACTTCGTGTTCTCCATGAAGTCGTCGAACCCCAAGGTGATGATCGAGTGCTACCGCCTTCTGGCGGCCCGGCTCGAGCAGGAGGGTCCCGACTGGAACTACCCGCTGCACCTCGGCGTCACCGAGGCCGGCGAGGGTGAGGATGGACGCATCAAGTCGGCCATCGGCATCGGCTCCCTGCTGTGCGACGGCATCGGCGACACCATCCGAGTGTCGCTGACCGAGGACAGCCCGCGCGAGATCGCCGTCTGCAACGACCTGCTCGCCCAGATCCCCCGTCTCACGCAGTCCAAACCCTCCGGAACCGGGCTCCAGCTGCCGTGGGATCCGTTCGTCTACCGTCGTCGCGACTCAGCCAGCGCCTCACTCGGGTCAACGACCTGCGGCGGCGAATCCGTGGTCCGGGTCGTCGTCACGCGGGCGACGCACGACAAGGTCGCGCCGTTGATCTCCCCCAAGAGCGACGTGAAGCCCGAGGGGATCCATGAGGACCTGAACCTCCTGGAGCTCGATCCCCGCTCCCCCATCGCACCGGAGACGGTCGCCTGTGACACGCAGCTGGTGACGGTGCAGGACGGCATCGACCTGCCGCCGATCCAGGCCTTCCGGCTGCTGGCGGTCCGGCTCCACGAGCTGGGACGTCACAACCCGATCCTCCTGAAGGATTGCCTGACGTTCGAACCCGTCCCGCTCTCCCCGGAGGTCGCCCTGCTCCGGGCGGCGGTGAACCTGGGCTCCCTCCTCGCCGATGGCATCGGCGATGCCATCCTGGTCCGCGGTGAGTCCGGGGCCGGACAATCCCTGCGCCTCGCCTACAACATCCTGCAGGCCGCCGGCTGCCGGTCGTTCAAGACCGACTACGTCGCCTGCCCCAGCTGCGGCCGCACACTGTTCAACCTCCAGACCGTGACGGCCCGCATCAAGGCCCGCACCGACCATCTCAAGGGCGTGAAGATCGCCATCATGGGATGCATCGTGAACGGCCCCGGGGAGATGGCGGACGCGGATTTCGGCTACGTCGGCGGCGCCCCCAACAAGATCAACCTCTACGTCGGCAAGAAGCCCGTGAAGTTCAACATCCCCGAGGCCGAGGCGGTGGAGCGGCTCGTTGACCTCATCAAGGAACACGGCAAGTGGGTGGAACCTGAGGGAGTCGAGAAATGACATCCGAAGGTGGGGCCGATTGAGGGCCGAGTGCAGCAGGGACACCCTGCACACCATGGCCCACCCATGCCCGCCTTGGAGAGGCAAGACATCGCTCGCGCACGCACCCGGGAAAGAGGATCCCCCCGTTCTCCCCAGGAATCCCGACAAGCCCGTTCCAACCTCCGCTCTCAACCCTCGGCTTTCGAGGAGTCGATCCCAACCCAACGGATGGGATGGGGACGACGCCCGGTGTGGCGTTCCAGGAGCTCGGCAAACCGATCAACACCCCGCCGGGCCGAGTCGTCGACACGATGCTGGATGTGACCGCCCACGTAGGCCAGCCGCAGGGGGAGATCGAAGTCCGCACTCTCGCGGATCAGTTCCGGCAAACGCGCCAATCCTTCCCGGGCCACCTCGCTGAGGGTCGCCACCAGCGGACCCGCATCCACCCCGTCGCGGATCGCCCACAGCGCATAGGTGAATGGGAGTCCGGTCAGCTCCTGCCACGCCGCGCCCAGGTCCCAGATCGTGTGATCGGAATCCTTCCTCAGAAACGCCAGCGCCGGATTGCCAATCAACAGCACGTCGTCGAGACGCAGCGCAGCCTCGTAGGATTCCAACGGGACGAATCGCGGGCGGAGCCCCCGCTCCGCCAACAGCACCCGCAGCAGGTTCACGCTGGAGAGTGATGCGGGATCCACCCAGATCGACTCCAGACGATCGAGGGGCGTGCGATGGGCCAGGAACACGCTCAGGACCGGGCCCCGGGACACGATGCCGTAGCCGGACATGGCCCGGAGTTGGGACGACATCAGGATCTCCGCAGTGCTGACCAGGGCTGCATCCAGCCGGCCGTGCTCCAGCTCGATCGCGAGCTGGGATGGGGGCAGACGGAGGATCTCCGACTCGATGCCGGCCGTGAGCGGCAGGGCATTGAGATACGGCACCGATCCAACCCGGTAGCCAGTCAGCCGCCTTGGAACAGTCCCTGAGGAGCCCTGGGGCGACGCCATGGACGTCAGCGGGACTCCGCCGGCAGCGGTTCCATCGTGAGGGGATCCCGGAGCGGCACCTGGACCAGGGGGCCACTCGAGAGATCCTTGAAGGTCAACGGGTGCTTGGGGTCCCCCAGGTCGATGTCCTTCTCGTCACCCACCATCAGGATGACGGCCTTGGAGGGATGGAGATGCTCCTTGGCCACCCTCTGGACGTCCTCCCGGGTCACGGCCTCGATGCGGGAACGCCACGTCTGCCAGTAGGTGGGGTCCTTCGCGAAACGGCCCGTGAACTCGTCGCTCGCGAAGCGGCCCGCCACCTTCGCCTTCGTGTTGAAGTTCTCCGGGAAGGTGTCGATGAACGAACGCTTGGCGGTCTGGAGCTCCTCATCGCTCACGGGGGTCGAGGCGATCTTGGTCATCTCCTCCAACACGATGCTCGCGGCGTACTTCACGGAGCGGGACTTCGAGGCGAACCCGGCCTGGAACGCCAACGGATAGTAGACGCCCCCGGGGAACGCGGAGCCCGCCCCGTAGGCCAGGCCCTCGTCCGACCGGACCCGGTTCATGACGCGGGAGGTGAACCCACCGCCACCGAGGATGTCGTTCATCACCTGGATCGCCAGGAAGTCGGGGTTGTCACGCATCACCCCCGGCAGGAGGATCGATACCTGGCCCTGGTTCACGTCCTTCTTCACGAAGTAGACGCCCGGGGGCGACATCGAGATGTCGGCCGGGATCGCCGGCGGGTTCTCGCCCTTGAACGGCCAGTTGGAGAACAGGGACTCAAGCTGGGCCACCATGGCGTCGCGCTCGAAGTCGCCGCTGACGGCCACGACGAAACCGGCGGGATGGACCCATTTCTGGTGGAATGCCTTCAGGTCCTCCTGGGTGATCGCGTTGACGCTCTTCTCGGTGGTCTGACGGCAGGCCCAGAAGCGGTCTCCGTAGGCAAGGCGCTCCTGCTCGCGGGCCTTGATGAACTTCGCGTCGTCATTCCGCTGCTTCATCCCCTGGATGTTCTGCTGGCGGTAGAGGTCGAGCTTGTTCTCCTGGAACCGGGGCTCCGTCAGCACCTCACGGAGGATCTTCAGGCCCTCCGGCAGGTCCTTGGAGAGGAGGTTGAGGCTCACGGAGCCCGCATCATCCCCGATGCCCGAACCGAGGTTGGCGGCGAGGAACGCCAGCCGCTCCTCCAGCTCCTCGGCCGTCCGGGATTTCGTCCCGCCACGGGCCAGGAGATAGCCGGCGAACTCAGCCAGGCCCTCCTTGCCGTCAGGATCGAGATAGCTGCCCACCCGGACCGTGATGCTGATGGTCACCAGCGGCAGGGTCCGATCGGGGACGACATAGGCCACCGGACCGGACTTCAGCGGCACACGGAACTGGGCCGGGTTCGGCGGCTCGAACCTGAGGGCCGGGAACGTGAGCTTCTCGGGCCGGTCGACGATGTCGGCGCCGAACGCGGTGAGGCCCAGGGCGAGACCCGCGAGGACCGTGGAGAGGAACTGGGATTTCATGGATCGTGAAGATGTCGGTGGGGGTTCAGCGGCGGGTCATTTCTTCTCCAGCTCGGCAATCCGTGCCGCGACCTTCTTCTGCAGGATCTTCTGGAGCTGCTGGCGCTTCGGGTCGGCATTGCCGGTCTGGGCCTCGAGCTGGCCGAGGAATTCCTTGAGCTTCGCGACATCCTTCTCGGCGGTGAGGGACTCGACGATCCGGCGGACCATCGGCCTCTGGTCCGCTGCCAGCCCGGCGAGATCCGGGTCGTCGCTCGCCGCACCCGTGCCCGGCTTGCGGGTATAGATCGCGACCGCCCGGGACTCCTTGGTGAAGTACTTCCGGGCGACGCGCTGGACGTCCTCGGCCGTGACCGCCTGGAGCTTGGCGTTGGCCTCGTTCACCTCGCGCCAGTCCCCGAGTCCCTCGGCCTGGAGGACCTGCATGAAGATCGGGAAGTTCGCGGTGAGCTTCCGGTACTCGAAGGCGGCGAACTGGTTCTTCACCTTCTGGAGCTCGTCGGCCGGCACCGGCTCGTTCTTGAGCTTCTCGAGCTCGGCGTAGATCCCCTGCTCCACCTCCTCCGGGCTCTTCCCATCCTTGGCCTCGCCGCCGATGTTGAACTGGCCGGCCCACTTCTTGGAGTCCTGCATCGCGTAGGTCTCCGTGGCCACCTGGCTGCCCAGGACCAGGCCCTTGTAGAGGCGGCCGGTGCGGTCGCTCAGGAGGAGCTGCAGCACGTCGAGGGGATAGCTGTCCTTGTGGCGGTACCCGACCGTCTTCCAGAGGATGTCGACCTGAGGGTTCGTCTCCGCCTCGGCGTACATGCGCTTCTCGGCGGGCTGGTTCGGCTCCCGGGTGACCACCTCCGGCGGCGGCTGGGTCCCGGCCGGGATCCGACCGAAGTACCGCAGGGCCATCGCCTCGGCCTGGTCGGGCTGGAAATCGCCGACCAGAATCAGGGTGATGTTCTGGGGCTGGTAGTAGAGGGCGTAGAAGGCGTCGGCATCCCTCTTCGTGATGTTCGGGATGTCGCTCGGCCAGCCGATCACGGGCCACATGTAGGGATGCGCGTCCCAGAACATGGCGTTGAACTCCTCGCCGAACTTGCCGATGGGGGTCGACTCGATGCGCATGCGGCGCTCCTCATAGACCACATCGCGCTCGGCGTAGAACTCCCGGAACACCGGACGCAGCAGCCGCTCGCTCTCCATCCAGCACCACAGCTCCAGCTTGTTGGAGGGGACCGTGATGAAGTAGCCGGTCATGTCCTCGCTGGTGAAGGCGTTCATGCCCGAGGCGCCGGCGGTCGTGTAGACGCGGTCGAACTCGTTCTTCACCAGGAGCTGCCGCTGCTCGTCGATGAGCTTCTTGAACTCGGCCTCGAGCTCCTTGTAGCGCGGGGTGAAGTTCTCCGGCTTGGTGACGTCCTCCAGCCTGCCCTCCCGGAGCGCCACCCGCATGGCGGCCTCCTCGCGGCGCATCTCGCCACGGACCCGTTCCTGCTCGGCGATGAGCTCGAGGTCCCGCTGGGCGTCCTTGGTGCCGAGGGTCGGGGTGCCCTTGAACATCATGTGCTCGAAGAGGTGCGAGATGCCGGTGATGCCCAGATGCTCGTTGGCGCTTCCGACCTTCACCACCCAGCCGCCGGCGATCCGGGGCTCCTCATGGCGCTCGACCATCAGGAGCCTGAAGCCATTGGGGAGACGACGCTCGATGACCGGGATCTGCTGGGCCAGGGCGGGAATGGTGGCGACGGCCAGAAGGCCAGCCAGACGGAGGGAAGTCATGCTCACGATGCACGGAAGGAACCAGCGACCTGTCCTCTGGTCAACCGCGGGACTGGCTTTCCCCCTTCGACCCATCCGACGCCACCGGAAACTCCACCGCCATCATCGAGAAGTCATCCTCCAGCTCCGGTGTCCGGTGGATCGACCGGGCCCATTCCAGCAACGCCGCCGGTGCCCTCGGATCGCCCGCCATGGCCGTCACCCGGGGGACGAACACCGCATCAAAGTCGAGTCGTGACCCATCCCGGAGCTCGATCTCGAAGGCGCCATCGCAATACACGAACAGGCGCGACCCCGGGGGAACCACCACCGATCGGGAGGGGTACACGATGTCCGCAAGCCCCCCGATGATCATCCCCCCGGTGCCCAGGCGCTCGACCTGAGGAGCTCTGGTCCCAATACCCGTCACCAGCAGCGCCGGAGGATGTCCCGCCGAGGCGAACTGGAGGACCCCCTTCGCGGTGTCGTAGACCCCGTACCAGAGAGTGAAATAGCTGTTGTTGTTCCGGTCCATCGGGAACGCCGCGTTGAGGGCCGCCAACACCCGGCTGGGATCCCTGAAATCCACACCGGCCATCGAGCCCGCACGGATCATCTGGATCGCCGCAACCGACAGCAGGGCCGCGCCGATCCCATGCCCGCACACGTCGAGCAGGTAGATCGCGAAGTGCGTGTCGTCGATCCAGTGGTATCCGAAGGAGTCCCCCGCCAATTCGGTCGAGGGCAGGTAGGACCACACGATCCGGAACGGGGTCTCCATCGGCGGCGGCAGGATCGAGGCCACATAGCGGGCCGCCTCGGCCAACTCCTCCTCGAGCCGACGCTGGGTCCGCTCCAGCAGCTGCTTCTCACGCTGCAGCTGTGCGACCCGGAGACGCTCCAGGTCCCGCAGATGCTTCTTCTCGATCGACGTCGTGACCCGCGCCCGCAGCAGGGTCGGATTGAAGGGCTTCGGGAGATAGTCCTCCGCTCCGGCCTCGATGCACCGCACCGCACTGCCCGTCTCCTCGCTCCCCGAGACCACGATGACCGGGAACCATTCCGACGAAGGGCGCCCCCGGAGCGTCTGGAGGACCTCAAGCCCCGTCATCACCGGCATCTCGATGTCCAGCAGCATCAGGTCGAATCGCCGCTGGCGGACCAGATCGAGGGCCTGACGTCCATCCGACGCCTCCTTGACGTTCTCAAACCCGATCTCGTGCAGCGCCCGGACAAGTGCGAGGCGCATCATGCGACTGTCATCCACCACCAGGATGGCCGCCGCCCGATGCGGGCTTCCCTGTGGGTTGCCGACGGCCCCGGGAGCAGGATCTGAGGGGATGGGCGTCATCAACGCCGAGAGCCTAGTTCCCGGATCCGACGGTCCAACCGGATTTCTGGGGAGCCTGTCGCCCCGGAACAGCTTCAGTCCCTCCAGAACCAGGACTCGTTCGGCACCGAGTAGCGCACGGCCATCTCCGGGGTCTCCACCGGTACCCCACGATGGAGCGACTGCACGCCCGCCAGGGTCATCCCGGACGTCAACAGCGTCCGCTCCACCGGGTACGGCTGCCGTCCGGTGAGGACCATGCGCTCGATGTGACGGATCTGCGGGTTGAAGAAGTCCGCCGTCGTCGAGCCATGGGTCGGCATCGGCAGGTACATCTGGCAGGAGTGGATGCGACCCGAGCGGTCGAGACCGGCGTAGTTGAAGTCGCGGATGTCGACCATCACCAGGGTGGTGTGGAAGCCGTCCCGGTGCTCTATGAAGTAGCCCCACCCATTCGGGAACACCCGGCGGGCCCAGTCGACGGTCACCGGATCCGTCGGATAACCATCCGTCACAGGGAGATTGTGGCTCCGGCTCAGGGCGGACTCCACCAGGCGTCGCGTGTCCGGCCGTTGAGCCACCCGATCCCAGAACGCTTCACCCCGGATCGCGGTCACCCGCTGGATCCCCACCTCACCACCCTTGCGGCGTTCCGACATGCACTGGGCCGTCTCCAGACCATGGATGTCATAGCTGTCGGATCCACCATAGGCCACGCAGACGCTCTCGACCATCCGGGTGCCTACCGGGATGTCGATCGCCGGCATCCGCCGGGTCACCGGGAGGGAGGAACCCGCCTGGAACGGGAATCCCAGGCGCCGGGCATCCGCCACCATCTCGACGCACTCCGACCACTCGGTGGAGAGATGCTTGTCGTTGAAGACCGGGACGCTGCGGCCGCTGTCCTCGAACACCTTCACGATCTCCTTGAAGAACTGGTAGCGCGGGTAGCGGGTCTGTCCGATCGCGGTCTTCGGATACTGACCGTGCTCCGCGATAACCACGACCCCATCGACCGCCAGCCTGCCGGTGCCACGGGTCAGGGCCTCGGCAATGGTCGGGTAGATCGGTACGCGATGGCGTGCTGCCGTGGTCAGTGACAGGTCGCCTTTGGGATGCTGGTCGATGTACAGGGACACGAGGTCCACCTCGGGTCGGCGCCATCCCCCGTTCCAACCATAGCCGAGCAGGAACCGGTCGATGAAATGCTGGGCATGGGAGTGAAGCCGGACCTCGGTTCCGATCAGGGCGATGGTCTTGCGCCGAGGGGTCGCGGCGCGGAGGGGGTGGGCCAGAAAGGCCGCCGCGGAGGCCGTGGAGACAAGGAAGGAGCGTCGTGAAAGGTCGGAAAGGGGCATGCCCGGAGCCTATCCGGGGCCCCAGATACCGAGAAACCCCAAAAGGGGCAAAAGCCATGTCCCGAGGTTCATGCAGCCCCATGGGGGCCAGCACCCACCCGGGATTGGGACATCCGTGCCACGATGGGTGCTCCCGCGCCCTGTTCGCAGGGCACTGCTCACCACGCATTAACCCTCAACGCTCAACTCTCAGCTCTCAACTACCTGGTAGGCAGCTTGAGGTTCTTTCGGATGGCATCGAACCGGGCATCCGAGGCGTAGAGATCCCGCAGATTCCGCGCCTTCGGATCCGCCTGGAGCCGGGTGTCGCTGAGGGAGATCGCCATCGAGAGGTTCCTCTGGGCGCCCTCGGTCTTCCCGAGAGCGGCCTGGACGGCGGCGAGGTCAAACCACGCCTCCGGACTGGTCGGCGACTTCTTCGCATAGCGCTCGAGGGCCTGCTCCATCTTCTCCACGAGGCCCACCTGACGGAACGCCTCCGCGAGGGAGACCAGGGTCCGGGTATCGCTCGCCTCATTGGTCAGGAGCTGCTCCAGGACGCCCATCGCGTCGTTGCTACGGTTGGCCTGGAAGTAGGCGGAGGCCAGCTGGAATCCCAGGTCGACGTTGGTCGGCTGGCTCTTGAACTTCTTCTCGAAGTCCTGCATTCCCCGCGGGTTGTACGCTGCAGGGGGGCGTGCCTTGCGCAGTTCCTCGACCTGCTGCACCAGGCCCTGGACCCCGGAATTGTCGGGATCGAACTCGTAGCAGGTCCGGGCCACGGCCGCGGCCTCCTCATACAGGCCCATCCCCGCCAGCAGGGAGACGTAGTTGAAGACGGTCTCCGGGCTGTACGGGCAGTAGGCAAAGGCCTGTTTGAGGGCGAACTCGGCCTCGCGCAGGTACATCGCCTGCTCCTCGGGGGTCTTCGAGTAGTTCTGGGCACGCCAGGTGTAGATGGTCTTGCCGATCGCGTTGCGGAGCTTGCTGAACGCCTTCTGCGCATTGCGATCGCGGACGAACTTCGGATCGCCCTTGAACCCCCGGAGATCCCGCGTGATGTAGGTCCGCTTCACGAAGTCGACCACCTCGGACACCGGGGTCTCGTACCGGATCCAGTTGCCGATGAGCCGGTCGCTGTACTGGCTCCAGTACTCGTGGTCGCGCGCGATGACCTCCTCGGAGAGCGACTCCTGCGGCTTGCGCTCGATCTTCATGATGATCCCCGCCGGCACCAGATGCGGATACATCCACTTCAGCGGGAAGCTCTCCTCGACGTAGAACTCGTGGTTCGGGTTCGCGTCGAAGATCACCTTGGTCAGCAGACCGTTGATCGCCATGACCGCCACCTGACCCGAGACCGACACGCGGCCGTCGGGCAGGACGTTCACGATCTCACCCGGCTCGAGCTGCTTGAGCTGGTGCCGGCGCGCTGCGTCCTCGGTGTATTCCTGGAAGCAGTTCGAGGAGTCCCGGATCGAGGGGGTGAGGATCTCGAGGTCCGGATAGAGACCCGCCTCGCTGACGGCGATCAGATCGGGATAGGCCGCCTCGAGGAGCAGGCGGTTCAGGCGGATGCGGTTGAAGGTGGGTGGATCCTGCGCGACGAACTGCTGGAGATGGGGCGTGAGGGTCACGCCCTTGAAGCGGTCGGCCGTGAAGATCGAGGGACCCTCGAGGAGTCGATTCAGGGCGTCCGCCAACTCCCGTTCTCCCGCCGTGGAGGCCACACCCAGCTTGTCCTTCAGGAACTGGGATACCGGATCAGAGGCCGCCTGGATCAGGGAGCGGAACCCATTGAGGTCCTTGAAGCTGGAGGGCACGAACAGTGAGCTGCCCGCCCGGCGCTTCTTCTCGAATCGGGCACCGAGGTCGGTGAGCCTCTCATCCAGCGGTGTCGCCAGCGTCGCAAGGGAGTTGGTCCGACCGCGGGCAACGGACTTCGCGTCGTTCAACATCCCGTAGAAGAACGGTGGATCCACCTGGGCGCTGCGGTTGTAGTGGGCGCGGATGTAGTCGAGGTACGTGTTGTCCGCGAGGGCGTTCTGGGTGATCACGTAGACGTCCCGACGATCGAACTTCGGGTTCGTCCGATCCTCGGGCGGGGTGAAGCTCTCGGCGAACGCCATGTAGGTGGGACAGAACCGGCCCGGATCCGTGCCGCCGAACAGCACCGCATCCCGGGCCATGGAGGGGTACAGGGGCTTGCCTGACTTGTCCTTCGGCGCCGGGGCCGCCGGGGTGTCCATCCCGGGCTCGAACATGTCGTGCCCGTACCAGAACCCGAAGTAGTGCCCAAGCTGCTCATTGTCGGCCCAGTGCGACAGGGCCGAGTCCGAGGGAATGATCGCAAACAGCACGAGGAACGGCATGAGTGCGGCCTTCTCGCGCTGGAGGATCACCAGCAGCAGGAACACCGTGGAGATCGCAAGGCTCAGGAGGGTCGCTGTCCGCAGGATGGTGAAGACCGTCTCGTTGAAGGTGTAGAGGACCTCATAGAGGTTGAAGGCACAGGCCACGGCCGCGCCCACGAGGAGCCAGAACCGGGACTGCTTGTACTCCGTGAGGATCAGGGCCCCGATCAGCGAGAGGCCGTAGCCCACGGCCATGGTGATGACGATGTGCGAGGCGGTGAAGAAGACCTTCACCAGCTCCCGGCTCTGCCGGTCCACGGTCGGGTTCAGCAGGACCATCAGGAGGATCGCCAGGGTCAGGTAGACGGCGGTGAGGCCCACGATCCATCCCCTCTCCCGACGCTGCATCCGGTTCAGGAACAGGAACGGCACCAGACCGATGAGCAGGTTGGCCCAGTTGAACTCCTCCTGGGCGCCCTCCGCGTACATGAACATCTGACGCAGGAGGAGGAACGGATCGCT